>NZ_JBEFST010000024.1:0-85277 GCF_053483675.1 Mycolicibacterium sp. XJ1819 | reverse complement strand
CGAGGGGGACTCCAGGCCCGAAGCCCTGCGCTGTCTCAAACGCCGTCTGGCCCGCGTCGTCTTCAACCACCTCCTCACCGACCACAACAACCGCCAAAAGCCTCGCCAACTGGCGGCGGCTTGACATAGGAGAAACTCATGACCGACGACCTGCGGCCCGGACCCGAATCACCGCCGACCGACGAACTGCGCAGCGCAGAGAAGTCGTTGGCAGTCCTGCAGCACGTGTTGCACGGTGTCGCCGCCGACGATCTGGCCAAGCAGACCCCGTGCCGGGAGTTCGACGTGGCCTCGCTGACCGACCACCTGTTGAACTCGATCACCACGATCGGCGGGATGGCCGGCGCCGAGTTTGCCGATCGAAACCCCGACGACCCCGTCGAGCACCAAGTCGTGGTGGCGGCGCGCAGCGCACTGGACGCCTGGCATCGCCGCGGGTTGGACGGAACGGTGCGCTTCGCGGGCAACGACGTGCCGGCCAAGGTGATGGTCGGCATCCTGTCGATCGAATTCCTGGTGCACGCTTGGGATTACGCCTCGGCGGTCGGGCGCGACGTGACTGCGCCCGACTCACTGAGCGACTACGTACTGAGCTTGACGCACAGGATCATCACGCCGCAGGGCCGCGGCACCGCCGGCTTCGACGCACCCGTCGAGGTGCCCGCCGACGCGACGCCACTCGACCGGTTGCTCGCGTTCACCGGCCGGAGGCCGGCCTAGACGCGCTCGAGATAGAAATACAGGTGCCGGTCGGTCCCGGACCGGGAGTCCAGGGCGCCCTTGCCGTTCATGATGCCCAGCACCGCGTTGTCGTCGATGACCTTGAAATGGTCGTGCACGGGCTTGGCGTCGTAGACCATGGTGGCCGTCACCTCGCCGCGGAACTCCTCCAACCACAGGGTGGCCTCACCGCCCATCGCCTCGGTGTTGGAGAACTTGTTGCCGTCGGCGTCCAGGCACACCAGCGGCTTGGCGTCGGTGGCCGAGTTGAAGGTCTTACCGAACCAGTTGAGCCGCTTGAGGAAACCGTTGGCGCGGTGCCCGGTGTTGAACTCGCCGCCTGCCCACTCGCCGATCATGAATGCGATGGTGGCCGGGCGTAGCCTCGCCCAGAAGTCGTCGAGTTCGGCGTCGTCGATCTGCTCGGTGCGCTCCTTGAACTCGGCGAACTTCTTGCGTGCCTCGGTCATGAATCTCCTGTCCAGCGTCGGGCGAACTCGAGGAACGCCTCGTTCTCGTGCGGGGCCGCGACGGTGACGCGCACCCCGTCCTCCCCGTAAGGACGCACGATAATCCGGCTGTCCGCGGCCGCTCGCGTGTACTCCTGTGCGCGGCCCGGCAGGGGCAGCCAGACGAAGTTGGCTTGTGAGCGGGGCACCGGATAGCCCGCGTCGCGAAGGGCCTCGGTCACCCGGGTGCGCTCGGCGACGACGGCGTCGGTGCGGGCCAACAGCTCGTCGGCCGCGTCCAGCGAGGCGATGGCGGCGGCCTGCGACACGCTGGTCGCGGTGAACGGAACGTAGACCTTGCCCAGCGCGGTGATGATGTCCGGATCGCCGACCGCGTAGCCGACCCGCAGCCCGGCAAGGCCGTATGCCTTCGAAAAAGTCCTCAGCACAATCACGTTCGGATGAGCCCGGACCAGGCCGAAACTGTCCGGAAGCAGGTCGTCGCGGATGTACTCGACGTAGGCCTCGTCGATGGCGATCAGGATGTCCGACGGCACGGCCGCGACGAACCGGGCCAGGTCGTCGGGGTCGACGACGGTGCTGGTCGGGTTGTTCGGATTGCAGACGAAGATCAACCGGGTGCGGTCGGTGATCGCGGCGAGCATCGCGTCCAGATCGTGGGTGTGGTCGGACAGCGGCACCTGGACCCCGGTGGCGCCCGCGGTGCGCACCTGCAGCGGGTAGATCTCGAAGCTGCGCCAGCCGTAGAGCACCTCGTCGCCGACGGTGGAGGTGATCTGGATCAACTGTTGGCACAGGCTCACCGATCCGCAGCCCACCGAGATGTGCTCGGGGGAGAAGCCGACGTGCTCGCCCAGGCGTTCCCTGAGTGCGACGTATCCGTTGTCCGGATAGCGGTTGATGGTGTCGGTGGCCTTCTCGATTGCGGCGCGCACGCTGGGCAGCGGCCCGTGCACGGTCTCGTTGCTGGCGATCTTGATCGCGCCGGGCACCGTCTTGCCGGGGGTGTAGGCCGGAAGGTCGGCCAACTCGGGGCGCAGACGGGCAGTCACCCGGTCAGTCTATGGGGCGGTCACCTGCGCTTTGCCCCCCACCGGGACCGATGTGTACGCTGTCGGATCGGCGGTAAACGTCAGGAGGCGTGCCAGAGCGGCCGAATGGGGCTCACTGCTAATGAGTTGTCCGCCTCAAAGCGGACCGGAGGTTCAAATCCTCTCGCCTCCGCCACACAATTGAACACAAGCGCCCGTAGCTCAACGGATAGAGCATCTGACTACGGATCAGAAGGTTAGGGGTTCGAATCCCTTCGGGCGCGCTCTTCGTCAGACACCGCCCGCCTACCATCGACGGATGGCCGAGGTGAGATCGCGCTCGCGGGTGAGTTCCTGGTTGTACGCGCTACGGACCACCAACCCGCCGCCGGACGGGCCGGTCGACTTCGTCACCCGTTGGCTGGTGGTCACCCGCGCCGCGGTGTTGCCGATGACCCTGTTCGCGGGCCTGGTCGCGGCGCTGCTCGCGGTCGGCGAGCCGGGTCTGGACTGGCGGTGGCTCACCCTGGCCATCGTCGGGATCGTGCTGGCGCACATCGCCAACAACCTGATGAACGACCTCTACGACACCAGCACCGGCCTGGACGAGGCCACCTATCCGCGGGCGCTGTACGCCCCGCACCCGGTGCTGTCCGGACTGGTCAGCAAGCGCACCCTGGTGCTGTCGATCCTCGCGGTGAACGTCGCCGACCTCGCGATCCTGGTCGTGCTCACCTGGGCGCGCGGCTGGCCGGTGCTGGCATTCGGGCTGGCCGGCTTCGTGCTCAGCGTCGCCTACACCGCGCCGCCCCTGCGTCTGAAGAAACGCGGTCTCGGTGAACCCGACGTGCTGATCGTGTGGGGCCCGCTGATGGTCTGCGGAACCTACTACTCGGCTGTCGGCTCCGTCGGATGGGACATCGTGCTGGCCGCCATCCCCTACGGCCTGCTGTGCACCACCGTGTTGATGGGCAAGCACATCGACAAGATCCCCTACGACGAACCCCGCGGCATCCGCACCCTGCCCGTCATGCTCGGCGCCACCCGCGCCCGCAGCACCACCCTCGCGATGCTCGTGGGCTTCTACGTTCTGGTCGCCGTCGCGGTGGCACTCGGCGCGATGCCGTGGCCGGCGCTGCTGGTCCTGCTCGCCCTGCCCCGTCTGGTCAAGCTGTGGCCATACTTCCGGCGCCCGCCGCCCGACGAGCCGCCGCCCAACTTCCCGGTGTGGCCGCTGTGGTACGCCGCGCTGGCATGGGTGCACGTGCGGTTGGCCGGTGCGCTGCTGGTCGTCGGCCTCGCGATCGGCGCCGTGCTTCGCGTCGTCTAGCTTGGAGGCGTGCGGCTCCTGCTGATCGCAGATACTCATGTTCCCAAGCGGGCCCGCGATCTGCCCGAGACCGTGTGGGACGAAGTGTCGAAGACCGACGTCGTGCTGCACGCCGGCGACTGGGTGGCGGCTTCGCTGCTCGACAAGCTCGAGAAACGGGCCAAGCATCTGGTGGCGTGCTGGGGTAACAACGACGGCGCCGAATTGCGCCGTCGGCTGCCCGAACGCGTCGACGTCACCCTCGGCGGGCTGCGCTTCACCGTCGTGCACGAGACCGGCGCCGCGACCGGCCGCGAAGCGCGGATGGCAAAGCAGTACCCCGACACCGATGTGCTGGTGTTCGGCCACAGCCACATCCCGTGGGACACCACCGCGAAAACCGGGCTGCGCCTGCTGAACCCGGGCTCACCCACCGATCGTCGGCGCCAACCGTTCTGCACCTACATGACCGCAAACGTCGCCAACGGGGCGCTGTCCGATGTGCTGGTGCACCCGCTCGAGCGTCATGCGTGACCGGCCCGCCCGCGTCGCTGACGTCCACGACATCGCCGCGGGCATGCCGCACACCACCCGAATCGAAGGGCCGAAGGGTAACGCGATCTACCAGGTCGGCGGCAAGTCGTTCGTGTTCTTCCGCACCCCGCAGCCCGACGCCGAGGATCCGCAGACCGGTGAACGCTACCCCGACGTGATCATGATCTGGGTGGAGTCGGAGGCCGACAAGCTGGCGTTGGTCCAGGACCCGAACTCACCGTTCTTCACCACCGACCGCTTCGACGGGCATCTGTCGGTTCTGGTGCGCGCCAGCCGATTAGGCGAGATCGGCCGTGTCGAGCTGACCGAACTCATCCAGGACGCCTGGTTGTCGCGCGCATCCAACCGGCGCGCCGAACGCTGGCTGGCGGAACACGGGGGATAGGGAGGGTCAGCGGGTCACGCTGGCGTGCTCGGCGCCGCAGATGAACACCGCCATCCGCGCGGGGGTGTCACCGGGGTTGCGCCAGCGGTGCCGGGTGCCGTTCTGTACGACGGTGTCGCCCGGCCGCAGCGTCACCTCGGCGCCGTCGTCGAGTTCGAGGACGACGGTGCCCTCCAACACCACCTCGAAGTCGATCGTGTCGGTGGTGTGCATGCCGGGATCCGAGGGATCCATGTACCCGAGCATCCCGGGCAGCAGGTCCTCGATCTCGGCGAGCGCCTTCTCCATGTCCACCGCCCGGGCTTCGGAGGAACCGCCCGACGGCGGCAGCGTGAGCATCGCGAAGCGAAAGCCACCGATGGGCGGAAAGTAACTGTGCCACTGCGGCATCGAGCCGTCGTCGGGAAACTCTGGCGCCGTGTCGCTGCCCCACAACTGATGGAACTCGGCGCCAGGCATCAACGCCGGGCGAGCGGGCTGCACTGTGTCGTCGCTGACGAATACCGACTTTCCTGCGGCGTCGTGTCCGGTGACCACTCGGCGTATGTCCATTGGTGCAGTGAACCATCCACCGGATGCATATTGTGTCGACATGGAACAGAAACCGCCGACCGCGGTCATCGTAGTGGAAGCTGATCCCGACATCGAGGACGATGACCGTCCGGCTCTGGCTCGCATAGCCATGGCACGCTGGCCTCACTCATGACCGATCGCATAACTGTCTCAACCAGTACCGCACCAAAGTTGATGCATTCGGTTTGGCAAACCGTGGCGTAGCGTCGCCCGGACTAGCATCGCTAGATAAACGCGCCATTGGTATTCGGACCAGCCCAGGCCCAGCGCAGGATCCAATCTCGCTACTACAGAGCTAGGCGGAACTGCGGCCTAATCTAAAACTAATGGTATAAGGTATTTACGTCAACGCACAGGTGTGCCTACTGTGTTCGGAGATCTCGCTCCTGTGGCGTCGGTGCGGTGTTCCCGCGGTCGTCATGTACGCGGCTCGGAGTCGAATGCCGAAACTGTCGGGTCGGCCGAGAGCGGGCACCGTCGCAGACGACCTGGGGCTGGTTTTGGAACGCGACGGCTCGATGTGAGTGTGATGACCCGCCCCCATTTCGAAGGGAGACGTTGTGACCTGGGCATCGGTGGAAATGCCATTGAATGGCCTGAGAATCGTCGACATCACTTCGGGGGAGGATGCTCAGACCACGCGCTTGCTGGCAGACCTCGGCGCCGACGTCGTCAAGGTTGAACCGCCCGAAGGATCACCTGAGCGCCTCAGTCTCCCGTCGATCAACGGCAACACTGTCGGCTTCGCGTTGCACAACGCGAATAAGCGCAGTGTCATATTCGATCCTGTATGCGAGGACGATCGGCAGCGTTTCCTCGCATTGGTTGCCGACGCCGACATCGTCGTTGATAGCGGAAAACGCGACCAGTCCACTCTATTTGGGCTGTCTGGCATGGAGCTGTCGGATCGGTTCGAACACCTCGTCGTGATGTCGATGACCGACTTCGGCCAAGACGGGCCTCGCGCGGATTGGTTGGCCGATGATCCTGTGCTGGTGGCGATGTCTTCGGTGCTCTCGCGATCCGGGGCGCCCGGCGGGCCACCGATCTTGCCGCCGAACGGTCTTGCCTCATCCACCGCTGCCGCTCAAGCGGCTTGGGCAGTGCTCGTCGCGTATTACCAACGGTTGCGGACCGGCCGGGGCGACTACATCGACTTCTCACGCTACGAGGCGGTTCTTCAAGCACTCGATCCGCCGTTCGGCGCCCAGGGGCAAGCCGCTGCGGCGCGCGGACTCAGCACGGCCCGCCGCGGCCGACCTAATAACCAGGATGCCTACCCAATCTTTTCCTGCCGCGACGGCTGGGTCAGGATCTGCATCCTCGCGCCACGACAGTGGCGCGCGATGCGCTCCTGGCTGGGAGAGCCGACGGAGTTTCAGGACCCCAAATACGACAGCATCAGCGCTCGCGCGATCGACTTCCCTCGGCTTCGGATACTGATCGCTGAACTGTTCGCCTCGCAGCCGGGAGAAGAATTAGTCGCCCAGGGTGCCTCACGGGGAGTGCCTGTGGCGGCGATTCTTGCACCGGCGGACGTCGCGTCATGTGAGCATTTCATTTCCGTATCAGCGTGGACCGATGTCGATATGGCCGACGGCACGACCATCACCGTCCCCGACGGATGCACGGTCATCGACGGCACCCGCGCCGGCGTTCGTTGGCTGGCGCCGCAGCCCGGAAATGCTGCGTCCACATGGACAGAACGGCCGCGAGCGATGCTTTCCGCAGACCAACCGTCGCGACCGCTGAGCGGTCTGACAGTGCTCGACCTAGGCGTCATCGTCGCCGGTGGTGAACTGGGCCGACTATTTGCCGATATGGGCGCAGAAGTCATCAAGATCGAAAGCCCGACGTACCCTGACGGGCTGCGGCAGGCGCGGCCGGGCCAGATGATGAGTGAATCGTTTGCGTGGACGCACCGTAATCAATTGTCACTTGGGTTGGACATGCGAGCCAAGGGCGGAGGCGACGTGTTCAGCCGGCTGGTGAGCCAGGCTGACATGATCTTCGCCAACTTCAAACCGGGAACGCTGACTTCCCTTGGCTTTTCGTTTGAGGCGCTGCAGCAAATCAATCCGTGCGTCATCCTGACTGAGAGCAGCGCATATGGCGACGTTGGTCCCTGGAGCACCCGGCTCGGATATGGACCGCTGGTGCGCGCATCTACCGGCATAACCCAGCTGTGGGCCACGGAAGACCCCGCCGACCCGGACTCGCAATACCCGTTCTCCGACGCGGTCACCGTCTACCCGGATCACGTCGTCGCTCGCCTGGCAGCGATTGCAACGTTGGCCGTATTGATCCGACGCCGCAGCACCAGCCGCGGCGCACACATCCACATATCGCAAGCCGAGACCGCGATCAGTCAACTCGGTGTGCTCTACGCGACGGCTTGGGCTCGCAACGCAGGAACCGCGGTTGTCGAAGACCTCACTTTGCGCGGTGTCTATCCATGTGCTGGGGATGACGAATGGTGCGTCGTGACGATCGCTTCCGACGATGACTGGAACACGGTGACGACAGCACTCGGCGCGTGCGAGCTTGCGGAGGAACCGCACTTCGCCTCGATGTCGGATCGCTGGCAGCACCAGACCCGGATGAAGGCGTTGCTGGCTGATTTCACAGGGCGATTCGACGCCACTGCCCTGGCGGATTCGCTGCAACGCGGAGGCGTGGCGGCTGCGCCCATGCTGCGCGGAACCGACATCCTCGATGAGCCACAGGTACGTGCCCGCCGCCTCTATTCCGAGATGACGCATCCGCTGTTCGACGTAGCCCTGCCGACCGAAACCGGTCCGGCAAAGTACCGCCACATACGGCCGGTCGATCTGCGCCCCGCCCCGCTGCTCGGGGAGAACACCGTTGAGGTGTGTCAGCGACGGCTCGACATGGATAGCTCAGAACTGGACCGTCTGATCTCTGACGGCGTGCTTTTCGCCGCGAAACGGCCCACCCCCACCGACGAGGAACAGCCGGCATGACTCAATCGCCCACAGCTGCTGACACCGCTCGACTCTTCATCGGCGGGGCTTTCCGTCCCGCCTTGAAGACAATCCCAGTGACCGAGGCCGCTACCGGACAACTCCTCGCCGACGGCCCGTGCGCAACCGAATCTGACATCGACGACGCAGTCGCCGCGGCCCACGAGCGTCCGGCCGAACAGTGGAGGACCGCCCCGCCGGCAGAACGTGCCGCGGCACTCAACCGCTTCGCCGCAGCATTGCGCTCGCGCGCTGCGGATACCGCCACGCTGGTCTGCCGTGAGAACGGCATGCCGATCACCCTGTCGCGACCGGTAAACGGCGTTTTCCCGGGTGCGCTCGTTGCCTACTACGCAAAGATGATCAAGGAGTGGAATCCCGAGGAAATCCGGTCGGCACTGGTGGGCCACACCATTGTGCGCCGCGAACCGGTGGGCGTGGTCGGAGCGATCACACCGTGGAACTATCCACAGTCCATCGCGATCATGAAGATCGCCCCCGCGCTGGCCGCCGGCTGCCCCGTCGTGCTCAAAGCCGCCCCCGAGACCGCACTGGACGCGCTCATCTTCGCCGAAGCCGCGGCGGACGCAGAACTACCGGCGGGCGTACTGAACATTGTGCCTGGCGATGCAGCGGCGGGGGCGCATCTGGTCACCCACCCGGGCATCGACAAAGTCGCTTTTACCGGATCCACGAATGCCGGCAGGCTGATTGGCGCCGAATGCGGCCGGTTGATCAAACCGGTCACCCTCGAACTCGGCGGGAAGTCCGCAGCCGTGGTCCTCGACGACGCCGACCTCGAAGCGACGATCGCGGGCCTGCGCACGGTCTCGTTCGCGAACAACGGCCAAACCTGTCATCTCAGCGCACGCATCCTTGTCCCGCATTTGCGATACGCTGAATTCATCGGTGCGATAGGTGATTTAGCAAACGGTATGAAGGTCGGGGATCCTCTCCACGACGACACTGAGATCGGACCACTAGTTAGCGCACGCCAGCGCGACACGGTGCTGGAGTACATCGAGATTGGGCGTGAATCAGAGGCGCGCCTGATCGCCGGCGGATCGGTTCCCTCCGATCAGCCGCGCGGATGGTTCGTCGCGCCCACCGTCTTCGCCGACGTCGACAACCAGAATCGCCTTGCCAGGGAAGAGATCTTCGGGCCTGTCGTGACGATCACCCCATACGGCGACGAAGCCGAGGCGATCCAACTCGCCAACGACACGGAATTCGGTCTCGCTGGCACCGTCTGGTCACAGAATGATGCTCGCGCCCGCGACGTCGCACGGGCCATGCACACCGGCTCGGTCGGAATCAATCACTACCAACTCGACATCCGATCACCCTTCGGCGGAGTCAAATCCAGTGGGTTGGGACGCGAACTCGGCCCCGAGGGTCTCCAGGCCTACCGAATCACCAAGTCGATGTACTGCGCCGGCCCGATCGCGCGATAGGCGGTTCGTCACCGACCACGCTGCGTCCTGTTCACCTCTGCGCGAGGCCGACCGCGTCCGGTGCGGTGAACCACATCCCGGAGGGGTCGATACCGTAATGGTCCACGATGTGCGTCGGCATGGCCCGCGGCGGCGAATTCTCAAGCAGGCCTTTGGCTGGGCGGCCGTCCAGGGTGAAACCGGCCAGGGCGTGCACGCAGAACTTGCCGTGAAGGAATGGATAGATGCCCTCCGGACCTTGTGTCCGGCCGGTGAGCCTGAACACCCGACCGTCCTCGTCCCGTAGTTCGGCGTCACAGGCACTCGGCGTCAGCCAGTCGTCGCGGATTGAGTAGCCGGTCGAGTACTCGTTGTCGAGCTTGCGCAGCCGGCCGTCCCGCGCGGCGTAGCCGATGATGTTTCGCGTTTGGCCGTCGGCCGCCAGAACGGGGAAGGCCTGCACGAAGTTGTTTTGGTCCGCGCAGGCGAAAATCCACTTCGAGGCTGGGAAGTGGTTCTTTCGCTCACCCCAGCTGTGGTCCATGTAACCGAAGGCGTCGATCTCGACAACGCCCCGGTCGCTTTCCACGCTGCCGACGGCACGACCGATGGAGTTGTAGTGTCCTCGGGCGAAGCCCACCGTTCCCACGGCTGAATGAACCGAGATCGGCCAGAAGAACGGCGTCCACTCGACCGCCAGCTGATATGTGGGGTGGGTCGCCCGGATGCGGTAGCGCCGCATCGGCTCGATCACCTCGAATTGCAGCCGGTCGACCTGACAGTCGTTGACGGGTGCATCGGGGATCGATCTGCCCGCGACGAAGCTCCGGTCCAACAGGTCGAGCGGTTCCGCCGAGGTGAACAGGTACGCGTTTGCTTGCCCGAGGTTGGGGTGGATTCCGATGCGGTAATAGCCCAGGACGCCGGAGCCCGGATCGCAGATGGTGAAGAGGCTGCTTTCCTGAAACCACACAGATTCGGTGGGCGGGTGGTTGACGTGGTCTTCAGTCGGGGCCGCTTGGAAGTCTGCGCTGATATCCAGGCTCATGGTGACAGCTCCTCGAGTCTGTTCCGGTCCTCGGTGGTGATGATGGGCGCCAAGGCGTCGGTGGCACCACCCCGGCCGTAGGGATCGCGCAGTACCGCCTCCACCAAGCGGGTCATGCGGGCAGGTTTGGGATCCTCGACACCCGGGTTATGGGCACTGCGCACGATCGTCGCGACCGCTGCGCGCACGAGAACCAGCACCCGGTAGTAGCAGATGCTGTCGTAGTCGATTCGGAGCCCGGAGACCCGCGCATATCGGGCATACCATTCGACGAGATCGTCGTCTTTTCGCAGGAAGCACTTGCGGAACCAGATCCAGGCCAGATCGTCCATCGGGTCGCCTACGTGACTGGCCTCCCAATCGATCAGTCCGGTGATCTCGGTGTCGAGATGCAGGAAGTTGCCGGGCCCGGTATCGCCCTGCAGCAACGCCGTGCGCTGCACATGTGCCGGGATGTATTGGTGGAGCCAGTCAAACGCCCGCCGCAGGACAGGTTCGCCGGATCCGAAAATTTCGAAGGAGCGCTGGTGGTGTCGCAGGTCCAAGAGAGCGTGTTCGGCGACGGTGGTCGGCTGTTCCAGTTCGGTGCCGAGCACGGCAGGATCGATCTCATGGAGTTCGACGATGGCGGCGATGAAGTTGTCGATCGTCCGCGCACGGGCAACGTCGTCGACGAACTCGAACGCCGCGGTGCCGGGCAGCCGTGTGATGAGGATCGTGTTGCCGTCCTCGGAAACCGCCGCGACGTCCGGCGTTGGGACGGCACTACCCTGCAGTGCGGTGAGGATGGCGGCTTCCCGGCGGAGGGTGAACGCGGTGCCTGTGAACGTGCCACGGCCGGTCTCCTGGCGCGCGACGTATTCGACGCTGTCACCTGTGCTGTTGCGTCCGGACACGATCCAGATGTTGCGGGAACGGCCGATCGGTTCTGGACGACTGAACCGCAGGTCTTCGAGATCGGTGACCTCGAAAATCCACTGCCGCAGGGCGGGTGAGGCCTCGTGGGCGGTGAGTTGATGGTGCACGTCAGCCCTTCTCTTCTCAGCGGACCCGGGGGAACTGTTCGGCGAGGTGCAGGTACTGGGTCCGGATCGCGACTTTCGAGATCTTGCCGGTGGCCAGCCGGGGCAGCGGTTCCTGCGCTAACACGACGTAGCGGGGAACCTTGTAATCCGCCAAGGCCTTTGCGCACTCCGCGATGATCACCGTCTCGGTCACCCCGTCCCTCGCGTGCACGATGGCGGCGGGGGTTTCGCCGAACTTCGGGTCGGGGGCGGCGATGACCGCGCACTCCACGACGCCGTCGATCGCACCCACCACCTGCTCCAGCTCGACGGGCGAGACGTTGATGCCGCCCGTGATGATGACGTCCTTCATCCGGTCCACGAAGGTGATGCGGCCCTGTTCGTCGACGGTGCCCAGGTCGCCGGTGTGCAACCAGCCATCCCGGAACGTCTCGTCGTCGATTTCGGACGCGTCCCAGTAGCCGGGCGCGACGCAGGGGCCGCGTACCACCAGCTCACCGGTCTCGCCTACCGCCGCGTCGGTTCCGTCGGCCCGGACGACTTTGACGTCGGTGAACACGTTTCCGATCCCGCAGCTGTCCGGGTGCTCGCGGAACTCGTGGGCCAGGGTGGCGGTGGCCGTGCCGCCCGCCTCGGTCATGCCGTAGATCTGGCGAAGCGCTACCTCCTTCTCGGCCCACCGCTGTAGCAGCGGCACGGGCACCGGTGCTCCGCCGACGATGGCCGTCCTGATCGACGACAGGTCGGCCGCGGCGAATTCCGGGGTCGATGCCATCTGCTGGTACAGCAACGGCACCCCGAAGAGGGCCTCAACGCGGTGTTCCTCGATCAGCCGAACTGCCCGGGATGGCACCAGCTCGCGCTCAATGACCAGGGTCCCTCCCAGCACGGTGGACATCAGTACGCCGAAGATCAGCCCGGGCAGGAACGCGAGTTGCACCAGAACGATCGAGGTTGATCCACTGTGGAACCCCTCCTCCACCAGTGATGCCTCGAACACGATGTTCAGCAGGCTGCGGTTGGTGAACACGACACCCTTCGACCGCCCGGTCGACCCGCTGGTGAAGATGATCGCCGTGGGCTCGTGCTCTTCCCGGTCGACCCGGAAGGTGCTCACCCCGCCATCGCGGAGTTCCTCGATGGTGTGGAAGGACACCAAGTTCAGCGGTGCACCCATGTCGCTGGTCTCGGTGACGATCTCGGTCAGCGTATCGTCCGCGATCACAACCGCGGCACCGGCGTCGTCCAGTACTTTGCGAAGCTCGGTGGGCGTGAAGCGGTTGTTCAACGGGACCAGAACCGCGCCGGCCTTCATCACCCCGAGGGCCGCGACGGGCCATACCGGGCTGTTGCGGCCGATGAGGCCGACCCGGTCGCCAGTGACGACGCCGCTGCTGCGCAGATCTTCGGCAATGCGGCTCGACCAGTGTTCGACGGTAGCCCAATCCAGGGTGGTGTCATCGAACACGAACGCCGGGGTGGTGGGTTTGGTCCGCGCCCACCACGACAGGGCGGACCCGATCGTCGCACTCATCGACGACGTTCCCGACCCTCGGCGACAACAAGCGCGCCGCCATCGAAAGCTACCGACATAGCTACCGACATTAGGTAATGCGGGGCGTGACAGCGGGTGCCGCGCGAGATTCGGGTCATGGCGTAGCGGTCCGCGTGGAAGCGCTGCGGGCATCGACGGCGTCAGCTGTCATGTCCGACGGGGCAGGACCGTCTCCGAGTGGCCGGAGGCCGCTTTGTCCGTCACCGAGCCGGTCACCGATGTAGGTGTGGAAGAAATGCAGCGGAGCCTCGTTTCGACCGACGATGGTGTCGGTGAAGGAATGGTTATCGACGCCCTTCTGCACTCGTCGGGCCACCCCCCAGTCCTCGGTGTATCCGACTTGGAGGAACCGCTGCCAGTTCTCCTCGACGTAGGAGTCGTGTTCCTCCTCGGAGGCGAACATATCGGGGCCAGTCAGGATGCGGATGTGCGTGAGGGAACGCTGAGGGTCCCCTGACGGGTGCGGTTCGATGGTCCAGACCTCGAAGTGCCTGCTTTGAAATACCAGGAAGGTATTCGGCAGGAGTAGGTAATTGGGGAACAGGTATTTCGACGGGTTGTCGGCCACGGTGTCGAGGTCGGCCGAGACGATGCTTCGTTTGCTCATCACCAGCCGGGCCGCGGCCGCCGAGAAGGTGTCGAAGACATACACGTTGTTGTTGATGTATCGCCCGACTGTCTCCGGGTGCACGAACTCCGGGTGGTACGGGTCGAGGATCCCGTCCGCGACGACCTTCCAGTTCATCGCCTCATCGAAGGTCTCGTGCCGCACAAGGCGCCATTCGGCGAGCCGGTGTGCATCGAACTCAGCGTCGAGCGCACCCAGCCGCTCGCCGAGGTCGGGCATCTGCCCGCCCGGTGACGGCACCGCCCAGATGAAGCCGTGCCGCTCCGCCACGGGGTAATCCACCAACCCCCACATGCGTTTCTCCATCGGGACGAAGCTGTCGAAATGGTGTGGGACACGCGAGAGTCGACCGTCCTGTCCGTACCGCCAGCCGTGGTAAGGGCAGACGAACGTGTTGGCGACACCGCAGCCGCCGTCCTCGACGAGTTGGGCGCCCCGGTGCCTACAGGCGTTACCCATCGCCCTGACGCTTCCGTCCGGCTGACGCACCAACAGCAACCGGACTCCCAGGAGGGTGACCGCCAGGTAGCTACCGGGGCTCGCAAGGTCGGAGCTCCGCGCAGCAAGCACCGGCTCCCGGCGCAGCAGCTCGGTCAGCTCGCGCTGGCCCCGCTCTGCATCCGTGTAGTGGTCGACAGGAACAAGCCACAGGTCGTCAAGGTAGGTCGTCGTCTTGTCGAGGACGAGCTGACGAAGCCGACGAAGCAGATCGAGCTCGGTCTCCGGACGCATCATTACCTCAATCATCACTGAAGGTAGCGCTCGACCCGCATTTTCCGGGGCGGCCACACCGATTTTATCTAATGGCTTTCGTTATACGTGGGACGTGGGGACGGCGTCAAGCGCTCGCGCAGCACGGGGCCCATCGCCACCAAGTGTGCGAGAATCTAACGGGAGATGGTTGAGAACATCGGAATCAGCACGGGCCAAGGAGGATCGGGATGGCACGGCCAAGCAAGCCGCTGATCAGCCGCGAGGCGACGGTCAAGGCGGCCCTCGCCCTGATCGATGCGGAGGGTCTTGACGCGCTGAGCCTCCCTCGACTGGCGCGGGAGCTCCACGTGAAGGCACCCTCGCTCTACTACCACTTCAGCGACAAGGACGAGGTTCTCGCGGCCGTGGCCCGGGCGGTCGTTGCCAAGACGGTTGTCCCTCGCAAACCTGCGCAGCCCGACTGGTTTCCGTGGTTCACGCAACTTGCGATGAACGTCCGCGAAGCGGTGCTCCGGCACCGCCAGGCAGCGCCGATCCTTCTGCGCCACATGCCACGTGAACTGCTCACCGACATCTACGAGGATGCCGCGGTGTACCTGGTCGAGTGCGGAGTGCCGATGCCGCTTCTCGCCCAGATCCTCGACGGCCTGGAGAAACTCACCCTGGGATCGGCCATCGCCGAGGCGATGGACTCCGTCTCGCGCTGGCGGTTCCGCTTCGAACACGCCGATCCGGGACGCCACCCCGTTCTCACCGCCGCCAGCGACGCCAACCGTCTGACGTCGAAGCAGATCTTCGAGAGAACGGTCCGCAGTTACCTGCTCGGCGTCGCGTCGTTGGGCTTCATCTCCCCCGTTGCTGCTCAGGACGCCCGGGCTGTCCCGGGTGCCTGACCCGCAGCCTCGGACTGGGCGACGCTTCGAGAGGCGGGCGTCCGTCGACCAGCGCACGTGTTGACGTTGGCGAACACGCGTCTATCGGTCCAAATTCGGTGGAGTGTCGCCGCTTTGGGGCCCTTCCCTAGACAGATTTACCTAAAGGCCATAGGCTCGCGGGGCACCCACGATGACGCGCCGGTGGTGATCGCCGACCGGCCCGGCCGTCCGGATGGAAGGAGCTCTGGCATGGGTCGACTCGAGGGCAAGGTCGCGTTCATCACCGGGGCCGCCCGCGGACAGGGCCGCTCGCACGCCGTCCGATTCGCGGAGGAGGGCGCCTCGATCGTCGCGATCGACATCTGCCAGCAGATCCCGACCGTCTTCTACCCGATGGCTACCGCCGATGACCTCGACGAGACCGTCGCTCTGGTCGAGTCTCTCGGTGCTCGCATCGTGGCGAAGGTGGCCGATGTGCGGGACCGCGCGGCATTGCAGGCGGCTTACGCGGCGGGGATCCGGGAGTTCGGACACATTGACACGGTGCTGCCCAACGCCGGAATCATGCCGGTGATCAACGAGGGCGAACAGCGACAGGCATGGTTCGACGTGATCGACACCATGCTGACTGGCGTGTGGCAGACCGTGGAGGTCTGCTTGCCCGCGATGATCGAACGGGGGCAAGGCGGATCCATCCTGATTACCAGCTCGGCGGCCGGCCTGTCGAGCATCGGGCTCAATACGGCGCCGGGCACGGCCGCGTACTCGGCCGCCAAGCATGGCGTCGTCGGGCTGATGCGGCTGTATGCCTCGCAGCTGGCGAAGCACTCGATCCGAGTGAACACGGTGCATCCGACGGGGGTGAACACGCCGATGATCGTCAACGAGCCGTACGGAGCATTCTGCGAGGAGTTCCCTGAGATCGCGGGAAGCCCGAACTACCAGAATCCGATGCCGGTCGAGCTTGTCGAACCGGTCGATGTGAGCAACGCGCTCGTCTATCTCGCTTCGGACGAGGCTCGATACGTCACCGGTGTGACGTTTCCGGTCGACGCCGGCTACCTCAACCGCTAAGGACTGCCGTGGATCTTCGTGGCGAACTATTGATCGATGGCGTGTGGCGCACACCTGTGTCCGCGGTCCGCATTCCGGTTGTGTCGCCCAGCACCGGCGAGGTGATCGGGCAGGCGCCGGACGCTGACGCGGAGGATGTCGACCGTGCGGTTCAGGCGGCGCGCCGTTCGCTTCACCTGGGCGAATGGCGAAACGCATCAGTCGATGAGCGGGCGGCAGTGCTCGATCGCGCCCTCGACCTGCTCATGCCCCGCAGCGCCGAGATCGCTGCGCTCGTCACCTCGGAAATGGGCCTGCCGATCACGTACGCGGGTGTCCAGATTCCCGGGGCGCTGGGGGTGGGGAGATACTTCCTCGACACCGCGCAGAGAATTCCCGCCACCGAGGTACTGCGCACATCGTGCGGCCCGGCGGCGGTGCTGAGGGAGCCGGTGGGGGTCGTCGCTTCGATCGCGCCGTGGAACGGCCCGTTCAACATGGCCGTGGCAAAGATCTGGCCCGCTCTCGTGGCCGGATGCAGCATGGTTTTCAAGCCCGCGCCTGAAACACCGTTGGACGGATACCTTTTGGCTGAGGCGCTCGTCGACGCGGGGCTTCCGCGCGGGGTGTTCAACTACGTCACCGGAGACGCTGACGCCGGGCGAGCGCTGGTCGCACATCCCGACGTGGACAAGGTGAGCTTCACGGGCTCGACCGCGGTCGGCCGTGAGATCGGACGGCACTGCGCGACGAGGTTCGCACGGGTACAGCTGGAACTTGGTGGCAAGTCCGCGGCGATCGTGCTTGACGACGCCGATCTCGAAACGACGATGACGGGCCTGGCCACCGGATCGTTCTTCAATACGGGCCAGGTGTGTGCTTCCTACAGCCGGGTGCTTGTCCCCCGCGGCCGATACGACGAGATCGTCGGTGCACTAGTGGCCACGGCGGAATCGTTTGTGGTGGGCGACCCTTTCGACCCGCAGACGACCATGGGTCCGCTCGTGTCGACGCGCCAGCGCGAGCGGGTGCTCGGCTACCTCGAGATCGGCCGGAGTGAGGGCGCGACGCTGGCGACCGGCGGCCAGATCCCGGACGGGTTCGAGCGGGGAGCGTTCATTCAGCCCGCGGTGTTCGTCGGCGTGCACGGTGGGATGCGCATCGCTCAGGAGGAAATCTTCGGTCCGGTGGCGTGCGTGCTGTGCTATGACACCGTGGACGAAGCGGTCGCGATCGCGAACGATTCAGACTATGGGTTGCATGGCGCCGTATTCACCACCGACCCGGGCCGCGCCGCCGAGGTCGCCCACCGGGTTCGGACCGGGACATTCAGCGTCAATTCCTTCACATACAACCCTGAGGCGCCATTCGGTGGGGTGAAGAGCTCTGGCATCGGTCGCGATACCGGCCCCCAGGCGGTCGAGTCGTACTACGAGCTCAAGACGGTCAACCTCACCGAGGACACGATTGCGCCATTCCTATGACCGCCAATGCGTCCCGCGTCGGCTGCGTGTACTCAACGACCGTTGGTACAGCATGAGAGCGAGTCGCCGATACGATCAAAGCTGGCCTGCTGCCGGGTATTCCAGGATTAAACTATGTATGTTAGTTTTATCTCGCGGTGGACGGCACACTCGTCGTCGTTTGTCGTGTTGCGCGTGACCGCCGACCGAACAGGAGCGACCCATGGGGACCACGATGGCTGATCTCGACCCGGACCTCGTCGTGGATTTCGACGTCTATGACCCCTCGGTCACCATGCCGATCGACCGAATGCAGGAGACGACCGCCGCGCTGGCCGAAATCGGACCGTTGGTGTGGT
This sequence comes from Mycolicibacterium sp. XJ1819, assembly GCF_053483675.1. Classification (NCBI taxonomy): domain Bacteria; kingdom Bacillati; phylum Actinomycetota; class Actinomycetes; order Mycobacteriales; family Mycobacteriaceae; genus Mycobacterium; species Mycolicibacterium sp. XJ1819. The sequence continues at coordinate 67,097 of NZ_JBEFST010000024.1, read as the reverse complement.
CGACCGCGCACGGCGGACACTGGCTCGTCACCTCGTACGAGCTTGTGCACACCATCCTGCGCGACCCCGAGACGTTCTCCAGCTACCCAACCAACCTGGTCAACTCGAGCCAGGGCAGGCTTCTCCCAATCGATTTGGACCCACCGGAGCACACATCGTTCCGACGGGCTCTGCAGCCGCTGTTCAACCCGAGCCGGATGAAGGCGCTCGAGCCGCAAATCCGCGAGATCGTCGTCGAGCTTATCACCTCCTTTCAGGCGGACGGTCGGGTGGAGTTCGTCGAGCGGTTCGCCCACGAGTTGCCGACCCGCGTGTTCCTGGCGCTGATGGGCTGGCCGCTGGAGCACGCACACCGCTTCACCGAAGCCACCGAGATCGCGTTGAACGGGCGACCGGGAGACACACCCGAACAGGCGGTGGAATCGCGCACCGAAGCCGTCTTCGGCATGTTCGGCTACTTCATGAACGTCATCGCCGAGCGTCGGGCCGCGATGCAGTCCGGTGACGCCTCATCCGCCGACGTCACGAACGCGATTATCAGTACAGAGGTCCTCGACGCCGATAGCGTCGAGCGGCCGCTCACCGACGACGAGCTTGCCCGGATGTTCTTCCTACTGCTCATGGCGGGTCTGCACACGACCCAGGGCTCACTGTGCTGGATGATGCTGCACCTGTCGCAGAACCCCGAGGAACGCGGCCGGATCATCAGCGATCCGACAGCCATCCCCGTCGCGGTCGAGGAGGTCCTCCGCTATGAAGCCGCAATCTCGATGGGTCGCCGGGCCCTGCGCGACGTCGAGATCGGTGGCGTGCGGGTGCGGGAGGGAGACCAGCTGCTCATGTTGTTGTGCGCGGCGAACCGGGACGCGGCGGAGTTCGCCGAACCGAACCGACTGGACGTCACGCGAACTCCCAACCGGCACCTCGCGTTCGGGTCCGGGCCGCATCGCTGCCTGGGGTCGCACCTGGCCCGACAGATGCTGACTACGGCGTGCGAGGAGTTGCACGCGCGGATTCGCGACTACCGGCTGGACCCACAGGACCCGCCGGTTGTGGTGCCCAGCCAGGTGCGGGGATTCGCGCGAATGCCGTTGCTGTTCACGCCCGTTGCCGCGGGCTGACCCGCGCCGAACGAAAGGAGCGGGAATGTTTCAGCGACTCACGGTGGACCGTCGGTACTGCGCCGGGCACGGGCTCTGCTATGGCACCGCCCCGGATCTCGTCGGGTCCGACGAGCAAGGAGATCCGGTCATTCTGGTCGATCCGGTGCCGGTGAGCCGGCTCGACGTGGCCCGCCGGATCGTCGAGCTGTGCCCGGAACGGGCGCTGGCCCTGGAACCTGTGCAACCGAGCTGATCCAGGCTTCGCAGCGGGCTGGCGGTCGGTGACAAGCGCAGCGCCGCAGCCGCTTCACAGCGTCGCCGCGGAGCCCAACACGGTCGCGCTCACCAGTGGCGCCATCGGACCACCGAGCAGCAGGGAGACGTCGGGGGTGTCGACCTGGTTTGCCGAGGTACCTCGGATCTGCCGTACCGCCTCGACGGCCAGCCCGATCCCATGCACGAACCCGTCCGCGATGTTTCCGCCCGATGTGTTGACCGGCAGTCGCCCGTCGGGAGCGCGTAGGTTGTCCACCGTCATGAACTCACCCGCCGCGGCACCTGATGGGCATAGCCCGAGGTCGATCATGGCGGCGACTGCGGGCCCGGTGAAGTTCTCGTACACCTGCGCGACGTCAACCTCGCCCGCACTGACCCCGGCGGCTTCCCACAGTCGCGACACCATGGCCGGATGGAAACCGGCGCTGCTGTAAGGCTCGTCGTTCTCCAGCTGCTCGCTCCAGTTCGGACCGGCGCCCTGCACTCCAGCGAGCACATAAGCGGGGGGCCGGGCGAAATCTTTCGCGCGTTGCGTCGCTACCACGAGCAGGGCGCTCGCGCCGTCGTTCTCACGCGAACAGTCGTAGAGCCGCAAGGGTTCTGCGACCCAGCGCGCGTCCGCGTAAACGTCGGGGGTGAGCGGCTTGTCGTACGCGATGGCGTCCGGATTCTGTTGGGCGTGCAGGTAGGACACCTCGGCCAGCGCCTCCATGGCAGAGCGCGGTACGCCCTCCGCCTGCAGCATCCGCTGTGTGCGCAACGCACAGATCTGCGCAGGCGTGACGATGCCGTGCGCGGTGAGCAGCGGCGGGAAGTGACCCTTGCCGTAGCTCTGCCTCCCATCGTCGGCCTCGGTGATACCGCGGTACACCGCGATGCACTCGGCTTGCCCGGTGACGACGGCGGCGGCCGCCTGGTTGATCGCGGCGGCGACGCCGCCTCCTCCGCCGCCCCAGACCATGCTGGACCAGCGCATCTCGCGCACACCCAACGCGGCGCCGACCGCGAGGCCTTCGTTGAGGTCGTTGGCGTAGGAGACGAATCCGTCGATGCCGCGGGGGTCTGCGCCGGCATCAGCACACGCGGCGAGGATCGCCTTGAGGACGAGCGTCAGCGCGGACTCGGGGCTGGTCCCTCGTTTGTGGTAAGGCGGGCTGGCAATGCCGACGACCGCCGCGGCACCCCGCGACCCTTGTGTTGCAGCCATTTCAGTCCCTTCCCTGCCGGCTCGCGCTCAATCGCCAGCGCAGCACTGGCCAGCCGCCCTCAGGCGCTACCTCGATCTCGGCCTCGACTCGTTGTCCGAGCCGCGGATCCACACCGTCGGCGTCGAGCAGCACGCCGAGCAAGCGTCGACCAGCCGCCAGGGGCAATTCGGCCAGCACGGTCACGAACGGCAGGTGCCCGGAGAATTCCGGTGCGAACGGATGCCACGTTCGAGTCCAGGAGTACACCAGTCCGGTCGGCTCGACCGCTTTCCACGACACCTCAAAGCTGTGGCAGCGGGCGCAGATCGGGCGATATGGCCAGATCCAGTTCGCGCAATCGCGGCACTGTGGCATTCGTAGTTCCCCGTTACGCAAGCCTTCCCAGTGCGGCGCGTCATGACCATCCTCAGCGGGACCGGCGCTGCTCATCCTCGGCGGCGTAGCGGGCATGTTCCGGACCTGGGTGACTCGCCAGCCCTCCGGTAGCCGGGTCCAGCGCGAGCGCAGCACGGTCCGTGACCCGTCCGACGCGGTGTACCGGATGAGGGCGGCGAACAAGCCGTCATCCTGAGGTTTCAGGTCGACCAGTTCCGAGGACACGAGACGGCGCGGCAAGGACGCCGATGCGATCAGCTGTGCGACCCGATCTGCACGGAAATCGGCGAGGATCGCCGTGTTGTCACCGGCTGCGACGTTGCTGCCGTGCCGTTCGACGATCTCGACGAGGTCGGGCGGAACTCCTGGAAACACTCTTCCCTCCACAGTGGTTATCCGTCGGTTCGACAGGCTGCGTGGTTCTGCGTGCAGGCACGCCGGCTATTACCTAGGCGTCTTAGGTACCGTGCCGCATCTGGAACGCGACGACTGACGGGTTCTCTCATAAGTCGAGCCGCAATCGTGGCGTCAGGCTTCGTGATACGCACACGAACATGCAGTCGTTGCACGCCCGCTCCTCCTCGGTCAGGACCGCGTCGCGATGATCTGGAACGCCGTCGAGCACGCGCGTCTCGCAGGTGCCGCACGTGCCTTCCCGGCACGAGACGGGCACGTCGATCCCCGCCTCGTGAAGGACGTCCACCACGGTGCGATTCGCGGGGACATCGAGTGTCTGCCCGCTCTTCGCCAACTCGATCTCGAACGCGGATTGGTCGCGAGTGTCGTGAGCTGCGGCGCGGAAGCGTTCGACGTACAGCGTCCCGGCAGGCCATGCCGCACACCGCTCCTGCAACGCGGTGAGCAGTGACTCCGGGCCGCACCCGTATACGGCTGTATCGGTGACGGGTGTGCCGAGCTCCTTCCCAAGGTCGATCAGACCGAACTCGTCCTGCGGCCACACACAGACATGTTCGCCGTAACCGCTTGTCAATTCGTTTCGGAACGCCATCGATGATCGCGACCGCCCGCCGTAGAGCAGTCGCCACGGCCGCCCCGAGGCGTGCACGGTCCGCACCATCGGCAGGATTGGCGTGATGCCGATTCCGCCGGCGATGAACAAATAGCGTTCGGCGTCCACGAGTGGGAAGTGGTTTCGCGGCCCCCGCACGGTGACCGTGTCGTCCTCGTGCAAGGAGTCGTGCACGCGGGCAGAACCGCCACGACCGGCCGGCTCACGCAACACCGCGATTTCGTAACGCGACCTGTCGCGCGGATCCCCGCACAGCGAGTACTGGCGGAGAACGTCATCCGCTAAAACCAGGTCGATGTGTGCCCCTGCAGTCCACTCAGGCAGGTCGATGCCCGTGGGGTCGATGAGGACGAAGTGCGCAACTGATTCAGCGACGTAGTCCTTCTTTGCGATCGTCAGCTGGAGCTGCCGCTCGTTCGACTGCATGAGAAGCTACGCCTCACTATCCGCTCGGATCCTGTCAACAAGATATTAATCTATATCCTATAGATAAATCCAGCGCTGAGGGCGCCCCGTTCTGTCGGGAGCGGCACGTGAACCGCGAGCGACCCCAGGCGGTGAGGGGTGGTCAACGCCCGAAGGTGATCACTGCCGACCGAGGCGGGCTGCGCTCGGCATGCGATGCTTCGCGGCGCGACTCGCGACGCGACCAAAATCGCCAGGGGAGGGTGGCTTTCACGCCGGAAAACGAGTCGGAGGTCTATCTTCACCGACTAGCCCGACGGCGGCGTCAGCATGCTCTGCCAGGTCTTCTTTCCGCTGTTCGGCGCCAGATCGGATTGTTTGTAGACGCGTCCGTCCGGTCCCAAATAGGTGCCCGTACCGGGGTCATAGGTCGCTGTCGCGATCGGTGATTCCGGCTCGGGAAGTACCGGCGGCGCGTTCGGTGCGGGGTTCGCTGCTGGCGCGGGCCCGGGCGGGGCCTGGGGGATGTCTTGACCCGACAACGTCGCGTTGGGGTCGCCTTTCCAGTTGAACCCGTCGTTGAGCGGCTCGTACTCCTTATCGCTGTTGCACATCTTCGCGGTAGGGGCGCGCTTGCCGGGCTTGGTCATGCACGGCAAGTTGCGTGCGCCGCGGACTGCGTTCCAGGAGTCCTGGGGGATACGGCAGTACAGGGCGTCGGCGGGTCGATCAGGGGTATCGGTCAACGAGGGCGTGCGTTGCTGTTGCGCCGGAAGGTATCCGGTGGTGCACGGCGGTGGCAGGTTGATATTCAAGTTGAACGACAGGACCTCGCCGGGATGTTTGGTATCGCGGTTGGCCACCGTGCCGGCCTGCATGGCCTGCACCCCCATCGGCACCAGAACGAGCAACTGCTCGATGCCGGGGTGGTACGTCAGTGCCAGGTGGCCGATTCCCGCGAGGTTGGACATCAGCACCGGCACGCTGGGCTGCAATCGATCCACCAGCTGACGCGCCTCATCGGCGGCATTGCTGCCGTGTCGAATGAGGCCTCGGACAGCGCCGTCTTCGGACTTCACCTGCGCGGTGAGAGCGGCCATTTTGGCCGCCCACGTGTCGATGGAGTCCGCCGAGTGAGCTTGGGAGTCGAGAAGTGGCTTGGAGTGATCGATGAGGTTGATCAACGGATCCAAACTCTCACGCGCATCGATCGCCAGTTGTGTGGAACCGTCGACGACTCGGGAGATATCTGGACCTAGACCACCTACCGCCGTGTAGCTTTCATCGATCACCGTCTTGAGGTTGTCTTTTGGTATGGCCAGAAGCCCGCGGTTGGCTGCGTCGAGCAAACCACCGATATCCGGCGGTACCGACGTGTTGTCGATGCCGATGACATCACCGTTCTTCAGCGGAGCGGCGGCTCCGCGTGGCACCAACGCCACATACTGCTCGCCGATTGCCGAGGTGCTGTGAACCTCGGCCTCGAGGTCGGTGGGGATCGCCACATCCGAACGCAGCGACAGCACGGCATCGACACCGTTGGGCGTCAGGCGAACAGCGGTGACCCGGCCGACCTTGGTACCGCGATAGGTGACGTTGGCGGTCTCGTACAGACCGCCCGCCTGCGGCAGTTGAATCGTCACGGTGTAGCGGCCGACGCCCAGCATGGTGGGCACTTTGATGTAACCGAAGATCATCACCGCACCGGCGACGGTGGCCACCGCAGCGAAGATCGCCAGCTGAATCTTGATCCACTTGTTCAGGCGCATGGTTACGGACCTTGGTCGAGTCGGTAGGGAACCACCAGCGGATTGGCAGCCGTGTAGGGACTGGGCAGCTGGCCAATCGTGCGGCCCCATTGCATTTCCAACTCGGTGAGGTCACCCTCCCATCGGGTTCCAGTGAAGAGGTTGTTGTCGATTCGGCTCAGGGTCAGGTCGGCGATAGCGGTCATGTTGGCGTAGTCGCCGCGGATCCAGTTGTCCAGAGTGGCCTTTGGCCAAGGGAAGGTGCCCAGAAAGTCCAGCGATCGGGTGAGATCGGGCCCCGCGTCGGCGAGCGACTGCAACACCGGGGCCACCTGTTGGAGCTCCTTGACCAGGTTCTCTTTGCTCCTGTTGGTGGTATCGGTGGCCAGGGCACTGAACTTCCCAAAGGCATCGGCTGCGTCGACGAGATGGCCCCGTTGTTCAGCCAGCACAGCCAACGCGTCGGGGATCGCGCGGATGGCTTCGTCGAGTACCGGCTTCTGGTCGGCCATCTGGCTCACCAGACCGTTGAAGCTCTCTGTCGCCGAAATGATGTCGTCCGTCTGGTGGTGCAGATGATCGACGAAGTGGTCGAGTTGTTTGATCAGCTCGCGCAGATCGGTCTCGCGGTGGGCGAATGCGGTAGCGAAAGCTGCAGTGATGTCCTGGACTTGCCCGATGCCGCCGCCGTTGAGCATCAGCGATAGCGCCGCCAGTGTCTGATCGGTGCCAGGATAGGCGCCGGAACTTTCCAGGGGGATCAGCGAGCCCTCATGCAGCTTTCCCCGCCGGGGAGCGTCCGTCGGCGGCGCAAGTTCGATGTGCAGCGAGCCCAGCAAGCTGGTCTGCCCGACCATGGCGGTGGCGTTCGCCGGCAAGTCGACATCCCCGTTGAGTCTCATCGTGACCAGGGCGTGCCAACCTTGGCGCTCGATCTTGGTGATCGTTCCAACATTGGCGTCTCCGACGCGTACACGTGAATTCGGCTGGATATATCCGACATCGGGCAATTGGGCTTGCACGGTGTAGGAACCGGCGCCGCGGCCCTCGGTGCCAGGCATCGGTAGCGAGTTCAGACCGTGCCATTCGCAGGCTGTCGTGCTGGCGACGATGACGGCGAGGGTGCCGGCGATGGTGCGCCATCGTCGTCCCGCGTCGGAGCGGGTCACGATCCACCTCCCGGGATCATCATTCCGGGCAGGCCGGCTGCTGGGTCGGTGTGCTGTGTTTCTCGTGCGGCATTGGAAACGTCGGGCGCCGTCGGTGCTTCGGCAGCCAGCGGCGCACCGTCGGGTGCATCCGGCGATCTGGCCGGCGGCGGTGTCGCCGGCGGTGTTGGCCGAAAGTCAGGCCGCAACCAGTCCTCGGAATACGTCAGCTCATTGGGCCGAGCGGATTCACCGACGAAGTAGTTCATGCCCAGGGGCGGGAAGTTGAACTGCCGGTTCTTCATGATGGGCGCGAGGTATTGGACACAAAGCTTGGCCGATTGCTCAGCGTTCAACCGGGACGCTGCCTGAATTGCACCGCACAAGAACGAGATCGGGTTCGCAAAGTTCTGCAATGTCAGAGCCCCGGTGATTCCTTGTTGGGTTGGTTGGTAGATGTTGATGAAGTTCTGCAAGGTGTTGGGAAACAGGTGCAGTGCCTGTTCAACTTCGTCGATGCTGTCGTGAATAGCGGAGGTGACCGACGCCAGCTTGTCGGTGGTGGTGCCTAACGCTTCTCGATTTTCGGAGATGAAGCTGGTCGTGTCACCGACCACATCGTTGAGGTTCTTGATCGCTGTGCCGACCGAGCCGGGGGATGAGTCCAAGGCAGCGGTCGCTGCGGCGAAGTTCGCGTTGAGTTGCTGCAGCAGCGCCGAGCTGTCCTGCAGAGCAGAAACCACCACAGAAAGGTTTCTGACCGTGCCGAAGATGTCGTTGCTGTGATCGCCGAGTGCTGAAAACGCTTGCGACATCGTCTTGATCGTCTGGCGCAGGTCGACACCCTGACCGCGCAGGTTGTCTGCTGCGGTGTCGATGAAGGCACCAAGCGTGCTGACCCCACCCGGTTGGGTGGGCTGCAGGGCATCGGTCAGCTTTTCCAGCTGCTGGCGCAGGTCGTCCCATTCCAGGGGAACCGCGGTGCGGTCCTGGTTGATCACGGCGCCGTCGGTCATAGCGGGCCCGCCGGTGTAGGCCGGTGTCAGCTGGATGGCACGTGCGGTGACCAGCTGTGGTGCGATGATCGCCGCCTTCGCGTCGGCAGGTACCCGATATTTGTCCTCGACCCAGAAAGTCACCTTGGCGTGCAGCGGCTGGGGATCGATGCTCTCGATTCGGCCGACGCGAACGCCGAGGATGCGGACCTCATCGCCCGCGAACAGTCCGTTGCTGTTGTCGAAATAGGCCACAACGTACGCGCGGTTGAGCGCACCGATCACGCGGGACTGCAAGGTGATGCCGCCGACGATCAGCAGCGCGAGCACCACCGCGAGGCCGATACGCAACTTTCGTGACCTCATCGCGGTCCTCCATCAACAGCGTTGGCATCGGGAATGGACGCCTGGTCAGTGGTTGGTGCGGCCGGCGAGGCTGCCGGCGGTCCAGGCGGAGGCCCGCCAGGTGCCGGCGCAGGTGCGAGTTCGCGATACGGGTAGCAGCCGGGCCCTGGCAAGGCAATTCCGGGCGGGCCGCACTGCTGGTCATCGGGATTGCCGGTGATGGCGTCGGGGATCGTCAACCGGGGCTCTCCTGCTTGACCAGTGCGCGGGAACGGCACGGGCATCGCCGGCACGGCCCGCTGTCCCGTTTGCGGATCGGTGCGCTCGGAGGGCAACAACACGTTGGGATCCAGACCCAGGTCCTGGAATGCTGCGTCGATGAAAGGCTGGATGAATTGGCCGGGCAAGAGGTTTGCGATGTACGCCTTGAAGAACGGCCCAGAGGCCACGGATTCGCCCAACGACATTGCGTACTGGTTGAGGTACGTGATGGCCTCCTGCAACCCGGCCTTGTGGTTGTCAACGATCGAGAGGACGACATTGAGCTTGTCCAGGGCCGGCCGCAGCTGCGTCCGGTTGTCGCTGATGAACCCCTTCAGCTGCACCGCCATCGCCGACAGGTTGCCCGAAATCTGTGCCAGCGCATCGGTCTGCGTTCGCAGCGCAGCAAGCAAGGCGTTGCTGTCGGTCACCAGCTTGGCCACCTCTTCTGCTCGGTCAGACAGCACTTCGGTGGCCTTGCTGGTGTTGGACAGGAGCTCGCGCAGCGCGGCGTCGCGGATGCTGAGCGTCTGGGTGAAGCGGCCGACACCTTGCACCGCTGCTTTCAACTCAGGCGGGGACTCTTTGAACGTGTCAGCAAGAGTCGCCAACGATTCCGAGACCGCGGCGGTGTCCAGGCCGTCGATCGTGGCTGACAGGTCCCCGAGGGCATCCGGCAGCTGATAGGGCGCCTTGGTGCGCTCGAGGGGGATCGCCTGGTCGAGGTGGCCGTCACCGCGGGGAGTGATTTGGAGGACCTTGGCTCCGAGCAGGCTCTTGGTCCGGATATTGGCTTCGCTCTGCTGTCCAAGGCGGATGGTTTTGTCGATGTCGAATTTGACGAGTACCCGGGCCGCGTCCAGGTCGACCGACGACACCTCGCCGACGCGGTACCCCGCGACCTCCACTGCCGCGCCCGACTGCAAGCCGCCCGCTTCGCTGAAGTAGGCCGCGTATTCCTTGGAGTCATCGAGGAAGGGAATCTTGTTGTATTGCAGCGATACCCCGGCCAGTCCCACGACGGTGATGACGCCGACGGCACCGATGACGAAGTGATTGCGTTCTGCGAATGATTTCACTTTGGTGCACACCGCCCGGAGGCCTGGCCGACCAGCTTGACGTATACCGGCTGCCCACCCTTACCGTTGACTTTGAGAATCAGGTCGCAGAGGTAGAAGGTGAAAAAGTCACCCATGATCCCCAGGCGGCTGAGCACCTTGTACGAATGGGGAAGGGTCTCAAGGTAATTGTCGAACCATTCATGGTCGGCTGCCACGTTCGAGGTTACCCGGTCGGTTTGGCCGACCGTGTCGTTGAAGGGTTGACGTGCCTGGCTGAGCAGGTCGGCGATCGACGCTGCCGCCGAGTTGGTGTAGGCAACTGAATTGGTGATGTCGGTCTTGCGGGCGGAAAGTCCGTCGACCAACCGCGACAGTGAGTCGACGACCTTGCCAAACTGCTCGTTTTGTTCGCCGAATGTCTTCATAACGGCGTTGAGGTTGTCGATGACCTGGCCGATCAGCTCATCGCGGTCGGCCAGCGTACTGGTAACCACCGCGGCCTGGCTCAGAAAGGAGTTGATGGTGGCGCCCTCGCCTTGGAAGGCGCCGATCAATTGGCTTGCCAGCGCGTTGACTTGCTGCGGATCCAACGCGCGGAAAAGTGGCCTGAAACCGCCGAGCAGCGTATCCAGGTCAAGCGCCGGCTCGGTATTGGCCGTGGGGATGGTCCCGCCGGGGTTGAGTTTCCGTTGCTCACCACCGTTTCCCTCGCTCAGTGCCAGATAGCGGTCACCGATGGGGTTCTCCCAGCGGACGGCGACGTTGGTGGACGTCGTGAGAACCGCCGTCGGGTCGGTGGTGAACTCGACGAGAGCCCGGGACGCATCGGTGACAGCGATGTGCTTGACCTTGCCGACTTCGACGCCGGCGATACGGACGAAATCGCCCTCTTTGAGTCCGCTGACGTCAGCGAACTCTGCTCGGTAGGTCTGCTCGCTGGAGAATCTGAACTGCGAGAAGACACCGTACAGTACGAATGTCCCTGTCAGACAGATGATCACGAAGACGACGAAGCCGATCGTCGCGCGTCGGAGATTGTCATGCACGGTCGAGTGTCCTCGGCTTCCTGATCACGGTGACGGGGGAGTGGCTGGCAGCGGTGCCGGCGCGGGAGCCGGCGGCGGCGCCTCGGGAAGCCCGGGATACAAGGGCGTTCCGTCGGCCGCGTACCACGGAGCGCCGTATGGCGGCCCGCCCGGGTCCGGCGGGGGCGGGCCGGGCGCGGGGCCGGGCATGCACCTGCCGACGTGCGGTGGCTCGGGAATGGCGCGCGTGACGGGGAAGTAGTCCACCGAGCAGAGCTGTCCAATGCCGGGGTTGGGACGCCAGTCCAGGCCAGTGCCATACCCGGTGTCGGTGACGAGCTGACGGACCGGGAAGTTCTCGGCGACATCGGGCAGCGAACCGCAACTCGGCTTGCCCCCGGGTCCGCCTTTAGCTGCCACCTTGGGGAGGTTCTTCGGATAGGTGTACAAGTCATCGCCGACCGAGATACCGGCATCCAGGAGGGCGGTGCGGCCGTTCCCTCCGAACCACTCGCCCGCGACGTCGAGGTACACCTTTGCTCCCTTGACGGTGCAGGTGAGCGTGGGGTTGTACTTCAGCAGCAGAGCAGTCGTTGGCTCGAGAACATTGACGGCGTCCACGATGGTGTCCTTGCTGCCGGCCAGCAGGTGAATGCCGCTGTTGGAGAAACCCGAGATGTTGAGCAGCAGCGCGTCCAGGTCCTTGGCGTTGTCGGTGATCGTGGCGCTGGTGGTGGCGGCCGCGTCGAGGGTGGCCATGATGTTTTGGGCGGCGGCGCCGTAGGCGTCGCTGAATCCTTTAAACGAGCGCCAGTTTTCTTTGACAGCGTCCATGCGTGGATTGACCGCCTGCAGAACCTGAAGGGCGTCGGTGGTCGCTTCGCCCATCTTTTCGCCTTTGCCGCGGACGCCCTCGGACAAGGCGGTGAGCACGGAATTGAGTTTGGCCACATCAACTTGGTCGAGGATGCCGACCAGGCTGTCGAAGACCGTGTTGACTTCTGTGCCCACGTTGCGGGACTGCAGTACCGCCCCGGCCGTCAGCCGTGCTCGACTCGGATGATCGGGGACTATGAGATCGACGTACTTGGCGCCGAAGGCCGTAGTGGCCTTGATCTCTGCCTGCACATTCGCCGGAATCATGTCGACTTGGTCAGGAATGATCTCCAGTTCGAGACCGACCGGCCGCCGCCCACCGGCGACGCCGGCGACGCGGCCCACTTCGACGCCGCGCATCTTGACTTTCGCGCCGGTCTCCATGACCAGACCCGTGCGATCCGACGTCAACGTGACCGGCAGGTAGTCCCGGAACGCACCGGCGAATGATGCCAAGCAGGCCGCGACCAGCGCAGTGATCGTCGCGAAAAGCGCTGCAGTCCAGCATAAGAAATGGATCCTTCGGTCCTTCTGCTCCTGGTTCATCGCGCTACCCCGACAGGTGGAAGTTGCCGGACTGCCCGTAGATGGCCAGTGACACGAACAGGACGACCAACACTGCCGAGATCATGGATGTGCGCACCGCACGGCCGACCGCTTCGCCGACCCCCGCCGGTCCGCCGGACGCGTTGAAACCGTAGTACGTGTGCACCAGCATGATGACAATCGCCATCAGCACTGCCTGGAAGAACGACCAGATGATGTCGACGGGATTGAGGAACGTGTTGAAGTAGTGGTCATACACGCCGCTGGACTGTCCGTACACCACGGTGGTGCCCAAGCGGGCCGCCGTGAAGGCCGTGATCATGGCGACGCAGTACAAAGGCATCACGACGATGACCCCAGCGATGACGCGGTTAGAGGCCAGGTATGCGATGGCGTGAACGCCCATCACTTCGAGGGCATCGATCTCTTCGTTGATTCGCATGGCACCGAGTTGGGCAGTGGCCCCGGCGCCGATGGTCGCCGCCAGCGCGATACCGGCGATGACCGGTGCGATGAGTCGGACGTTGAAGAACGCTGATGCGAACCCGGTGAGGGCTTCGACACCGACGTTGGCGAACTGGTTGTAGCCCTGTACTGCGACGAGCGCACCCGTCGACAACGTAAGGAATCCGACAATCACCACGGTCCCACCGATGATGGCCAGTGCGCCTGTGCCGAGGCTCATTTGGGCGATGAGCCGGACCGTCTCCGTCTTGTAGTGGACGAGCGCGTCGCGGATCGCGCTGATGGTGCGGAAATAGAACTGAGCCTGAGCGCCGATCCGGACGAGGCCACTGATCTGGCTGTCGAACGCTCTCTGCAGGCGCGGATGGAGGCTGCTGGGCATAGCGGTGCTCATAGGGTCACCTTCACTCCGACGGCGGTGGCGATGATGTTGATGGCGAACAGCGCAACGAATGTGTAGACGACCGTCTCGTTGACGGCGTTACCGACGCCTGCTGGCCCGCCGCCCACGGAAATCCCTTTGTGACAGGCAATTAGCCCTGCAGCGAGTCCGAAGAGCGTCGACTTGATCAACGAGATCGTCACGTCCGGCGCCTTGGTGATCACCGTGAGACCCCCGATGAACGAACCCGGCGTGACGTGCTGGATGAACACGGAGAAGACGAAGCTACCGATCAGCCCGACGAGGATCACCACCGATGACAACAACGTGGCCACGGCGGTGGCTGCCAACACCCGCGGCACCACCAGAGCCTGAACCGGATTGACGCCCATCACGCGCAGCGCGTCGAGCTCCTCGCGGATGGTGCGCGCTCCGAGGTCAGCGCACATCGCCGTGGCCCCCGCACCAGACACGACCAACACCGTCACGACAGGTCCGATCTGGGTGACCGTTCCGTACGCGGCACCGGTGCCCGAGTAGTCGGCAGCACCGAATTCGACCAACAAGATGTTGAACGTAAAGATCATCAACACCGTGAAGGGGATAGCCAGCATGAGCGTCGGCAAAAGCGAGACGCGAGCGATAAACCAGGATTGCAGCAAGAACTCGCGCCACGCGAAAGGCCGCTTGGGCAGTAGCACCAGTACGTCGAGCGCCATGGCGAAGAATCCGCCCAAGGCGCGCACCGGCTTGGCAGACTTGGCCGAAGATACCTGGGCCAGCCGGGTAGGTAGACGGGTTCCTTTGAGGACCGAGCGAACCCCCGCCGGCGACTCGACCCCAGCAGGGTCACTGACGCCGTGCATCGTCACCCCGCAGTGTCCGTCGGTGTTGACGTGCGCCCGCGCCGGCAGGCGTTTCCCCGGAGTGGCCTGCCGCCGACCTGAACGACGACTCGCCAGAGAGCGCGACCCTTCGGATCGGTCCTGCATCAGTCGGTTGGCTGATGTTCGTGATGATGATCTCCTCACGCGAGATAGCTCTGTAGCCGTGGCTTTTGATTGAGTCCAGCACAGACGGGCGGGTCGAACTGACAATCGTTGGGTCGCTTGCCGTCGCTGCGGCGTGGCATCCAATCAGCCGGCTGCTCTCCTTTGCTTCGGTTGTGCGAGCGTCCCGGCGCGCGCCCGCTATGGCCTCGCTGCGCCCCACCGAGGCCGCGACTGTGACTCAGGCCACTGAGTCGAGTAAACCTTACCCATATAGATAAAAATGGTCAATCACAAACCATGAGGCATTAGGTTTCTGGGGTGAAGCCAAATCGAAAGGCGTTGCCGGAGTGGGTGGCATCCGTACGGTTACCATCAATCACCGCTGGGAACGACCTTCCGAAGGGAGTGCGGGACTGATGGGTCACCCTGCAGGACCTGTCGACCTGGGCAGCCCAACTGGCCGCCATGTCCGGTGACCTGAGCGCAACCATCAGATAGGAGGTCCGAGATGCTCGCGACGTGTCGGTCTGTGTTGACGAGGAAGCGAATCACGATCGTCGGGGTGGCCCTTTTTGCGGGTGGTCTCTTCACTGCGGTGCCGGCTGCTCACGCTGATCAACCTGACGATCGGTGTTCGCCGAGTGAGTCGATTCTCTGCTACTTCTTTCCGATCGCTCCCAACCTCGAGGGCGACATCGATATGACCAAAGACCAGCCGCCGGTCGACCCCTCGCTGCCAGATCTCCCGCAGGCGAGTCTGGCCGAACTTTGCGTGAACAAATGCATGTGACATGCCATGCGGTGGCAGTCGGCCAGAACATCACCGTGTTCATAGGCATGGGCGGCTCGCAGAACCGTTGGCAGTACGACGATCTCCTTCTGGATCATCCCGGGCAGCTTCTCACCATATTGGCAGGCGCGTGCTCCAGTTCCACGGCGGGCTGTTCGTTGGTGCAGTGAACCACTCCCGCGCCGATGCGCGGGTACATATTGTGTCGACATGGAACAGAAACCGCCGACCGCGGTCATCGAATCCGCCCACCGGCAACAATTCATCGACCTGCCTTTCGGCGACACCGCAGACTTCGACGACGCCGACCGCGGATTCCTTGCGGCGCTGAGCCCGTGCGTGATCACCGCCGCCGATGGCAGGGTGGTGTGGGACAACGACGCCTACGCGTTCCTGCACGGCGACGCGCCTACCTCGGTGCACCCCAGCCTGTGGCGGCAAAGCCAATTGTGCGCCAAGCAAGGGCTATACGAGGTCGTCGAGGGCATCTACCAGGTACGCGGATTCGACCTGTCCAACATCAGCTTCATCGAGGGCGACAGCGGCGTCATCGTCATCGACCCGCTGATCTCCACCGAAACCGCGGCCGCCGCGCTCGCCCTGTACCGCGCGCACCGCGGTGATCGGCCCGTCGTCGCGGTCATTTATACCCACAGCCACGTCGACCACTTCGGCGGTGTGCTCGGCGTGACCACCCAGGCCGACGTCGACGCGGGCAAGGTCGCGGTCATCGCACCCGAGCACTTCACCGAACATGCCGTGCAGGAGAACGTCTATGCCGGAACGGCGATGGCCCGGCGCGCCACCTACATGTACGGCACCTCGCTGCCGATCGGCGTGCAGGGCCAGGTCGGCTGCGGCCTCGGCCAACGCACCTCGACCGGTGAGGTCGCGTTGATCGTGCCGACCGTCGACATCAAACACACCGGCGAGACCCACACCGTCGACGGCGTCGAGATCGAGTTCCAGATGGCCCCGGGCACCGAGGCGCCCGCCGAGATGCACTTCTACTTTCCGCGCTACCGCGCGCTGTGCATGGCCGAGAACGCCACGCACAACCTGCACAACCTGTTGACGCTGCGCGGCGCGCTGGTGCGCGACCCGCACGTGTGGGCCGGCTACCTCACCGAGGCGATCGACACGTTCGCGGGCCGCACCGACGTCGTGTTCGCGTCGCATCACTGGCCGACGTGGGGACACGACCGCATCGTCGACTACCTGTCGGTGCAACGAGATCTGTACGCCTATCTGCACGATCAGACGCTGCGAATGCTCAACCAGGGCTTCACCGGCGTCGAGATCGCCGAGCAGTTCCAGTTGCCGCCCGCACTGCACAAGGCCTGGCACACCCACGGCTACTACGGCTCGGTCAGCCACAACGTCAAGGCGGTCTACCAGCGCTACATGGGCTGGTTCGACGGCAATCCCGGCCGGCTGTGGCCGCACCCGCCCGACGCGATCGGGCCGCGCTACGTGGCGGCGATGGGCGGCACCGACCGCGTCGTCGAGCTCGCCAAAGAAGCCTTCGACTCCGGTGATTTCCGCTGGGCGGCAACGCTTCTCGACCACGTCATCTTCACCGACGAGAACCATCGCGGGGCGCGCGAACTCTACGCCGACACGCTGGAACAGCTGGCCTACGGCGCGGAGAACGCCGTGTGGCGCAACTTCTTCCTGTCCGGGGCCACCGAACTGCGCGACGGCAACTTCGGCACAGCCACCCAGTCGACGTCGCCGACACTGCTGGCCCAGCTCACCCCGGAGCAGGTCTTCGACAGCCTTGCCCTCAACGTAAACGGCCCCCGGGCATGGGATCTGGACATTGCCGTGGACGTGGTGTTCCTCGACGCCGGCACGAACTACCGGTTGACGTTGCGCAACGGGGTGCTGGTGCACCGCAAGGTGCCCGCCGACGAGGCCACCGCGCACGCCACCGTCAAGCTTGCGAACAAGTTGCGGCTCTTGGCGTTTGCCGCCGGCGACAACGATTCGCCCGGCCTGAAGATCACCGGTGACGGTGCGGCGCTGACGTCGCTGCTGGCGGCGGTGGACCGGCCCGATCCGGCGTTCAACATCGTCACGCCCTGACCGCCCGATTACGGAATTCCGCCGTCCACGCGGATGATCGACCCCGAGGTGTAGCTGGACGCATCCGACATCAGATACAAAGCCGCGCCGATGATCTCGGGTGGATTGCCGAGCCGCTTCAACGCGAAGTGCTGCGCACCCTTCGTCGTCGCGGGAATGTCCCAGGCCTTGCTGATGTCGGTCAGAAACGGCCCGGGCATCAGCGTGTTGACCCGCACCGTCGGCCCGTACGCCAGCGCCAACCCCTCGGTCAACGCGTTGAGCCCGGCCTTGGCCGCCGAATACGGCAGCTGCGCGGGCTGCGGGCGCCGCGACCCGCTGGAGCTGACGTTGATGATCGACCCGCCGCCGTCGGCCACCATCCGTTCCCCGACCAGCGCCGACAGCCGGAACGGGCCCTTGAGGTTGAGGTTGATCACCGAGTCGAACAGCTTCTCGGTGACCGAGTTCAGCGATTCGTACAGCGGCGACATGCCCGCGTTGTTGATCAGCACGTCGACCTTGCCGAACTGCTCGTAGGAGGCGGCCACCAACCCGTCGAGCTCATCCCACCGGCCGACGTGCACCTGATAGGGGAACGCCTTGCGGCCCGTCGCCTCGGCGATCTCCGACGCGGTGGCCACGCAGGTGTCGTATTTGCGGCTGGCGATGACCACGTCGGCGCCGCAGTGCGCCGCCGCGAACGCCATCTCCCGGCCGAGCCCGCGGCTGCCGCCGGTGACCAACACCACCCGGTCGGTCAAATCGAAAAGGTCAGCTGCAAATCCCTTGTCGGATCCCATCGCTCTATGGTGTCACGGTGCAGTTGCTACTCATCCGGCATGCGTTGCCGCACCGCAGTGAACCGGGGCAGGGCTCCGATCCCGACCTGTCCGCAGAGGGCGTCGAACAGGCGGCGAGGCTGCCCGACGCACTGGCACGGTTCCCGATCACCCGGCTGCTCAGCAGCCCGCAGCGCCGCGCGATCCAGACCGCGCAGCCGGTCGCCGACGCGCTGGGCCTTCCGGTCGAAATCGATGCGCGGCTCGCCGAATACGACCGGGACCTCGCGCACTACATCCCGATCGAGCAGATCGCCGCGGAGTTCCCCGAGGAGCTGGCCCGGCTGGCCAGCGGACACCTGCCCAGCAGCGTGGACGAGGGCGCTTTCCTGGCCCGCATCAACGAGGCCGTCCAGGACGCGGTGGCCGCGGGCAGCCACGAGGACACCGTCGCGGTGTTCAGCCACGGCGGCGTGATCAACGGCCTGCTGCACACGATCCTGCGCACCGAGAAGGTGCTGTGCGTCAACGTCGACTACGCCGGCGTCACCCGGCTGCTGTCCTCCCGCGAGGGTCCGCTGTACGTGGCGTCGGTGAACGGCACCGAACACGTATGGGATCTGCTGCCGCGAAACCTTCGGTGGTGAGCGCTTGCGCGAACCGCCCATCAGGCAGGTGGTAGACAAAGGCCGTGACTACTTCCCCGGAGGGACTGGACCTCGCCGCACTGGACCGTCATCTGCGTTCGGTCGGCATCGCCCGCGCCGGTGAGCTGCGCGCCGAGTTGATCGCCGGCGGCCGGTCCAACCTGACGTTCCTGGTGCGCGACGACGCGTCGAAGTGGGTGCTGCGACGGCCGCCGCTGCAGGGCCTGACCCCGTCGGCGCACGACATGGTCCGCGAGTACCGGGTGGTCGCCGCGCTGGCCGACACGCCGGTCCCGGTGGCGCCCGCGGTGACGATGAGCGACGACGACGCCGTGCTGGGCGCGCCGTTCCAGATGGTCGAGTACGTGTCCGGGCGGGTGGTGCGCTACGCCAGCGAGCTCGAGCAGCTCGGCGACAAGACCGCGATCAGCGACTGCGTGGACGCGTTGATCAAGGTGCTCGCCGACCTGCACTCCGTCGACCCGGAGGCGGTCGGGCTCGGCGACTTCGGCAAGCCCAGCGGATATCTGGAACGTCAGGTCCGGCGCTGGGGCGGCCAGTGGGAGCTCGTGCGCCGGGACGACGACCCTCACGACGCCGACGTCAGACGCCTGCACGGCGTCCTGGCCGGGGCGATCCCCGCGCAGAGCCGCAGCTCGATCGTGCACGGCGACTACCGCATCGACAACACGATGCTCGACGCGGACGACGCCACGAAGGTGCTGGCGGTGCTGGACTGGGAGATGTCCACCCTCGGCGACCCGATCAGCGATGCCGCGCTGATGTGCGTGTACCGCCACCCGATGTTCAACGTCATCCACGCCAGCTCGGCGTGGGCGTCACCGCTGATGCCCGACGTCGACGACCTGGCCAACCGGTACGCGGCGGCGTCGGGTCAGTCGCTGGACAACTGGGACTTCTACCTGGCGCTCGGGTGCTTCAAGGTGGCGATCATCGCCGCGGGCATCGCCTACCGCGCCCGGATGGGCGGCGGCGTCGCCGACGATGCGGGGCAGGTGGACGAAGCGGTCGGCCCGCTGATCGCCGAGGGCCTCAAGACGCTGGCCTAAGCGCGGCGGGTTGCCACAGGTTTTCCGCGAAACGTACGTTAACGCGGCCGCCTCTCGCTCTTTTCCTCGTTAACGTACATCTCGCGAACGTGTCGGTGTGCGGATGCAATATTCGCGCGTGGAAGACGTCTTTCTGGGCAGCGAAGCACTCGCCAAAGGCAAGCTCGCTGGGGAAACGCCAGAACTAGCCGCGGGCGCCTAGGTTTTTCTTGGCCGCTCGGCGCAACTGAACCATGCGGGCGGTGCCGATCGCGACGGTCAACAGCCCGCCGCACACCGCGGCCAGCAGAATCGCCACGCCCACAGGCAGATTCCACTCCCACACGAAGAAGTTGATCGTGGTCGAGTCGGTGTTCTGCATGATGAACACCAGCAGCACGATCAGGATCACGAACCCGGTGATCAACGCCGACCACAGCGCCGCGGCGCGGGTGAACTTGACCGCGGACTCCGGGTGCAGCAGGTACTCACCCGCGGTGCCGGTCGCCTCAGGCGGCGTTCCCCTTGAGGGCTCGCGGGCAGGTTCGGGTACCGGCTGCCGCGCGGGATCGCTGGTCATGGATCCATCTTGACCCTTTCGTACGGCGAATGAAACCACCAGTCGATAGTGTCGGCAGACAAGTGCGCCGAAAGGACTCCACGCATGGGCAACGTCGCCAGGTGGAAGGTGGCCGTGCTGGCGTTGCTCCTCGGGCTGGTGAGCACCGTGCTGACCGCCTGCGGCAGCTCCAATCCGCTGGGCGGCGGAACGGTGTCCGGGGACCTCAAGACGATCGCCGTCGGCTCCGCGGACTTCCCGGAGAGCAAGATCCTCGCCGAAATCTACGCGCAGGCCTTGGAAGCCAACGGCTTCACGATCTCCCGCCAATTCGGCATCGGCAGCCGCGAAACCTACGTCCCGGCGGTCCGGGACCACTCCATCGACCTGATCCCCGAATACACCGGCAACCTGTTGAACTACTTCGACCCGACGTCGACCGTGACGAAACCCGACGCGATCGAGTTGGCCCTGCTGCGGGTGCTTCCCGGTGACCTGTCGATGCTGCCGCCCTCGCCGGCCGAGGACAAGGACACCGTCGCCGTCACCCGCGAGACCGCCGAGAAGTGGTACCTCAAGACCATCGGCGATCTCGCCGCGCACTCCGCCGAGGTCAAGTTCGGTGGGTCCTCGGAATTCCTCGACCGCGCCGAGGGCCTGCCCGGGCTCAAACAGAACTACGGCCTCGATATCCCGCGGGGCAACTTCGTCTCGATCAACGACGGCGGCGGCCCCGCGACGGTGCGCGCGCTGGTCGACGGCACCGTGACCGCCGCCAACATCTTCAGCACCGCACCGGCGATCCCGCAGAACGACCTCGTGGTCCTCGAGGATCCCAAGAACAACTTCCCGGCCGCCAACGTCATGCCGCTGGTCAGCTCGCAGAAGAAGTCCGACGAGCTCAAGACCGTGCTCGATGCGGTCTCGGCCAAACTCACCACCGAGGCGCTCATCGAGATGAACAGCGCGGTTTCGGGTAACGCCGGCGTCGATCCCGACGAGGCCGCCCGAAAATGGGTCCAGGACAACGGCTTCGACAAGCCGGTCAGCGGATGATCGTCTTCGACGGCGTCACCAAACGGTATCCCGACGGCACCGTCGCCGTCGACGATCTGACCCTGGAGGTGCCGACGGGCACGCTCGCGGTGTTCGTCGGGCCGTCGGGCTGCGGTAAGACCACCTCGATGCGGATGATCAACCGGATGATCGACCCGACGTCGGGCACGCTGACCGTCAACGGCGACGACGTCACCGCCGTCGACCCCGTGAAGCTGCGGCTGGGCATCGGTTACGTCATCCAGAGCGCGGGCCTGATGCCGCACCAACGCGTCGTCGACAACGTCGCAACGGTGCCGGTGCTCAAAGGCGAATCCCGGCGCGCCGCACGCAAAGCCGCACTCGGCGTACTCGAACGCGTCGGGCTGGATCCCGCGCTGGGCAACCGCTATCCCGCCCAACTGTCCGGCGGCCAGCAGCAGCGGGTCGGGGTGGCGCGGGCGCTGGCCGCCGACCCGCCGATCCTGTTGATGGACGAGCCGTTCAGCGCGGTGGACCCCGTGGTCCGCGAAGAGCTGCAGACCGAAATCCTGCGGCTGCAAAGCGAACTGCAGAAGACGATCGTGTTCGTCACCCACGACATCGACGAGGCCATCAAGATCGGGGAGAAGGTCGCGGTATTCGGTCGGGGTGGCGTGTTGCAGCAGTACGACGCACCGGCCCGGCTGCTGTCCAATCCGGCCAACGATTTCGTCGCGGGGTTCATCGGTGCCGACCGCGGCTACCGAGGCCTGCAGTTCCGTCACTCCACCGGCCTTCCGCTGCATGACATCCGGTCCGTCACCGAAGCGGAGGTCGACGCGCTCGCCTTGGGCCCGGGCGACTGGGTGCTGGTCAAAAAGCCCGACGGCACCCCGTATGCGTGGATCGACGCCGACGGGGTGCAGTTGCACCGCAACGGCAGCTCGCTCTACGACAGCACCACCGCGGGCGGATCGCTGTTCACCCGCGAGGACTCGTTGCGTCAGGCGCTCGACGCCGCGCTGTCGGCGCCGTCGGGCGTCGGGGTGGCCGTCGACGCCGACGGTAAGCCGATCGGCGGTGTGCTGGCCGACGACGTGCTGGCGGCGCTGAAGGAACAGCGGGCCGGCTAGTGCGCTACCTGCTGACCCATCTCGACGCCGCCTGGGCTCTGACGGTGATCCATGTGCGGCTGTCGCTGATGCCGATCGTGCTCGGGCTGCTGATCGCCGTGCCGCTGGGTGCGCTGGTGCAGCGGACCGCCTACCTTCGGCGGTTGACGACCGTGACGGCGAGCATCATCTTCACCATTCCGTCACTGGCGCTGTTCGTGGTGTTGCCGTTGATCATCCCGACCCGGATCCTCGACGAGGCCAACGTCATCGTCGCGCTGACGCTCTACACCTGCGCGCTGCTGGTGCGCGCGGTGCCCGAAGCGCTCGACGCCGTGCCCGAGGCGGTGCGCGACGCCGCCACCGCGGTCGGCTACCGCCCGCTGTTCCGGATGCTCAAGGTCGAACTTCCGTTGTCGATTCCGGTGCTCGTCGCCAGCCTGCGCGTCATCGCGGTGACCAACATCTCGATGGTGTCGGTCGGGTCGGTGATCGGCATCGGCGGGCTGGGAACCTGGTTCACCGAGGGCTACCAGTCCAACAAGAGCGATCAGATCATCGCGGGCATCATCGCGATCTTCCTACTGGCCATCGTCGTCGACACCCTGATCATGCTCGCCGGCCGGGCGGCGACGCCCTGGACCCGCACCGCGCGGATCAGCCGCGCCGATCGGATCAAGGCGGTCGCCGGATGAGCCCGATGGACTTTCTTTCCGACGCGCTGTCGTTCATCTTCACCGCCGCCAACTGGGGCGGGCCTGCGGGCATCGCCGCGCGCATCGGTGAGCACGTGGAGTACACCGTGCTGGCGGTGGTCTTCTCGGTGCTGATCGCGGTCCCGATCGGGATGCTCATCGGGCACACCGGGCGGGGCACGTTCGTCATCGTCACCGGCGTCAACGCATTGCGCGCGCTGCCCACGCTGGGGGTGCTGCTGCTCGGGGTACTGCTGTGGGGCCTCGGGTTGGTTCCGCCGACGGTCGCGCTGATGTTGCTGGGCATCCCGCCGCTGCTCGCAGGCACCTACGCCGGTATCGCCAACGTGGAGCCCACCGTCGTGGACGCGGCCCGCTCGATGGGCATGACCGAACGGCAGGTGCTGCTGCGCGTCGAGGTGCCCAACGCGCTACCGCTGATCCTGGGCGGGTTGCGCACCGCCACGTTGCAGATCGTGGCGACCGCGACCGTCGCGGCCTACGCCAGCCTCGGCGGTCTGGGCCGTTACCTGATCGACGGCATCAAGGTGCGCCAGTTCCACATCGCGTTGGTCGGCGCGCTGATGGTCACCGCGCTGGCGCTGATTTTCGACGCCGCGCTGGCGTTCGCTGTCTGGGTGTCGGTGCCCGGTTCCGGGCGGTTACAGAAACTGCGTCGCATGCCGCAGCCGTTGCTCGGCGACGAGGTCGCGCTCGAATCCCGGCAGCGGGCGCCCGCGACCGGTGGTTCGGAGCCGCGCTACGGGCGAGGGGACCCGTCGCTTACCGTAGAGGGGTGAGCGACGCAGGCAATACCGATGCGACCCAGAACGCATGGCCGGCGATGTTGACGTGGCAGGCGCACGATTTGGCGCGCATGGAGTCGGTGCGGGTGCAGCTGGCCGGCAACCGGATCAAGGCCTACGGCCGGATCGTTTCGGCTGCGACCGCGTCGCATCCGGCGTTCTCCGCGTCCTACAACCTGGTGACCGACGAGGCCGGAGCCACGAACCGGCTCTCGCTCACCGTTACCCTCGCCGAGCGGGAACGCCAGCTGTCGATCGCCCGTGACGACGAGAACATGTGGCTGGTGCAGGACCACACCGGCCAGTCGACCCGCTCTGCCTTCGACGGCGCACTCGACGTCGACGTGGTCTTCAGCCCGTTCTTCAACGCCCTGCCGATCCGGCGCACCGGGCTGCATCAGCGCTCGGACTCGGTCACCTGCCCGGTGGTCTACGTGCGGCTGCCGGAGGTCTCGGTGGCCACCGCGATGATCAGCTACAGCAGCGCGGCCGACGGGATCAAACTGCACTCGCCGGTCGCCGACACCACGATCACCGTCGACGCCGAGGGCTTCCCCCTCGACTATCCAGGGTTGGCAGAGCGAATCTGATCACCGCGCCTGCGCGGCCCGCGGCGGCGAGTTCCTCACGCCAGCGCTCTTCCCCGATGGCGATCGTCACGATCTCGGGCCTGCCGAAGCTGTCGTAGCGCACCCGGGCGGCGTGACCGGCGTCGACCAGATCGCTCAGCGGATTCTTGGCGACCAGCGCGTCGCGGGCATGGCTCAGCAGCTCCAGCGTGCGGTCCAGCACCGGAACCAGCTGTTCGGCGTTGGCCTCACACATCGCCCGCACCAGGTCCGGCGCGGTGGCCGCGACGCGGGTGCCGTCCCGAAACGACCCGGCGGCCAGCGCGAACGCCAGCGGAACCTCACCCGCCGTGACGGCGAGCGCCTCGGCGAGCAGATGCGGCAGATGCGAGATCGTGGCGGCCGCCGCATCGTGTTCGTCCGAACGGGCGGGTACGACGAACGCGCCGCAGTCCAGCGCCAGCTCCATCACCTGGGCCCAGACGTCGGGCCGGACGTGGTCGTCCACGCTGATCACCCACGGCGCGTCGACGAACATCCTGGCGTCGCCGGCCGCCCAGCCCGAGTGCGCAGTGCCGGCCATCGGGTGGCCGCCGACGAAGCGGTCCAGCAGCCCGAAAGATTGGATCTCTTGCAGCACAGCACTTTTCACGCTGGTGACGTCGGTCAACGGGCACTCGGGAGCGGTCTCGGTGACGTGGCCCAACATCTGCGGCAGCGCAGGCATCGGAACGGCCAGCACGATGAGCGCCTTGCTATCGGACGCCCGGACCAGCGCCGCGTCGATGTCGTCGGTGGCGTCGTAGCCGTCGGCGCTGGCGGCCGCGACGGCCTCCACCGAGCGGTTGTAGCCGAAAACCTCCCGCCCGGCGGCCGCGGCGGCGCGCATCACCGAGCCGCCGATCAATCCAAGGCCGACCACGCATACCGGCGTTTTCGTCACCTGTTCAGGTTGGCACATCTCGTGGCATCGCCCGACGTCAGGCTCCAGGTGCTCTCCTGGTAAATGACCTGGTCGGCGACTACCGTAAGCCGACATGGGAGCACAGCGTGCGCCGGCACGAGAGCAAACCGATACGCCGGACGGCTTCGGTGTCGCGGTCGTGCGTGAAGACGGTAAGTGGCGTTGCGCACCGATGCGTCGAGCGGCTCTGACGAGCTTATCCGCCGCCGAGACCGAACTTCGCGAATTGCGCAGCGCCGGAGCGGTCTTCGGGTTGCTGGACGTCGACGACGAATTCTTCGTGATCGTCCGGCCCGCCCCGGCAGGCACGCGGCTGCTGTTGTCGGACGCCACCGCCGCGCTGGACTATGACATCGCCGCCGAGGTGCTCGAGGAGCTGGACGCCGACATCGGCCCGGAGGACCTCGACGAAGCCGAACCGTTCGAGGAAGGCGACCTGGGCCTGCTGTCCGACGTCGGCCTCCCCGACGGGGTGCTCGGGGTGATCCTCGACGAGACCGACCTGTACGCCGACGAGCAGCTGGGCCGGATCGCCCGCGAGATGGGCTTCGCCGATGAGCTGTCGAAGGTGCTCGACCGCCTGGGCCGATGACGTGCGATTTGTGTGCGTTTTGTTGCGCGTACCGCTCGTAAGCGCACACAAATCGTGAGGAGGACGGACGAAGAGCTCATCCGCGCCGCGCTGGACGCCGCCCGCGGTGCGGGATCCCGTGACGTGCCGATCGGCGCGGTGATCATCGGGCCCGACGGCACCGAGTTGGCCCGCGCCGCCAACGCCCGCGAAGCGCTGGGTGACCCGACCGCGCACGCCGAGATCGTGGCGATGCGGGCCGCCGCGGCTGCCCTCGGCGACGGCTGGCGGCTGGCGGGCACCACGCTCGCGGTCACCGTCGAGCCCTGCACGATGTGCGCGGGAGCGCTGGTCATGGCGCGGGTGGCGCGGCTGGTGTTCGGGGCCTGGGAACCGAAGACGGGGGCGGCGGGCTCATTGTGGGACGTGGTCCGCGACCGGCGGTTGACGCATCGCGTGCAGGTGCGCGGCGGGGTGTTGGCTGATGAGTGCGCTGCGCCGCTCGAGCAGTTCTTCGCTGGGCAGCGATTCGGGCGTGAAAACTTTCGCTGAGCGAAAAGAAATCACACCCAAGCCGCCGCATTTGGGCTGTCGGTGCGCTGGTCGGTAAGCTGCAACGCGGTGGCGTGTCCGAGCGGCCTAAGGAGCACGCCTCGAAAGCGTGTGACGGGTAACCCCCGTCCGAGGGTTCAAATCCCTCCGCCACCGCCAATGCCCTCCCCAGCGCGCCGACCGGACGGAAACCGTACTTATCGGCGGGTGTGGGGAAGGCCCGCTATTGTCTGAAACGTCACTAAAGAAGGGTCAGGGCGACCACGGTGACCAACGTGGGAGGCCTGGTTACTGGTGCGTGCGCTTTACGACCCCGAGTCAGCGGGTGGCGATGTGATTTCGACGGGCGGCAGCAGCCGGCCATTCTCGGTGCTCCTCGTCGAGGACGACCGAGCTGACGCGATTCTGGTTGAGGAGTTGATCGCCGACGCCACGGCGGAGATCGCCGTGCGGTGGGCCCCGTCGATGGAGGCGGCCGAGCAGATGTTGGCCGCGCAGCGCCCGGACTGCGTGTTGCTGGACCTGAACCTGCCCGACGCCGACGGCATCAAGGCGCTCGACCTGGTGGCCAGGCGCGACCCCACGATGCCGATCGTCGTGTTGACCGGCCTTCACGACGAGCACTTCGGAGTCTCGGCCGTCGCGGCGGGTGCGCAGGACTATCTGGTCAAGGGCCGCGTGGAGCCGGAGACCCTGCACCGCGCGCTGCTGTATGCCGTCGAGCGCAAACGCGCCGAGTTGACCGCGGTCGAACTGCACGCCAGTGAACTGCGCGCCAACGAGAACGCCCGGCTGGAGCGTGGGCTGCTGCCGTCGCCGCTGCTGTTGGATCCGCCCGGTGTCGACATCGTCGCTCAGTACCGGCCGAGCCGGCAGCACGCCCTGCTCGGCGGCGACTTCTACGATTTCGTCCAGACCCCGGACCGCACCGTGCACGTCATGGTCGGCGACGTGGCCGGACACGGGCCCGACGAGGCCGCGCTGGGCGTGGCGCTGCGGATCGGGTGGCGGGCGTTGACCTTCGCCGGACTGCGCGGCAACGAGCGGATGCGTCAGCTGGAACGCGTGCTGACCACCGAACGTCCCGGTTCGAGCATCTTCGCGACGGTGCTGTCGGTCGCCATCCACCCCGAAGGACTGGGTTTCGACGTCGTGTCGGCCGGTCATCCCGGCATGCTGGTGCACGGCCCGGACACCGTGGAATGGCTGGAACCCGCGGTCGGGCCCGCGCTCGGGCTCAACGGCTACCTGTGGCCGTTGAACAAGTTCGACCTCCCGCCCGGGCACGGCCTGGTACTGCTCACCGACGGCCTGTTCGAGGGGCGGTCGGGCCGGGGTAACGAGCGCCTCGGCGAAGCGGGCCTGCTCGAGGTGGCCAGGTCCTACGCGCACCTGCCGCCCGCCGAGTTCGTCAGCGCGCTGATCGATGACGTCGACCGGCGCGCCCAGTCCGTCGGCGGGATCAGCGACGACATCGCCGTCGTGCGGGTGGAGCGGACGGCGGGCGAATGAGATGGCCGCCCACGGTGCAGGGCTGGCAGAACCTCGTGCTCTCGATCATGGTGATCGTGGTGCTGGCCGGGGGCGTCGCGGTCGCGGTGCTGTTCGCCAGAACCGACGACGTGACCCGTGCCCTGACCTTCGACGTTCAGCCGGCGCGCATCGCGGCCTACCAGTTGCAGGGCGCGCTGCGTGACCAGGAGACGGCGGTGCGCGGCTATGCGATCACCGCGAACCCACTGTTCCTGGAGCCCTACTTCAAGGGCCGAGACCTCGAACGCGACACTGCGCAGGAGATTCGGGATCTCGTCGGGTACCGACCGGAGCTGATCGGCGATCTGGACGCGGTCGAGCAGGGAGCGGCGGCGTGGCGCGAGTCGTATGTGGAACCGCTGATCGCCGCCGTGGCTCCGGGCCGACCCGCGATTCTGGACGCCGGCACCGCCGAGCGCGGCAAGGCGGAATTCGACGTGTTGCGGTCGATGTTCGACGTGCAGAACCGCAACCTGCTGCAGGCCCGCCAGGACGCCGTCGCCGAACTCGAACAGATTCGCTTGTGGCGCAACGTGATTCTGGCCGCACTCGCCGCGATGTTTCTGCTGGCCACGGTTCTGCTGGCGGTGCTGGTGCGCACCGCCGTCACCCGGCCGCTTTCGGTGCTGGCCGCGGCCTGCCGCAAGATCACCGATGGCAGTTTCGACGAGAAGATCGTGCCGCGGGGTCCGAGGGACATCCGCGCGATCGCCACCGACGTCGAAGACATGCGCCAGCGCATCGTCGAGGAACTCGAGTCGACACGCTCGGCGCGCGCACAGTTGGCCGATCAGGCGCTCGAACTGCAACGCTCCAACTCCGAACTGGAGCAGTTCGCCTATGTCGCCTCGCACGATCTGCAGGAACCCCTGCGCAAGGTGGCCTCGTTCTGTCAGTTGCTAGAAAAGCGCTACGGTGACCAACTCGACGGCCGCGGCAAGGAATACATCGGCTTTGCCGTCGACGGCGCCAAACGCATGCAGGTTCTGATCAACGACCTGTTGACGTTCTCCCGCGTCGGCAGGCTCAACTCGACCGAGGCGCAGGTCAGCCTCGACGACGCACTTGACGACGCGCTGGCGAACCTGGCCACGGCCATCGACGAGACCGAGGCCGAGATCGTGCGCAAGGGACAGTTGCCGCAGATCACCGGCGACCCCACGTTGCTGACAATGCTGTGGCAGAACCTGATCGGCAACGCGATGAAGTTCCGCCGGGACGGCGTCACGCCCCGCATCGTCATCGACTGCGAGGTCGATTCCGACGAGCGTGGCGGTTCCTGGCTGATCACCGTGACCGACAACGGGATCGGCATCTCCGAGGAGTTCGCGGACAAGGTGTTTGTGCTCTTCCAACGGCTGCACGGTCGCGACGTCTACACCGGAACCGGTATCGGGCTGGCGTTGTGCAAGAAGATCGTCGAACACCACGGTGGCGGCATCTGGATCGACACCGACTACACCGACGGAGCCAGGTTCCGTTTCACGATTCCCGTCGCTGATCCCGTCGCTGCAGGGGAACCCGCCGCGGCCGCTCTGGAAGGAGACACCGCATGACATCTGGTCGGGCGATAGACGTCTTGCTCGTCGAGGACGACCCGGGAGACGAGCTGATCACTCGGGAGGCCTTCGAACACAACAAGATCAACAACACCCTGCACGTCGCCCACGACGGCGAGGAGGGGCTGGATTTCTTGTACCGGCGCGGCCGCTTTCAGGACGCGCCGCGGCCGGACCTAATCCTGCTCGACCTCAACCTGCCGAAGTACGACGGACGGCAACTGTTGGAGAAGATCAAATCCGATCCGGACCTGAGCCACATCCCGGTGGTGGTGCTCACCACGTCCTCGGCGGAAGAGGACATCCTGCGCAGCTACAAACTGCATGCCAATGCCTATGTCACCAAACCGGTGGATCTCGACCAGTTCATGAACGCCGTGCGCCAGATCGACGAGTTCTTCGTCCAGGTGGTCCGGCTTCCGAATTCCTAACCGGAGTCGGTCACGTCGACGCTGATGCGCACCGTGGTGCCGGTGTCCGAGGCGTCCAGTTCGACGCGGTCGCCGACCGCGCGCATGATCGCCATGCCCCGGCCGCGGGTGCCCGGCTGGCGGGGCGGTGTCCGCCAGGAGCCGAAATCGGTGACGCACACCACAACCCGGTCACCCTCCCGGGCGGCCTCCACCTGGACCACGCCGGACTCGTCGCCGCGGTAGGCGTGTTCGATGCAATTGGTGGCCGCCTCGTTGGCGGCCAGCACCATGTCGGTGGCGATCTGGTCGGGCACCTGCGTCGAGGCCAGCCAGGACGACAGGCGGCGCCGGATGTCTGCCAGTCGATCCGCGGTCGCCGGTACCTCGATTCGAAGCGAGTCCATCGGACGAGGATGCGTATCGATCGGCACGCTCCCCCTGTACCCCTTGGCTCGTAAACTCACGCAACGCGCGAGTTCGACCATAGGGGATGTGGCTACCGGTAGAAGGTCCAGCTGTAGTCGGCGGTCCACGCGCCGTCGATGCAGCTGAGCGGCACCCCGTCGGGTGACTGCGCCACGCCGGTGTCCTCACCGCAGGGAAGCCGCAGCGTGCGCACCCCGACGAGCGGCGGCGCCGCGATCCAGACGCTGCGCGAACTGCACGCCAGCGTGTTACCCGAGGCATCGACACCGAAGTTGTAGCGGGTGTTCTGCACGCAATGCTCGCCGGCGGCGGCGGTGCGATTGAGATAGGGGACACAGTCCGGCCCGTCGCAATAGCCCGGCGACGCCGTCGCGGGCCCCGCGACAACCATCGGTGCGGCCAGCAGTCCGCACGCCATCACTACTGCGGCAAAGAACTTCATGGCGACAAGCCTAGGTATCGGAGCGGCCGTCCGCGTATGGTTTCGCTTCATGAAGCTGGTACTCGCCGCAATGGTCACTGCCGGAGCCGCCGTCGCGCTGGCTCCTCCCGTCCACGCCGACTCCGTCGCCTACCTCGTCAACGTGCATGTTCGGCCCGGTTACAACTTCCCCAACGCCGAGGCCGCGATCGGTTACGGCAACAGCATCTGCGAGCGAGTCGGCGCACAGGTGGGTTACGCAGAACTGGTCGAGCAGGTGAAGGCGGACTTCCACACCAGCGACTACTACCAGGGCGCCTACCTGATCAACCAGGCCGTCAACGAGTTGTGCCCGGCACAGATCTGGCAGTTGCGGCAGTCCGCGGCCGGGTACACGTTGCCCGCCGTCACACCGTAGGTACTCGCAAGGCAGACACAGCAACGGCGGCGCCCCGGTCAGGGACGCCGCCGCCTCGCTGTCAAGCTATTGGGTCGCCTATGGGCAGGTGACCTCGATCTCGAAGGGCTTCTCCACCGGCTGCATCGGGTTGGCCATGTCCACGCCGGTGGCCGTGCCGGTGATGTGATAGCTGTTGCCGTCCTTTTCCGCGGTGGCTTCACCCTGTCCGGTGCCGCTCTGGTAGCCCAGCGTCACACCGTTGACGTTGCCCAGACCGACCGACGTCACCGTGGGTTCGTCACCCTCGCTGACCACGGCCGCGATGCCGGTGGCCGCGTCGCCGATCGCGATGTTCATGTTGCCGCCCATCGCGCTGCACACCACCGTGCCGGTGACTTCCTGATCCTGGCCGTCGATGGTGACCCTGGTTTCGCCCGAGCCCGCTTCCGCGGTGGCGGTGGCCTCAGCGGTGGTCTCGGCAGTGGTCTCCGCAGTCGCGGCTGGGCTTTCGTTTTCCGCTGACGTGCTGCTGTCGTCCGATGAACAGCCGGTCAGTCCTGCGACCACGATCGCCGCGCCGCCTATGGCGACCAGTAATCCATGCTTCACCACTGTCTCCTTTGTGTAGTTGTGATCCGTCAAGATCGGCAGACCATCCTCAGGCAGTATGGTGCGCGGCATCGGCCGCGACGGGCGATTTGGGCGAAAAAAAGCGGCGACCGCGGGTCCGCCGGTGCGTCAGCAGGACACCTTGATCGCGAATGTGCCCGAGGTCCGGAAGCTCGGATTGTCGGTGGCGAAGCCGTCGGCGGTGCCCGTGATGTCGTAGGTTCTGCCGATCATCGAGACTTCGGAGGCGGCCGTGTCGCCGAGGCCGTTGTTGTAGCTGCCGGTGAAACCGCCGAGATCGCGGATCGTGACCGACTCGGCCACCAGCTCGTCGCGGTTGGAGATCATGGCGGTGACGCCGGCGGCCTCGTCGCCGGTGGTGATGGTGGTCAGCGTTCCGGTCGAATCGCACTGCACGGCATCGGTGACGCCGGTGTCCTGACCGTTGACGGTGACCTGCGCCGTGCCGGAGACCAGTGTGCCCGGCGCGGGTTGGTATTCCGGCGGGGCCGACGAGCACCCGGTCAATGCCCACCCGAAAGCCGGCGCCGATGCGCAGGCGACAATCCACCGCAACCTCACAGTGGGAGAATCTACGGCGTGGACGGCCCGTTTTTCAGCATTGAGTCAGAACTGCCGGGCCGACTCGGTCGGGCGGGGGTGATCCGAACGCCGCACGGCGACATCCACACCCCGGCCTTCATTCCGGTGGGCACCCAGGCCACGGTCAAGGCCGTGCTGCCAGAAACCATGAAAGAGATTGGTGCACAAGCGGTCCTGGCCAACGCCTACCACCTCTATCTGCAGCCGGGGCCCGATATCGTCGCGGCGGCGGGCGGTTTGGGCAAGTTCATGAACTGGCCGGGGCCGACGTTCACCGACAGCGGCGGGTTTCAGGTGCTGTCGCTGGGCGCGGGCTTTCGCAAGGTGCTGGCGATGGACGCCGAGCGGGTGCAGGCCGACGACATCATCGCCGAGGGCAAGGAGCGGCTGGCCGACGTCGACGACGACGGGGTGACGTTCCGCTCGCATCTGGACGGCTCCACCCACCGGTTCACCCCCGAGGTGTCGATCGGCATCCAGCACCAACTCGGCGCCGACATCATCTTCGCGTTCGACGAGCTGACCACGTTGGTCAACACCCGCGGCTACCAGGAGCGCTCGGTACAGCGCACCCACGACTGGGCGGTGCGGTGCATCGTCGAACACCGCCGCCTGACCCGCGCCGACGGCGCCGGACCGCGGCAGGCGTTGTTCGGTGTGGTGCAGGGCGCCCAGTACGAGGACCTGCGCAGGCAGGCGGCGCGCGGGCTGACCGAGATCGTCGGCGACGACGGGGTCGGCTTCGACGGGTACGGCATCGGCGGGGCGTTGGAGAAACAGAACCTGGCCACCATCGTCGGCTGGGTCAGCAGCGAACTGCCCGCCGACAAACCCCGGCACCTGCTCGGTATCAGCGAGCCCGACGACCTGTTCAACGCCGTCGCCGCCGGCGCCGACACCTTCGACTGCGTGTCGCCGTCACGCGTCGCGCGCAACGCCGCGGTCTACTCCGCGACCGGGCGCTTCAACGTCACCAACTCCCGCTACCGCCGCGACTTCGGGCCCATCGACGACGAGTGCGACTGCTACACCTGCGGCCACTACACCCGCGCCTACCTGCACCACCTGTTCAAGGCCAAGGAGCTGCTGTCGGCGACGCTGTGCACCATCCACAACGAACGCTTCGTGATCAGGCTGGTCGACCAGATCCGGGAGGCGATCAAAGCCGGTGACTTCGACGAGCTACGCGAAAAAGTGTTGGGCCGGTACTACTCGACACGTGCACAATAGACAGATGAGCTCGACCGCGGACCCGCAGGCGCTGCTGCTGACGCTGCTCGACCCGTCGAACCGGGCGGACCCGTACCCGGCCTACCGGCAGATCCGGGACGCCGGACCGATGCGACTGCCGGAGATGACGTTGACGGTCTTCTCCTCGTATGCGCATTGCGACGAGATCCTGCGCCATCCGTCGTCGGCCAACGACCGGTCGAAGGCCACGCTCGCGCAGCGCCAGGCCGCCGGCGAGGAGGCCGAGACGCGACAGGTGGGCCCGCCGAGCTTTCTGTTCCTCGACCCACCCGACCACACCCGGCTGCGCGGGCTGGTCAGCAAGGCCTTCGCGCCGAAGGTGGTCAGGGCGCTAAAGCCCGACATCGTCGCGATGGTCGACGCGCTGCTGGACAAGGCGGCCGACGCGGGGCAGTTCGACGTGGTCGCGGATCTGGCCTATCCGCTTCCGGTCGCGGTGATCTGTCGGCTTCTCGGTGTCCCGATCGACGACGAGCCGCATTTCAGCCGGGCCTCGGCGATTCTGGCCAGGGCGTTGGATCCGATCTACACCGTCACCGGGCAGGCCCACGGCAACTTCGACGAAATCGTGGACGCCGGGCTGTGGCTGCGCGAGTACCTGCGCGACTTGATCGCACGGCGACGCGCCGAGCCCGGCGAGGACCTGATGTCGGCCCTCGTCGGCGTGGAGGAGGCCGGAGATCAACTCAGCGAAGATGAGATCGTTGCGACCTGCAACCTGCTGCTCGTCGCGGGCCATGAGACGACGGTGAACCTGATCGCCAACGCGACGTTGGCCCTGCTTCGCCACCCTGCGCAGTGGAATGCGCTGCGCGACAACCCGCAACGGGTGTCGGCCGTCGTCCAAGAGACACTGCGGTACGACCGCCGGTGCAGCTGACCAGCCGGATCGCCGCCGACGATATGACCGTCGGCGACGTCGCGATTCCCAGGGGTGACGTGATGATGCTGCTGCTGGCGGCGGCCAACCACGATCCCGCCGCCGTCGAACGCCCCGGTGAGTTCGATCCCGACCGGGGGACCATCCGGCATCTGGGGTTCGGCAAGGGTGTGCACTTCTGTCTCGGCGCGCCGCTGGCCCGGCTGGAGGGAGCCGTCGCGCTTTCCGCGCTCACCGCCCGGTTCCCGCGCGCGCGGATGGCCGCCGAACCGGTGTACAAGCCGAACCTGACGCTGCGCGGGATGGCTTCGCTTTCCGTGGCGCTGCAGTGAAATCACGGTATAGCGTCCTAGCCCATGCGGATTCTGTTGGTCGGTGCCGGCGGGGTGGGGGCGGCGTTCTGCTCGATCGCCGTGCGTCGAGGGTTCTACGACGCGCTCGTCGTCGCCGACTACGACGAGAGCCGCGCACAGCGGGCCGCCGCGGCGGGTGACGCGCGGTTTCGCGCCGCGCACGTCGACGCCGGTTCGGCCGATGCGGTGGCCGAACTCGTTCGGCGCCACGGCATCACCCATGTGCTCAACGCCGTCGATCCCCGGTTCGTGATGTCGATCTTCACCGGCGCACTCGCGGGCGGCGCGGACTATCTCGACATGGCGATGAGCCTGTCGCGGCCCGATCCGGACAAGCCGTACGAACTCACCGGCGTCAAACTCGGCGACGAGCAGTTCGCCGACGAGGCCCGGTGGACGGCGGCGGGCCGGCTGGCGCTGGTGGGCATCGGCGTCGAACCGGGGCTGTCGGATGTGTTCGCGCGCTACGCGGCCGACCACCTGTTCTCCGAGATCGACGAGCTCGGCACCCGCGACGGGTCCGACCTGGCCGTCGACGGCTACGAGTTCGCCCCGTCGTTCTCCATCTGGACCACCATCGAGGAGTGCCTCAACCCACCGGTCATCTGGGAGGCCGGCCGCGGCTGGTTCACCACCGAACCGTTCAGCGAGCCCGAGGTGTTCGACTTTCCCGACGGCATCGGTCTGGTCGAGTGCGTCAACGTCGAGCATGAGGAGGTGTTGTTGATGCCGCGCTGGATCGACTGCAAGCGTGCGACGTTCAAGTACGGGCTCGGCGAGGAGTTCATCGACGTGCTCAAGACGCTGCACAAGCTCGGCCTGGACCGCACCGAGAAGGTCCGGGTAGGGCCGGTCGAGGTCAGTCCGCGCGATGTGGTGGCCTCCTGTCTGCCCGATCCCGCCACACTGGGCCCGAAGATGCGCGGTAAGACATGCGCGGGGGTGTGGGTGACGGGCACCGGCTCCGACGGCAACCCGCGCTCGACCTACCTGTATCACGTCGTCGACAACGAGTGGTCGATGGCCGAGTACGGGCACCAGTGCGTGGTGTGGCAGACCGCGATCAATCCCGTTGTCGCGCTGGAGCTTCTGGCCAACGGAACCTGGTCGGGCTCCGGGGTTCTGGGACCGGAGGCCTTCGACGCCGTGCCGTTTCTGGAACTGTTGACGGCCTACGGTGCGCCGTGGGGCCAGATGGAGCTGTGATGCCCGAAGAACTCGCCGCCGACCAGGCCGCCGCGCGCCTGCGACCCGCCGACACGCTCGGGATGCCGCTCGGTCCCGGCCAGCCGCCTGCGGTGTTGCGTGCCCTCGGCGAGCGCGACGACTGGACGGATCTGCGCGTCTACGGCGCATTGCTCGCGGTCGGCACCGAACTGTTCTCCCGACCCGGGGTGCGCTATCTGTCGGGCTTCTACGGACCTCTGGAGCGCGCACTGCTCGGCGCGGGCGCCGACATCGAGTTCGTGCCCGCCGACTTCCGCCGGTTCGGGCCGCTCATGGAGCATCAGGCGCCGCGGGTGATGACGACCGTGGCCACCCCGCCCGACGCGGACGGTTGGTGTTCGCTCTCACTGCACGCAGGCGGCACCGTCGACGAGTTGCGCCGTGCGGGCGCCGATCCCGACCGAGTGCTTGTCGTCGAGGCCTCCGACGCGTTCCCCCGAACCTTCGGGCTCGGCGAAAAATGGCGCCACGCACTGCATGTCGACGAGATCGACATCCTGGTCAACTCGACCGAGGCGCCGCTCACGCTGCCCGGTGGCGATGCGGAGCCCACCGACGTCGACAAGGCGATCGCGCGGCACGCCGTCGCGTTCATCCCGCCGGGAGCCACCCTGCAGACCGGCATCGGCTCCATCCCCAATCAGATCGCCACGCTGCTCGCCGACGGCGACGGCGGCGAATACGGCGTGCACAGCGAGATGTTCACCGACGGCTGCATGCGGCTGCACCGGGCGGGCAAGGTCACCAACAACAGGAAGGGCCAATACGCCGGGGTGAGCGTGACGACGTTCGCGTTCGGCTCGGCCGAGCTGTATGCGTGGTTGAACGGTAACGCCGAGGTCGCCTTCCTTCCGGTCGGGATCGTCAACGCGCCGGAGGTGATCGGCGCCAACCACGACATGATCTTGATCAACGGCGCGCTCGCGATCGACGTGCACGGCCAGGTGGTCGCCGACACCATCGGCGGCAGCCAGTTCAGCGGCGTCGGCGGCGCCGAGGACTTCGTCGCGGGCGCCGGCCTCGAACTGTCGGACCGCTCGCTGATCTGCCTGCCGTCCACGTTCGAGAAGGACGGGGTGCTGCAGTCGCGGATCGTGCCGCGCTTCGACGCGGGCGCCCTGATCACCACTCCCCGACACCACGTCGACGTGATCGTCACCGAATACGGCGCCGCGGAGTTGGAAGGCAGAACCGTGCGCGAGCGCGCCGAGGCGCTCGCCGACATCGCCCACCCCCGGTTCCGCGACGCCCTGGTTCAGTCCGGGCGGTAGATCCAGGGTTGACGCGGCAGGCGCGACGGCTCGAACTGCGCCAGCATCTCCTCGAGATTGTCCGCCCGCCAGCCTAACGACGCGCCGATCTGCGCCATCGCGCGTCGCCGGCCGATCTCGGCGAGCGTCACGGCGCCGTCGCGTTTGGCCAACCGGACGCCGTCCTCGTTGAGCACCAGGGCGACGTGGGCGTACGTCGGCTCCGGGTAGCCGAGCAACCTGGCCAGATAGGCCTGCCGGGGTGCGGACGCCAGCAGGTCGTCGCCGCGCACCACCTGATCGATGCCCAGAGCCGCGTCATCCACGACCACCGCGAGGTTGTAGGCGGGGACCCCGTCACCGCGACGCACCACGAAGTCGTCGACGGCGCCGGTGTAATCGCCGTGCAACAGGTCGTGGACGGTGTGTACGAGCGCGTCGGTGCGCAATCGCAGCGCCGGCGGACGACCGATCTCGGCGCGTCTGGCCTCGCGCTGCGCATCGGTGAGCTCTCGGCAGGTTCCCGGGTAGGCCCCCTCCGGCGCGTGTGGAGCGCGTGGCGCCTGCGCGATATCTCTTCGGCTGCAATAACATTCGTATAGCAGTCCGGCATCGGCGAGTTCGGCGATGGCGGCGTCGTAACGGTCGCGGTGCCGGGTCTGCCACTCCACCCGATCCCAGGTCAGCCCGATCTCGGCGAGGTCGGCCAACTGGTGCTCGGCGATGGCCGGGTCCGTGCGGTCGTCGAGGTCGTCGACGCGGATGACGAAGTGCCGACCGGTGGACCGGGCGAACAGCCAGGCCAGCACCGCGGTGCGCAGGTTGCCGATGTGCAGATCGGCCGACGGGCTCGGCGCAAACCTGCCTGCAGTCACCCCAAAAATGTAACGGTGTACAAACAGTGCCGCGCTGGGTATATAGCGCTAGTCGGGGGGACCGCACACAAGGAGGAACTGTGGATTCCGAAGGCTCCGCCAGCACGCAGGACGCCGGACCCCACGAAGAGCCGGGCACCGTCAGAAAGGCCATCGCGGCCTCGGCCGTCGGCAACTTCACCGAATGGTTCGACTACGGTCTGTACGCCTACGGGGTCTCCTACATCGCCACGGCGATCTTCCCCGGTGACGGGGCCACGGCGACACTGCTGGCGCTGATGACGTTCGCGGTGTCCTTTTTGGTCCGGCCGCTCGGCGGGTTCGTCTGGGGCCCGCTCGGCGACCGACTGGGCCGCCGCAGGGTGCTCGCTGTCACGATCCTGCTGATGGCAGGCGCCACCCTGTGCGTCGGGCTCGTGCCCAGCTACGCCGCGATCGGGTTGTGGGCGCCGGCGCTGATGGTGCTGCTGAGGATGATCCAGGGCTTTTCCACCGGCGGTGAGTACGGCGGTGCCGCGACGTTCATGGCCGAGTACGCGCCGACACGCCGTCGCGGGGTGTTGGGCAGCTTCCTGGAATTCGGCACCCTGGCGGGGTTCTCGGCCGGCGCGCTGATGATGCTCGGCTTCTCGTTGGTGCTCACCGACGACCAGATGAACACCTGGGGCTGGCGGCTGCCGTTCCTGATCGCCGCCCCGCTCGGCCTGATCGGGCTGTATTTGCGGTCGCGGCTGGACGAAACGCCGGTGTTCAAGGAGTTGTCGGAGTCCGGCCAGCGCGAGGACGACATCAAGAACCAGTTCCGCGACCTACTGCGCGAGTACTGGAGTCCGATCCTGCGCCTGGGCGGGCTGGTGGTCGCGCTCAACGTCGTCAACTACACGCTGCTGACCTACATGCCGACGTATCTGGAGAACACCATCGGGCTGTCCACCGACATGTCGCTGCTGGTGCCCATCATCGGCATGCTCTCGATGATGCTGGTGCTGCCGTTGGCCGGGCTGCTGTCCGATCGCATCGGGCGCAAACCGGTCTGGTGGATCTCGCTGATCGGGCTGTTCGTCGCGGGCATACCGATGTTCCTGCTGATGTCCACCGGCGTCGTGGGCGCCGTGATCGGCTTCGCCGTGCTGGGCCTGCTGTACATGCCGCAACTGGCCACGATCTCGGCGACGTTCCCGGCGATGTTTCCCACCCAGGTGCGCTATGCCGGGTTCGCGATCGCTTACAACGTGTCGACGGCGATCTTCGGCGGCACGGCCCCGGCCGTCAACGACTGGATGATCAACACCACCGGCGACGGCCTGTTCCCGGCCTACTACATGATGGGGGCGTGCGTGGTGGGCGCGATCGCCCTGCTCAAGCTGCCCGAGACCGCGCGGTGCCCGATCGGCGGCACCGAAATTCCCGGCACCGCGGAAGCACCGCCACAGTTGGACTACGAACTCGAGGACAGCCGCAGCTGAGCACAACGGGCGCCCGCGGCGCCTAACCCGGCGAGCGGACTGCCGTTTCGGGGAGGTAAAGTGCTCCCGTTGCCGTGACGGAACTCGAGTTCCGCCCATCGGCGCACGATGGGAGGCGGCGATCGGTGCTCCGACTGATGGCAAGAACGTGGATGCCACTGGTCCTCGTGGTCGTGGTCTCGATCGGGGCATACGCGGTGGTCCGCATCCGTGACACAGTCACCGACCGCCGGGCGGCCACGGCCGTCGACGCGAATTCCGGTCTGACCGAACCGTTCAACCCCAAGCACATCACCTACGAGTTGACCGGTCCGGGTGGCCACGTCGACCTCGACTATCTGGACGAAAACGGTCAACCCCATCGGATCGACGCCGCGACCTTGCCGTGGTCGTTCACCATCGTGACGACGCTGCCCTCGATGTCGGCCAACATCGTCGCGCAAGGGGACGCCGACGTCGAGAGCCTGCGCTGTCGAGTCGTGGTCGACGGTCAGGTACGTGATGACCGCAGCAACGACGAGGTTCACCCGTTCGTCTACTGCTTGGTGAAGTCCGTATGAGCACAACGCATTCCAAGCCGGGTCGTCCACTCGTCGCCCGGTTGGTGCGGATCCTCTCGATTCCGATCATCCTGTTCTGGGTGCTTCTCGCGGTCGTCCTGGGCGTGCTCACCCCGCCTCTGGACGCGGTCGCCGACGCACATTCGGTGTCGCTGGCCCCGCAGCAGTCGCCCGCTTTCCAGTCGATGATGAACATCGGGGCGGTGTTCGAGGAGTTCGACACCGACTCCACGGCGATGGTGGTGCTCGAAGGCCGAGACAAGCTCGGCGAGGGCGCTCACGCGTACTACGACCAGATCGTGGCCAAGCTGAAGGCCGACGGCGCCCACGTCCAATTCCTGCAGGATTTCTGGAGTGATCCGCTGACGGCGGCGGGTTCGCAGAGTCCGGACGGCAAGGCCGCCTACGTCCAGGTCTTCCTCGAAGGCGCGCAAGGCACGACCCCCAGCCACGAATCGGTGGCGGCGGTGCGCGACATCGTCGAGTCGGTTCCGGCGCCGCCGGGAGTGCAGGCCTACGTGGCGGGCAACACCGTGCTCAACGTCGACACCAGCATCGCCGGGCACAAGTCGATGGCGACGATGGCGCTGGTATCGATCGGCGTCATCCTGTTGATGCTGCTGCTCGTCTACCGCTCGGTGGTGACCACCCTGCTGGCGCTGTTGATCGTCGGCATCGAACTCTTTGCCGCACAGGGAGTCACAGCCACCGCGGGCAACCTCGACCTGATCGGCCTGACGCCCTATGCGGTGAGCATGGTGACGATGCTGTCCATTGCCGCCGGAACGGACTACGTCATCTTTTTGCTCGGGCGCTACCACGAGGCTCGTGCCACCGGTTTGAACCGGGAAGATGCGTATTACACGGCGTACCGGGGTGTTTCGCACGTGATCCTCGGGTCGGGCCTGACCATCGCGGGCGCTTGCCTGTGCCTGACCATGACGACGCTGCCGTACTTCCAGACGATGGCGCTGCCGTGCGCGATAGCACTTCTGGTCATCGTGGCCGCGGCCCTGACGTTGGTGCCGGCGATCCTGGTGACCGGTTCGCGGTTCGGTCTGTTCGACCCCAAGCGGGAACTGTCCACCCGCGGTTGGCGCAAGGTCGGCACGACCGTGGTGCGCTGGCCCAAGCCGGTCATCAGCGTTGCCGCGCTGGTCGCCGTCATCGGATTCGTCAGCCTGCTGACCTACGTGCCGCAGTACAACGACGACAAGTTCACCCCCGCCGCCATGCCCGCCAACGTCTCGATGGCCGCCGCGCAACGGCACTTCTCCGAAGCCCGGATGAACCCCGAGTTACTCATGCTCGAAGCCGACCACGACCTACGCAACCCGGCGGACATGCTGGTCATCGACCGGGTGGCCAAGAGTGTTTTCCACATGCGCGGTATCGAGCGGGTGCAGACGATCACCCGCCCGCTCGGTGCGCCGATCGAGCACAGTTCCATTCCTTTCCAGATCGCGATGCAGAACTCGGGGACCCTGCAGACCGCGAAGGTGATGAACGACAACACCGCCCAGATGCTCGAGCAGGCTGATGAGTTGGGCGAGACCGTCGCCAACCTCGAACGCATGTACGGCCTCATGCAACAGGTCACCGCCACCACGCACGACATGGTCGGCCGAACTCACGACATGGTGGACACCACCAGCGAATTGCGCGACAGCATCGCCAATTTCGACGACTTCTTCCGGCCCCTTCGCAATTACTTCTACTGGGAACCGCATTGTTACGACATCCCGATCTGTTGGTCGCTGAGGTCGATTTTCGACTCGCTCGACGGGATCGACCGACTCGCCGACCAACTGCAAGGCGTCACCGGTGACCTCGACCA
The DNA here is from genome assembly GCF_053483675.1 of Mycolicibacterium sp. XJ1819. Classification (NCBI taxonomy): domain Bacteria; kingdom Bacillati; phylum Actinomycetota; class Actinomycetes; order Mycobacteriales; family Mycobacteriaceae; genus Mycobacterium; species Mycolicibacterium sp. XJ1819. The sequence goes on along the minus strand of NZ_JBEFST010000024.1, from coordinate 25,013 downwards.
GCTGGACCGATTGATGCCGCAGATGTTGGCGACCATCCCGCCGACGATCGAGTCGATGAAGACGATGCGCAACTTCATGCTGTCGACGCACAGCACGATGGCGGGTATCCAGGCGCACTCCCAGGAGCTCGCGCAGGGCGCCACGGAGATGGGCCTGTACTTCGACCAGGCCAAGAACGACGATTCGTTCTATTTGCCGCCCGAGGTCTTCCAGAACCCGGACTTCGAGCGCGGACTCAAGATGTTCGTGTCACCCGATGGCAAGGCCGTCCGGATGATCATCACCCACCAGGGTGATCCCGCTTCGGTGGATGGCATCGCGCACATAGACGGAATCACTGACACCGTCGCCGACGCGGTCAAGGGCACACCGCTGCAGAACGCGAAAGTGTCGTTGGCCGGTACGGCCTCGCTCTATCACGACATGCAGAACGGGGTCGTCGTCGACTTGATGATCGCGGTCATCGCCTCGATGATCCTGATCTTCGCGATCATGCTGATGATCACCCGCAGCGTCGTCGCCGCGCTGGTGATCGTCGGAACCGTCGCCGCGTCGTTGGGGACCGCCTGCGGTCTGTCGGTGCTGCTGTGGCAGGACATCCTGGGGCTGGGGGTGCAGTGGATCGTGATGCCGCTGTCGGTGGTGATCTTGTTGGCAGTCGGCTCCGACTACAACCTGCTGGTGGTGTCGCGGCTCAAGGAGGAGATCCACGCCGGCCTGAACACCGGCATCATCCGCGGGATGGGCGCGACCGGCCGCGTCGTGACCGCCGCCGGCCTGGTGTTCGCGTTCACGATGATGTCGATGGTCGTCAGCGATCTGCGGGTGATCGGCCAGCTCGGTATGACCATCGGCATCGGGTTGTTGATCGACACACTGATCGTGCGGTCGTTCATGACCCCGTCGATCGCCGCGGCGCTGGGCCGCTGGTTCTGGTGGCCGCTGAACACCTTCGAGATCGTCGACAGGTACCGCCTGAAGCGAGCCGCAGGGTGAATCACGCACCGCGCGGCCGGCGACAGCGTGCAACGGTGGCAGAGTCGAAACTGCGCCAGCGCACGGAGGGACGCCTGGACCGATCCCGCGACCCCGCCATCCTCGATGCGGCCCTGGCGGCGTTGAATGAACACGGGTACGACGCCACGAACATGAACGACATCGCCGAGCGCGCCGGCGTCGGAAAGGCCGCGATCTACCGGCGTTGGTCGTCGAAGGCGGCGTTGCTTGCCGACGCTCTGCTCTACTGGCGGCCCGACCTCCTCGACAACCATGCGCCCGACACCGGAAGCCTCCGCGGTGACCTGGACCTGCTCGTCGAGCGCGTGAAGCGAAATGACGACTCGCTGGTGTCCACGGACCTGATCTTGAGAGTCGCGCTGGAAGCCTCGAAAGACCCCGAGCTGGCCGCGGCCCTCGACGACCTGATGTTGTTCAGGGGACGCCACGTGTTCTCCGCGATCCTGAGTCAGGCCGCCGACCGGGGTGAGATCGCCGGCGACCGGGACTGGTCGGTCGTCGCCGACATCACCACCGCCATGAGCCTGCTACAGGTGGTGCGTGGGCAGCGCGTCGACGCCGGCTTCGTGCGCCACGTGATCGACACCGTGGTGATGCCCGCGATCAGGCACCTGCAGGACGCACGCTGATCACAGCGGCGTCAGGCTGATCGGTTCCTCGGCGTGCCCGGGGTGGGGGTCACCGCAGGTGCCGGCGGGCCACGAGTAGCTCAGCGTGCCCGTCAGGCTCACCGGGTCGAACGAGTACGACTGATCGGCGGGGCCGGTGCTGCCGTCGGCACACACCCGGCCGTTGGGCACGTCGTGGCGGTTGACGGTCCACGGGCCGTCGATCTGCTTGCCGATGTGCACGAGCATCCCGGTGGAACTCGACACCGTCCCGCCACACAGGCCTTCGGGGTTGCACTGCGAGGTGATGGTCCACGTGTTGACCGTCGCCCCGTTGGTGTAGCGGTAGTCGCCCTCGAGCCGGTCGACCGCCCAGGCCGGCGCCGCCGACCCGATCGCGACGCCGGCGACCGCGACCCCGACGACCATCGCACGGGTGAGCATGCACGCAGCATCACACGTTTCACCCATCCACGGCACTGCTTACCCGATGTTCCTGGTCACCAGCCCCGGCACGATGTCGTCGAGCCTGAAGGCGACGGGACGCTCGAGTTGGTCGTACGTGCACGAGCGTGGGTGACGGTCGGGGCGCCACCGGTTGAACTGTGCGGTGTGGCGGAACCGTCGGCCCTCCATGTGGTCGTAGCGCACCTCCACCACCCGCTCCGGTCGCAGCGGCACGAACGACAGGTCCTTGCCGGCGTTCCAGCGCGACCCTTCGTTGCGTCGGGGCGTGCGTTCGCCGGTCCTGTGCGCCGCCCAGTTCCACGGGTGCTCGTCAAAGGTCGTGACCAGCGGCTGCAACTCCGCGAACAATTGCCGCCGGGTGGCCATCGGGAACGCGCCGATCACGCCGACCGATGCGAGTGTTCCCTCGTCGTAGAGCCCGAGCAGCAGCGAGCCGATCGCGTCCGCACCGGATTTGTGCACCCGGTAGCCGGCGACCACACAGTCGGCGGTCCGGTGATCCTTGATCTTGAACATCATGCGCTTGTCCGGTTGGTACGTCAGGTCCAGGGGTTTGGCGATGACGCCGTCGAGGCCGGCGCCCTCGAACTCGTCGAACCACACGCGTGCGGTGTCGAGATCGGTGGTCGCCGGCGTGACGTGTATCGACGGGCCGGATCCGGTCAGCACGTCGACCAGGGTGGCGCGGCGTTGCGCGAACGGCTGTCCGGTCAAGTCCTCGTCGCGCAGCGCCAGCAGGTCGAACGCGATGAACGACGCGGGCGTGCGCTCGGCGAGCATGTTGACGCGGCTGGCCGCCGGATGGATGCGCTGCTGCAAAGCCTCGAAATCCAGGCCGGCATCGGCGGCCACGACGATCTCGCCGTCGACCACGCACCGCGGCGGCAGCTCCGCCATCGCCGCGGTGACCAGTTCGGGAAAGTAGCGCGTCATCGGCCGCTCGTTGCGGCTGCCCAGTTCGACCTCGTTCCCGTCGCGGAACAGGATGGAGCGAAAGCCGTCCCATTTCGGTTCGTAGGACGCGTCGGGCGGGATCGCGGCGACCGACTTGGCCAACATCGGCGAAACCGGTGGCATCACGGGCAGGTCCATCGTCGAAACTTTATCCACGCTCTGTTCGCGATGACTCTGGTCGGCCGCGCGGGTCTGGGTGAGTATGGAACCTGTGGCCACTCGCGCGGAGGAAATCGATGTCGACGGCGTCAAGGTACGGCTGACCAACCGGGACAAGGTGTACTTCCCCAAGCTCGGCAAGAACGGCACCAAGGGCACGCTGTTCGACTACTACCTGTCGGTCGCCGAGCCGATGGTCGCGTTGTTGCGCGACCGGCCGGTGCACCTGCAGCGCTTCCCGGACGGCATCGACGGCGAGGAGATCTACCAGAAACGGGTGCCGGCCAAGCACCCCGACTACCTCGAGACCTGCACGGTGACGTTCCCGTCCGGCCGCACCGCCGACGCGCTCAAGGTCACCCACTCCTCGGCCATCGCCTGGGCCGCCCAGATGGGAACCATCACGTTGCACCCGTGGCAAGTGCGCTGCCCGGACACCGAGCACCCCGACGAACTGCGCATCGACCTCGATCCGCAGCCCGGCACCGGGTTCTCCGAAGCCGGCACGGTCGCGGTGGACATCCTCAAACCGCTGCTCGACGAACTCGGCCTGGTCGGCTATCCCAAGACCTCCGGTGGCCGCGGCATCCACGTGTTCCTGCGGATCAAGACCGACTGGGACTTCATCGAGGTACGACGGGCAGGCATCGCGCTGGCGCGGGAGGTGGAGCGGCGCGCACCCGACGCGGTGACCACGTCCTGGTGGAAAGAGGAGCGCGGCCAACGCATCTTCATCGACTACAACCAGAATGCCCGCGACCGGACCTTCGCCTCGGCCTACTCGGCGCGTAAGACGCCGATCGCCACCGTGTCCACGCCGTTGCGTTGGGACGAACTGCGCGACGCCGACCCCGACGACTACACGATCGCGACCGTGCCGGATCTCGTTGCGCGACGCGACGATCCGTGGGCCGGCATCGACAAACCGCAGTCGATCAACAAGCTGCTCGACATGGTCAAGGCCGACGAGGAACGCGGGCTCGGCGATCTGCCCTACCCGCCGAACTATCCGAAGATGCCAGGTGAGCCGCCGCGCGTGCAGCCCAGCAAGAAGGTCGCGGCCAACTGGGACGACGACGGAAACCCCGTGTAGACCGCGTCAGACCTTCTCGCCGGGCAGCTTGGCTGCCTGCTCGATCCACGACCGCAACTGGTCCTCGTCGAGGTCGTCGTCTTCGCGGATGTCGAGGTAGCGGACCTCGGGGTGCTTGGAGGCCTTGGGCGGCACCGGATTTAGCGACGCGCCCTTGAAGAACGCCACCTGCACGTAATTGGTGTAACAGCGAAACGACACGAACCAGCCGTCGTCGCGGCCGTAGAACGGTTGGTTCCATTTCACCGCCTTGTGCACGTCGGGGACCGCGCGCTCGATCAACTGGTCGAGCCGTTTCCCGACGGCGTGTTTCCAGCCGGGCATCGCGGCGATGTAGTCCTGCACCGGCCCGTTTCCCTCGCCCTTGGGGATCTGAGGATTGCCGCCGGACAGCAGCTTCGGGCGCCCGGTCATCGGATGGCCTCCCCGGTGAACCCGTCGGGATCGGTGAACTCCCCCGCGGTGCTGTTGACGACGAGGCGGTGCGAGCCGGTGCCCTCCGGGGACACGCCGGCGTTCTTGGCCAGGCCGCGGCGGCTCAACAGCGCCATGGTGATCGGGCTCGGGCCGGCGAATTGGACGTACTTGCGGCCGTAACTCTTCGCGACGTCCAGGCCGCGCTCGACGTAGAAGCGCTTGCTGGCCGCGACGTCGGTGACGCCCAATTGGAGCACGAATTCGTCTATCCGGTGCGCCGCCTGCTCCACGGGGTCCCGGTCCTTCTTGGATGACGACGCGACCGTCCAGATCGTGCCGTCGGGCGCGGTCACCGCGCCGCCGTAGCCCCACAGCGACTTCTTGCGCGGCTTCAACTCGGACGCGCCCGCCGCCAGAGCGGCGTCGAGCAACGCGTCGACGGTGGACGGTTGCGGCACCACCAGCGACAGCGTGAAGCCCCGGAAGCCCGACGTCGGCGCGTCTCCCGGTCGGGTGCGTACCGGCAGGTCGGGGCCGAAGGCGGCCGCGTGGAAGGCGTCGGCGGCGGCGGGGTCGGGGGTCTCGAGCGTGACGCACTCGATTCGGGTCATGCCGGGACTCCTCTCGTAGTCGTCCGGTCAGTTTTTCAAATTGAGAGTATCACTCTCGATTCGAGAGTAATAGACTCAATTCGTGACGAACGCCGGAAGATCCGCCGACAGGCCGGGTCAGGCCAGGACCCGCCTGGCGCGCGCCGCGGTGATCGACGCCGCGCGCACGCTGTTCGTCGAACGCGGGTACGGCGCCACCACGATCGAGGCCATCAGCGCCGCCTCGGACGTCCCGCAGGCCACGGTGTACCGGTTGTTCTCCTCCAAGCGCGGAATCCTCAAAGCGATCCTCGACGTGTCGATCGCCGGCGACGACCACCCTGTGGCGTTGCCGGATCGCCCCCAGGTTCAAACACTTGTCGCCGATCCGGACCCGGAGAACCAGGTGGCGGGCTTCGTCGCGGTCGCCTCGGCGGTGAACTCACGCACCGCGGCCGTCTACCGAATCCTCGTCGGCGCGGCGAGTTCGGATCCCGACGCCGCGGCTCTGTTCGAGGAGTTGAACCGCCAGCGACGCGCCGGCCAGGGCCAACTTGCGCGCGCCCTGGGCCGCGCGGGCTCGCTGCGGGACGGCCTGCGCGAGCGAGAGGCCGCCGACATCGTCTACTCACTGATGTCTCCCGAGGTCTATCGGCTACTGGTGCTCGACAGCGGCTGGCCGCCGAAGCGATACGAGCGGTGGCTCACCCAGACCCTCGTGGCTTCGCTGTTGCGATGACATTGCCCGGCCTCGTGGGTCTAGTCGAGTATGGAGACTGTGGACCTTCCCGTGATGCCGCCGTTGGAGCCGATGCTGGCCAAGGCGCAGGCCAAGGTGCCCGTCGAGCCGGGTGTCTGGTCCTACGAACCGAAGTGGGACGGCTTTCGCGCGTTGGTGTTCCGCGACGGCGACGAGGTGGTGCTGCTCTCGCGCAGCGGTAAGGACCTGGGCCGCTACTTTCCCGAGGTCATCGAGTCGGTCCGCGAGGAATTGACGCCGCGCTGCGTGCTCGACGGTGAACTCGTCGTCCCGAGGGAGATCGACGGACGGACCCGGTTGGACTGGGAATCGCTGTCACAGCGCGTGCATCCCGCAGCCAGTCGCATCAAGCTGCTCTCCGAGCAGACACCCGCGCACTTCATCGGGTTCGACGCGCTGTCCACCGCCGACACGTCGCTGTTGAAGGAACCGTTTCGGGTGCGCCGCGAAGCGCTGCTGGAGGCGGTGACCGAAAAGCAGTGGTGCCATGTCACCCGCACCACCGAGGACCCCGCCCTGGGCGCACAGTGGCTCGAGGAGTTCGAGGGCGCCGGCCTGGACGGCGTGATCGCCAAACGGCTCGACGGCCCGTATCTGCCGGGCAAGCGCGAGATGATCAAGGTCAAACACGCCCGCGACGCCGACTGCGTGGCGATGGGCTACCGCATCCACAAAAGCGGTGAGGGGATCGGGTCGATCCTGCTGGGCCTGTACCGCGACGACGGTGAGCTGCAGATGGTCGGTGGCGCGGCGTCGTTCACCGCCAAGGACCGGCTCAAACTTCTCGCCGACCTGGAGCCGCTGCGGCTGGGCGACCAGCTGCGTGAAGGCGACCCGAGCCGCTGGAACTCCGCGGCGGACAAACGGTGGATCCCGGTGCGCCCGGAGAAGGTGTGCGAGGTCGCTTACGACCAGATGGAGGGGAACACGGTGCACGGCAGGCGGTTTCGGCATGCGGTGAAATTCCGGCGGTGGCGCCCCGACCGGGATCCGCGCAGTTGTACCTTCGATCAACTCGACGTTCCCCTCCACTACGACCTCTACGACGTGCTGGAGTCCAGGTGAACCAACGCCACCGAAATGCCGCGCACTCGCGCGGCGAGGATGTTGCATAGGCACATGCGCATTTCGTCGACGGTTCGCAAGTGGTTTGCGGCACTGGCTTTGGTGGCGATGGTGGTCAGCGGTATCGGTATCGGGGCCGTGATGATCTTCGGCAGCATCACAAGCCCGGAACCCACGCAAACCGCCCGGCCGGCGCCGACGTTCGCGCAGCCGACCCCCAAGGTGCCCATCCCGGTGGAGTTCACCATCGGCGTGGCGGTCACCGATACGCAGTGCGCGCCGGAGGGCACCTGCGCCTACAAGTACACGATCGAACCGCAGTACGTCGGCAGGCATCCGCTGCCCGAGACGCCGTTCACGGTCTTCTACGAAGTCAACGGGGGGTTCCAGCCGCAGAAGGGCGAGTTCACCGTGCACAAGGATCAGGCCAAGATCCTCAAGGATGTGGTGGTCGAAGGCCCGCCGAACGCGCAACTGAGGGCCATCGTGATGGATGTGAAGGGCTGATTCGGCGGTATGGCACGAGCATCACCACTGAAGGCGGGCAACGGCCTGCCGCGTGGTGTGCAGGGCGCCGCCGATCCCCGCTTCGAGCGGGTGATGCGCCTGTTCGCCGGCTTGTTTCCGGGCCGACGGTTCGGTGGGGGCGCGCTGGCGGTGTACCTCGACGGCCGCCCGGTCGTCGACGTCTGGACCGGATGGGCCGACCGCGACGGACGTCAACTGTGGACCGCGGACACCGCGGCGATGGTGTTCTCGGCGACCAAGGGGGTGAGTGCCACCGTCATCCACCGGTTGGTCGACCGCGGGCTGCTGTCCTACGAACCCGTCGCGGCGTACTGGCCCGAATTCGGCGCCAGCGGCAAGGAGGCGATCACCCTGCGCGACGTGTTGCGGCACCGCTGCGGGCTGTCGCATCTGAAGGGGGTCACCAAGGACGAACTGCTCGATCACCGGCTGATGGAAGCGCGGTTGGCCGCCGCTCCCGTCGACCACCTCAGGGGGTGGCCGGCCTATCACGCCCTGACCTACGGGTGGATCCTGTCGGGGCTGGCCCGTGCGGTGACCGGCAGCGGCATGCGGGAGTTGTTCCGCACCGAGGTGGCCCATCCGCTCAAGGTCGACGGTATCCACCTCGGCCGTCCACCCAAGGGGTCACCGACCCCGGCCGCCCAGATCCTGGCGCCGCAGAACACCCGCGCCAACCCGGTCTTCGACTTCGTCGCCCCCAAGGTCGCGGGTCTGCCGATGTCCGGTGCGTTCGGCGCGATGTTCTTTCCCGGCATCAAATCCTTTGTGCAGGGGGAGATCCCGTTTCTGGACGGTGAAGTGCCCGCCGCCAACGGGGTGGTGACGGCCCGCGCGCTGGCCAAGATGTACGCGGCCCTCGCCAACGGCGGTGTCATCGACGGTGCGCAATTCTTGTCCGAGGACCTCACCCGCGGGTTGGCGGGCACGCCGCGACCGTGGCCCGACCTCAACGTCGGGGTGCCGATGCCGTTTCATCTCGGCTACCACGGCTCGCCGATTCCCGGTCTGCTCAAGGGATTCGGTCACATCGGGCTCGGGGGCACGCTGGGCTGGGCCGATCCGCAGAGCGGCAGCGCGTTCGCGTTCGTGCACAACCGACTGCTCACGCCGATGGTGTTCGACATGGCCACGTTCGCCGGGTTGGCCAAACCCATGCGCAACGCGATCCTCGCCGCCCGACGCAACACCCCGGTGCGGGTGCCGGCCTACGGCGCGCGGGCCCGCGGTTAACCGGCGGACGCGACGCCCCGTGCCTGCGGAAGCGGCAGGTCGTTGTAGGTCACGATGCCCGGCGCGGCGGCGACCACGGCCGGGATCGCGTGGATCGGCGGCATCGCGGTCATGATGTGGCCGAGCACGAAGAAGTCCTCGATCGACGTGGCGTTCTCGATCATGTCCTGCGGCGGCAGGAAACCGACCGCCATGTTGACCGTCGGCCGCCCGTCGATGGTGATCTTCCAGCCGTCGCCGTCCATCGGCCAGTCGGGGTCGAGCGTCTGGCCCTTCTTCCACCGAACGCTGATCTCCACCACCGTCTTGCCGTTGGCGATGCCCTGCCAACTGGCGTAGACCCCCGCGACGTGGCCGGCCGGGATGGTCCACGACGCCATCTTGAGATCCTCTGTGGTCTGGGCGTATTCGGGCACGCACTTGATCTCGTCGAGCGTGACTCCGATCGCGTCGGCGACCAGTCGCACGGCCTCGGCGAAGATCGCCGTGCCCTTGGCGGCCATCGGCGTCAGGCCCGGGTCGTCGATCGCGGTGCCGAACCCGACGGGCCGCTCGGTGTCGGGGGAGTCGTAGAGGGTGGTGTCGGCGGATTCGGAGATGGTGATCTTGTCGATCCGGTCGCACGCCGAGGCCGCGACAATGGCCAGCAGTTCGGCGAAGCCCGGGCTCACCCCCGACCCGAAGATGCTCGAGCCGCCCGCCTGGCACGCCTGCTCGATGCGGTCGCGCGCGGCTTCGAGGTTATGGCCGGTGATGAACGAGGCCGACGACACCACGTTGATGCCGGCGGACAGGATCTTGACGAGTTCGTCGACATCGATCCACATCGGGTTGTAGACCACGACGTCGGGCTTGGTCGCCAGCAGCGCCTCGACGTCGTTGCTGGCCGCCACTCCCAGCGGGGCGATGCCCGCCAACTCGCCCGCGTCGCGGCCGACCTTGTCCGGCGACCAGGCGTACAGGCCGACCAGATCGAGATGCGGATGGTTGGCGATCGCGGTGATCGAACTCTTGCCGACATTTCCGGTGGTCCACTGGACCACGCGATACGTAGTGGTGTTTGGCACCCGCACAGCATAGGGCCGCTCGGCGGGTTTCGGTGGTGTTTTTTACCGACTGGCGAAAATTGATTTACGCTGACGGGGATGAACGGGGCGCCGGGTCGAACCAGGGGCCGCCCACCGCGGATCAGCAGGGCGCAGATCGTGGCGGCGGCACGAACGGTCGCGCCCGCCGGACTGACGATGCAGGCGGTGGCCAACGAACTCGGGGTCAGCCGCAAGGCGCTGCACTACTACGTGGGCGACCGGGAGGGCCTGTTGACGTTGATGGTGCTCGATCTGTTCGAGCGCGAACTCGAACCCGTCGAGTTACCGGACGGCGACGACTGGCGCGCGGTGTTGCGCGCCTACGCGATCGCGTTTCGTGACGGCCTTGTCCAGGTCGGCGTGGCCACCGACTTCACCCAGCTGAGCGGTCTGAGTACCTCGGCGGCGCTGGGGCTGGCCGACCGCGTGCTCGACGCGCTGCTGTCGGCGGGGCTCGACCCCGACAGCGCCCGCCACGGTCTGACCGCCGCCTCCAACATCGCCCAGTCGGCCGCGCAGACCGTCGTCGCGCAGGCCGGCGCCGCTGGTGTGCACCGGCATCGCGCCGAAACCAGCGAGGCCCTCCGGCGCGAACCGCAGGACACCTATCCGGCGTTGCGCGCGGTGCTGGCCTCGGCCGAACCCAAGGGCCGCGACGCCGAGACACAGTTCGAGTTCGAACTCGACCTGTTGACCGAAGGCCTGCAGCGGCTGCTGGCGCGTTAGGCGGGGTTACACCGCCGGCGTCAGGGTGGCCTTGCCGGTGCGCTCGGTGCCGTTGCGGTCGATCCAGGTCAGGTCGACGACGTCGCCGGGGTAGTGCCGGTCGAGGACATAGGTCAAGGTGGTGGCCGAGTCCAGGGGCGTGCCGTCGAGAACGATCAGCACATCGCCGTCCATCAACCCGGCCCGTTCGGCCGGGCCGCCGCGCAGCACCTCGGCGATGAGGACGCCGGGTGTGCGCTGCGGCGCAGTGCGCACCCCGACGCCGAGCAGCACGGGTGGCCCGATGTGCACATTCTCCGACGGCACCCGCGACCGGATCTGGTCGGCGATCGCCATCGCGTCGTTGATCGGGATCGCATAGCCCTGACCGCCCGGTCCCATCCGGAAGTTCACCGATGCGGCCGTGGTGATCCCGACGACCTGGCCGGCGCTGTTCACCAGCGGGCCGCCGGAGTCACCGGCCACCACCGGGGCCGCGAACTCGATCAGCCCCGACAACTCGTCCTTGCTGCCGGTGAGGGTGTCTTCGGCGTTGACGGTCTGACCGAAGGCGGTGACCGAGCCGACCTCGCGGGTCAACGGCCGGTGCGAACCCATCGCATTGCCCAGCGCGACCACCGGTTCGCCCCCGACCAGCTGCGCGGAGTCGCCGATGGGGGCCGCCGGCAAGCCGCTCGCGCCGATCAGTTGCAGCACCGCGATGTCGTGGCGCCGGTCGTAGCCGACCAGTTCGGCCGGGTAGGCACGGTCGGCCACGGTCGCGGTGATCCGGTCGGCGCCGGACACGACATGGAAGTTCGTCAACACCTGGCCGCCCGGGTCGAGCACCACGCCCGCACCGTTGCCGACCGCGCCTTGGTAGTAGATCTCGGTGTCGATGCGCGCCACGGCCGGCTCAACGCCGGTGGCCGCGGCGAGCGGGTCGGCGGGGGCGGCCGTGGCGGGCGCCGGCAGCACCGGCACGACCACGGCGAACATCATGGCAAGCGCAGCCAGCAGCGTCGCGAGCGGGCGACGGGTGCGAAGTATGCCCATGGGTTCATAGTGCCCGAAGTCGGGGCGCTTAATCCTCGATCGCCACGCCGCCGCGGGTTCGTCTGCGGCGACGCCCGGTCGATTCGGTCTTGCCCGACGGGCGGCGGTTGCGCAGCTTGCCGCCCTTTTCCGGAGCCTCGTCGGTGTCGTCGGTCGCGTCGGGCTCGGTGTCTTCAGGCTCGTCGCCGTCTTCGGTCTCTTCGGCCTCTTCGGTCTCAGCGGTCTCGTTGGCTTCTGCCATCTCGGCGACCTCGGTGGTTTCGGTGTCGTCGGTCGCCCCGGCCTCGTCGGCCTTCTTGCGCCGGCCGCGACGCTGCTTCGATTTCGGCTTGAGCGGCTTGGGTGGTGGCGGCGGCAGTTCGGCCACATCGGCCAGGTAGAACGCCATGATGCCCAGCAGGGCGATCGCGGCGGCCGCGCCGTAAAGTCCGAACAGCCACTGGCCGGCGACGTCGAGCGAAAGCCAGATCTCGCTGATCGCGGCGCCGACGATCAGCACCCCCGCCAGTACGTGCAGCACGATCGACCAGGTCCGCAGCGTCAGTGCGAGCTGGGGGGTGCGGAACTCCGGTCTGCGGGTGCGTAGCAGCGTGAACACCACCGGCAGTGCGGCCAATCCGATCAGCGCGCCGGTCACGATGCGCGCCACGGTGCCGAGGGTGTGCGACGTGACACCCATCAGCTCCCACCAGCGGGGCATGACGAACGCGAAGAACAGGGCCGCGGCGACCACAGAGAACGAGGCGTGCCACACCACCGCGACCCAGCGCCGCATACTCCTCCTCGTGATTGTCTGGCCGGGGTGCGACCACGCCTTCGCTATTTCGCTATGTGGTCGCACCCCGGTCCGGATGCGGAGGATGCGGGATTTGAACCCGCGAGGGCTATTAACCCAACCCGCGTTCCAGGCGAGCGCCATAGGCCACTAGGCGAATCCTCCGCGGGCCATGGTAACCGACCGCGGCCGAGCGGCCCGTCGAGTTGCGGCCGCGGTGGGTATTAGACTCGCCGTGGACCCCGCGCGGCGTCCATCCTGTGAACTCCCCCAGGGCCGGAAGGCAGCAAGGGTCAATGGGCTCTGGCGGGTGCGCGGGGTCCCCTCAACTATCCCCGCTCTCGCGAAAGGCGCGCCCCGTGTCGTTTCAGTCGCTCGGCCCTGATGAACTTCGGGCACAACACGAGCAGCAGAAACGTAACTACGAGGAGCTGATGGCCAAGGGCCTGCGCCTCGACCTGACCCGCGGAAAACCGTCCCCAGCCCAGCTGGACCTCGCCAACCCGCTGCTCACGCTGCCCGGTGACGGCCCGGACGCCTTCCGCGACGGCGACGGTACCGACACCCGCAACTACGGCGGGCTGCACGGACTGCCCGAACTGCGGGCGATCTTCGGCGAACTGCTCGGCATCCCGGTGCCCAATCTGATCGCGGGCAACAACGCCAGCCTCGAGTTGATGCACGACGTCGTGGTGTTCTCGATGCTGCACGGCGGGGTGGACTCGCCGCGGCCGTGGCGCGCGGAACCGACGGTGAAGTTCCTGTGCCCGGCGCCCGGCTACGACCGGCACTTCGCGATCACCGAGACGCTGGGCATCGAGATGATCACTGTGCCGATGCGTGAGGACGGCCCGGACGTCGACCTCATCGAGGAACTCGTCGCCGCCGACCCGGCCGTCAAGGGCATGTGGTGCGTGCCGGTCTACTCCAACCCGACCGGAGTCACCTACTCGTGGGAGACGGTCCGGCGCCTGGTCCAGATGCGAACGGCGGCAAACGATTTCCGGTTGATCTGGGACAACGCGTACGCGGTGCACACCCTGACCCACGAGTTCGAGCGCAACATCGACGTGCTCGGCCTTGCCGAGGCCGCGGGCAACCCGCACCGGCCGCTGGTGTTCGCGTCGACCTCCAAGATCACCTTCGCGGGCGCCGGGGTCAGCTTCCTGGGCGGCTCGCTGGGCAACATCGCCTGGTATCTGCAGCACGCGGGCAAGAAGACGATCGGGCCCGACAAGGTCAACCAGCTACGGCACCTGCGTTTCTTCGGCGACGCCGACGGGGTGCGGCTGCAGATGCAGCGGCACCAGGCGCTGCTGGCGCCCAAGTTCGCCGCGGTGGCCGAGATCCTCGAGGACCGGCTGGGCGAGTCGAAGATCGCGTCGTGGACCGACCCCAAGGGCGGCTACTTCGTCAGCCTGGACGTGTGGCCGGGCACCGCCCGCCGCACCATCGCGCTGGCCAAGGACGCCGGCATCGCGGTGACCGAGGCGGGAGCCACGTTCCCGTACCGGAAAGACCCCGAGGACAAGAACATTCGCATCGCACCCACATTTCCCGACGAGCCCGAGCTGCGGGCGGCGATCGACGGGCTGGCCACCTGTGCGCTGCTGTCCGCCACCGAAGCGCTGATGGAGAGCTGATGGACCACCCGGCCCAACCCGTCACACCGCGTCGGTAGCCTGCGCAGCGATGGCGCTCTACCGCAAGTACCGACCGGCCACCTTCGCCGACGTGGTCGGCCAGGAACACGTCACCGAACCGCTGTCCACCGCGCTGTCGGCCGGACGCATCAACCACGCCTACCTGTTCTCCGGGCCGCGCGGGTGCGGTAAGACGTCGTCGGCCCGGATTCTGGCCCGCTCGCTGAACTGCGAGCAGGGTCCCACCCCGACGCCGTGCGGCACGTGCGACTCGTGTGTGGCGCTGGCCCCCAACGGACCGGGCAGCGTCGACGTCGTCGAACTCGACGCGGCCAGCCACGGCGGCGTGGACGACACCCGGGAACTACGCGACCGCGCCTTCTACACCCCCGCCCAATCGCGCTACCGCATCTTCATCATCGACGAAGCGCACATGGTCACCCCGCAGGGTTTCAACGCGCTGTTGAAGATCGTCGAGGAACCGCCCGACCACCTGATCTTCGTGTTCGCCACCACCGAGCCCGAAAAGGTGCTGCCGACCATCCGGTCGCGCACCCACCACTACCCGTTTCGGCTGCTGGCGCCGCGGACCATGCGCTCGCTGCTGGAACGCATCTGCGCCCAAGAGGACGTGACCGTCGACGAGGCGGTGTACCCGCTGGTCATCCGCGCGGGCGGGGGCTCTCCCCGCGACACCCTGTCGGTGCTGGACCAACTGCTGGCCGGCTCCGAGGCCGGCGCGGACGGCAGCCGCATCAGCTATCCGCGGGCGCTGGCGCTGTTGGGCGCCACGGATGTGGCGCTCATCGACGACGCGGTCGACGCGCTGGCCGCCGGAGATGCCGCGGCGCTGTTCGGTGCGGTGGAGGCCGTCATCGATGCCGGCCACGACCCGCGACGGTTCGCCACCGACCTGCTGGAACGGTTCCGGGATCTGATCGTGCTGCAGTCGGTGCCCGACGCCATCGCCCGCGGTGTCGTCGACGGGCCCGAGGACGTGTTGGAGCGAATGCGTGAGCAGGCCACGCGGGCAGGCGTCGCGACGCTGACCCGCTACGCCGAGGTGGTGCACGCCGGGCTGGGGGAGATGCGCGGGGCGACGGCGCCGAGGCTGCTGCTGGAGGTGGTGTGCGCGCGGCTGCTGTTGCCGTCGGCCAGCGACACCGAATCGGCGCTGCTGCAACGCATCGAACGTATCGAGACGCGCCTCGACATGGCGATCCCGGACGCCGGCCAGGTGCCGCCGGCGCCCAAGCAGTTCGTCCGCAAAACCAAGGCGGAAACCCGAGCCGAAACCAAGCCCGAGCCCCGTCCGGAGCCCGCCCCGGAGCCTGCGCCGCAACCGCAGGCCAAGCCCGCGTCACCGCCGCCCGTGCGGCCGCCGTCGGACCCGGCTGTGGAGGCGCCGCCAACCGCGCCTGCCGCCCGTGCCGGCGAGCCGAACGCGGCCGCGGTGCGCAGCATGTGGCAGACGGTGCGGGAGAAGGTGCGCGAGCGTAGCCGCACCACGGAGGTGATGCTGGCGGGCGCGATCGTGCTCGACGTCGACGGCGACACGCTCGTCCTCAGCCACGAGTCCGCGCCACTGGCCAAAAGGCTTGTCGAGCAACGCAACTCCGATGTCATTCGTGAGGCGCTCAAGGATGCGCTGGGCGTCGACTGGAAGATCCGCTGCGAGACCGGCGCCGCGCCGCCCGCCGCAGCCGAACCGCCGCCGCCCGCCGCGGCCGCCCTCGCACCGCCGCAGGACGACGACGAGGAGAGCATGCTGGCGGAGGCGGGCAGCGAGACCGTCGAGGTGACCCGCCGCGACCCCGAGGAAGCCGCGCTGGAACTGCTCCAGAACGAGCTCGGCGCCCGCCGTATCGACGGTTAGCGCACTACGCCGTCCACCACGGCCGCAGCGGCAGACCGCCGTCGTAGCCGTGCGAGTCCGGCTTGACCGCCAGGACCTGGTGCAGCTGAACGATGTTGGTTTCGAAGCCGAGGCGCGATCCGGCCATGTACAGGCCCCACACCTTGGCGGTGGCCAACCCGACCTCCTCGACGGCCTCGTCCCAGTGTTCGACGAGATTGCGGCACCAGTCGCGCAGCGTCAACGCGTAGTGGTGGCGCAGGTTCTCCTCGTGCATCACCTCCAGGCCCACGTCCTGGATCTCGGTGATGATCCGGCCGGAGCCGGTGAGTTCGCCGTCGGGGAACACGTAGCGGTCGATGAAGCCGCCGGCCGTCGGCGCCGACCGGTTGTCCGGGCGGGTGATGCAGTGGTTGAGCAGCAACGCCCCGGGTCGCATCTTGGACTTGAGGAAGCCGAAGTAGGCCGGATAGTTCTGCACGCCGATGTGCTCGGTCAGGCCGATCGAGGACACCGCGTCGAAACCGGACTCCGCGATGTCGCGGTAGTCGCCGTGGCGGATCTCGGCCAAATCGGACAGGCCCTGCTCGGCGATGGCCTTCTGGCCCCAGGTGGCCTGCTCACGGGACAGCGTGACGCCGATGGCCTTCACGCCGCGCTCGGCGGCGTAGCGGACCATGCCGCCCCAGCCGCATCCCACATCGAGCAGCCGATCGCCCGGCGAGAGCCGTAGCTTGTCGAACACCAGCCGCCACTTGTTGTCCTGCGCCTCGTCCAGGCTCGCCTCGGCGCTGGGATAGCACGCGCAGGTGTAGGTCATCGACGGCCCGAGCACCCACTGGTAGAACCTGTTCGATACGTCGTAGTGGTGGTGGATCGCCTCGGCATCCCGGGTCCGGCTGTGCCGCAACCCTTCTGCGATGCGACGCCACCGCGGCAGCGCCTCCTGCGGAGGCGGGGCGATCGGCTTGAGGTGTTCGAAACCGATGGAGCGCACGATGTTTGCCAGCACCCGCGCGGGCGGCCTCTTGAACTCCATCTTGTCGGCCAGGGCCCGCAGAAGCTCATACGGGTCGCCGGGGTGCACACCGCGCGGTTCGAGGTCGCCGGACACGTAGGCGCGCGCCAAGCCGAGGTCCCCGGGGGCGGTGGCCAGATACGTCGTGCCGCGCGGAGTCAGCAGTTCCAGTCCCAGTTCGGCGTCTTGCGGCCCGGCGCTGCTGCCGTCGTATGCGGTGAACCTCAGCGGTAACCGGCCGCCAGCCAGGATCTCGAGGATCTCGGCCAGCGTCAGCTTGTTGGCCGGCGCGTGTGTCGGGTTCTCCTTGAACGTCGTCATCGTCTTTGCACCGCCTTCGCGTACAGGTCGAGGAGTCGTGTGTCCGGATCGTATGCCTTTTTTACGGTCTTGTAGGTTTCTCCGCCATAGAGCTCGTCAAACTCGTCGCGGCTGTAATAGGCATCCGAGTACAGCGATTTGTGCCCGTCGAGTCCGCTCACCTTCCGTTCGATCAGCTTGTTCGTGTGGCCCTGCTCCTCGGGCCAGCCCGGGCCGACCGGCACCGAGGACCAGAAACCGATGTTGACGTAGGTGTGGTGGGGGCGAATCGGGTAGAGCGGCCATCCGCCGTCGTCGCGCAGGCGCAGCGGACACACCCAGATCGGTTCGATGGGGACGTTGCCCAGAAACCAGGTCAGGAACTCGGCGGTCCGCGTGATCGGCACCTCGACGTCCTGCACGACGCGCTCGCGCGGCGGGCGGCCGTTGCGCATCTCGATGCGGTCGGCGATGTCGAAGCGCTGGTCGAGCGCGACCAGCTTCCAGTAGAAGCTGCTGCGTCGGTAGCGCCGCGGCCAGAACCGCCTGATCCGCGGGTTCTGCACGCCGAAGGCACGCGAACACCAGAACCAGTCGGTGTCCCAGCGCCACAGATAGTCGTGGATGGTGAGCCGGTCGTCGACGGCGCCTTCGGCATGCTGTATCGAGCGGTAGTAGATCTGCTGACCGGTGTAGTCGCTGACCGGGCCGGGGGTGGAGGTCTTTAAGCCCAGCGTCAGGTAGCTCTCGTCGGCGGTGAACACCACGCCGTCGAGGTAGTCCACCTCGACACCCTCGTGCCCGCCGGTCTCGACGATGCGGTTCATCGCGTCGACCATGTCCTCGATCGCGTGAAACCGCAGGTGCCGGACCGCGACGAACGGCCGGACCGGTTCCAGCTCGATCTTCAGCCGCACCGAATAGCCCAACGTGCCATACGAATTGGGGAACGCGCGGAAAAGGTCGGCGTGGGTGTCGCGGCTCGCGGTGAGCACCTCGCCGGATCCGGTCAGGATGTCCATCTCCAGCACCGATTCGTGCGGCAACCCGTTGCGGAACGACGCCGACTCGATGCCCAGACCGGTGACGGCCCCGCCGAGCGTGATCGTCTTCAGCTGCGGCACCACCAGCGGCGACAGGCCGTACGGCAGGGTGGCCGCGACGAGGTCCTCGTAGGTGCACATGCCGGCCACGTCTGCGGTGCGCGCGTCGGGATCGACGGAGATGACACCGGTGAGCCCGGACACGTCGAGGCCCTTGGCGGTCGGCTTGGCGCGCGCCCGAAAGAGATTCGAGGTGGGTTTGGCGAGTCGGACGGTGGCATTCGGCGGGATCGCCCGATAGCTGGCGAGAAGCCGCCCTACCCCCGCCGCATGAGCAGTACGTGCGTCGGCCTCATCAACTGACACGGATATACGCTAGTCCGCGTCGCCCATCGATGCGACCGCACAGTCACTACCAGGAGTAATCAGATGGCACAGGTCAGCGCGTCCAGCACCGTCCTGGTCGACGCCGCCCCCGAAACCGTGTTGGCGGCGATCGCGGACTACTCGACCGTGCGCCCGAAAGTCCTTTCGCCCCACTACAGCGAGTACCAGGTGGTCGAGGGCGGGCAGGGCGCGGGCACGGTCGCGCGCTGGAAGCTGCAAGCCACCAAGTCGCGGGTGCGCGACGTGGAGGCGCATGTCGACGTGGCCGGTCACACCGTCATCGAGAAGGACGCCAACTCGACGATGATCACGAACTGGACCGTCGCACCCGCCGGGCCCGGGTCGTCGGTCACGGTCAAGACCACGTGGCAGGGCGCGGGCGGTATCGGCGGGTTCTTCGAGAAGACGTTCGCGCCGCTGGGCCTTCGCCGGATCTACGACGAGGTGCTGGCCAACCTCAAGAAGCACCTCGAGGGTTCTAACTAGAACCCAGGAATCCGGCGATTCCGCGGACCACGCCCTCGGCGTACTTCTGCCTGCCTTCGGGCGTCTTCATCAAGGCGGAGTCGGCGGGATTCTTCATGTTGCCGAGTTCGACCAGGATCGACGGGAACTGGGCCAGGTTGAGCCCGGCGATGTCCGAGCGCGGATTGAGCCCGCCCGAGCCGATGTAGGTCGACGGCACGAAGCCCGAGGCCTTCAACTGGTCGCGCATGATGTTCGCGAGCCGCACCGACGGGCCGGCCTGGGCGTCGTTGAGCGGCGGCGACGAGTACAGGACGTGGAAGCCGCGGCCGGTGGGCGGGCCACCGTCGGCGTGGATGCTCACGATCGCGTCGGGCCGAAGCGAGTTCGCCATCGCGGCGCGTTCGTCCACGCACGGCCCGAGGCCGGTGTCGTCGCCGCGCGACATCGCGGTGCGCACACCCAGCGCGGTCAGCGCCTGCCGGATGCGCAGCGTCGTCTCCCAGGCGAAGGTGTGCTCGGCGTAGCCGTCGTCGGTGGAGGTGCCGCTGGCCTGGCAGTCCTTGGTGCCGCCGCGGCCGGTGGTCACCTGCCGGCTGATCGAGGCGTCGTTGGCGCCGTTGTGGCCGGGGTCGAGGAACACGATCTTGCCCGCGATGCTGACCGGTGCCGCGTCGGCTCGGGTCGGCGGGTAGGCGAGCGTCGACGCGGTGATCAGCAGTACGGCACCGATCGCGGCGCCGACACGCAGGCGGGCAGGCACGGGCGTCACCGTAGCCGCGACCGCGACTACGCTGAAAGGCCAAACCGCCGCAT
The DNA here is from genome assembly GCF_053483675.1 of Mycolicibacterium sp. XJ1819. Taxonomy (NCBI): domain Bacteria; kingdom Bacillati; phylum Actinomycetota; class Actinomycetes; order Mycobacteriales; family Mycobacteriaceae; genus Mycobacterium; species Mycolicibacterium sp. XJ1819. The sequence goes on along the minus strand of NZ_JBEFST010000024.1, from coordinate 4,969 downwards.
GCGGGGGACAGAGACCAAGTCGAAACCAACACGCAAGGGGATCGTCATGCAACCCGGAGGCCAACAGCCCGACATGTCGGCGCTCCTCGCTCAGGCCCAGCAGGTGCAACAACAGCTGATGGAGGCCCAGGCGGCGCTGGCCAACGCCGAGGTGCACGGTCAGGCCGGCGGCGGTCTGGTGCAGGTCACCATGAAGGGCAGCGGTGAGGTGGTCGCGGTCGCGATCGATCCCAAGGTCGTCAACCCCGACGACGTCGAGACGCTGCAGGACCTGGTCGTCGGCGCCATCGCCGACGCCGCGAAACAGGTCACCATCCTCGCGCACGACCGGCTGGGCCCGCTGGCCAGCGGTATGCGCGACCTCGGCCTACCGGGCACGTAATTGTTCGAAGGACCCGTACAAGACCTCATCGACGAGCTCGGCAAGCTGCCCGGCATCGGGCCGAAGAGCGCGCAGCGGATCGCGTTTCATCTGCTGTCGGTCGAACCGCCCGACATCGACCGGTTGACCGCCGCGCTCAACAGGGTCCGCGACGGGGTGAAGTTCTGCGCTGTGTGCGGAAACGTCTCCGACGCCGACCGATGCCGCATCTGCGCCGATCCGCGGCGGGACGGTTCGGTGGTGTGCGTGGTCGAGGAGCCCAAGGATGTGCAGGCCGTCGAGCGCACGCGGGAGTTCCGCGGCCGATATCACGTGTTGGGTGGGGCGCTGGACCCGTTGTCGGGCGTCGGCCCCGAACAGCTGCGAATCCGTGAGCTGCTCAACCGGATCGGTGAACGGGTCGACGGGGTGGACATCACCGAGGTGATCATCGCGACCGACCCCAACACCGAGGGCGAGGCGACCGCGACCTATCTGGTGCGGATGCTGCGCGACATCCCGGAGTTGACGGTGACGCGTATCGCCTCGGGTCTGCCGATGGGCGGCGACCTGGAATTCGCCGACGAGCTGACGCTGGGCCGGGCGCTGGCAGGCCGCCGCGCCATGGCCTGACGCGAAACGTACGTTAGCGAGGCCGCTACTCGTACTTTTCCTCGCTAACGTGCATCTCGCGGAGTTGTCAGTGCGCGGGGGCACGCTCTCTCGGGTGGGGGAAGTCTTTCTGGGTAGCGAGGCCCTGGTTCGCGGCGACGTCACCGAACATGAACTGCGACGCTGGTATCGGCCGATCTTCCGAGACGTGTACCTGGACAAGAGGGTGCAGCCGTCGCTGCGAGACCGGACAACGGGCGCGTGGTTGCGGACGCGACGCGACGGAGTCATCGCGGGTGCCGCGGCGTCTGCGCTGCATGGCGCGTCGTGGGTCGAGCCCGACATACCGATCGAGGTCATCTCCAGTCGTCTTCGAAGGCAAGACGGTCTCATCGTGCGCACTGAAATGCTCGCATCCGACGAGATCACGTGGGCAAGCAAACTTCCGGTCACGACCCGCGAGCGCACGGCGTTCGACCTGGGGCGTTATCTGCCACGCGAAGAGGCCGTCGCGCGACTCGATGCGTTGATGCGGGTGAGGGAGTTCGCCATCGAGGACGTGCTTCTTCTGGCCAACCGCCACAGCGGCGCGCGGGGGCTGAAGTCATTGCGAAGGGTGCTTCCGCTTGTCGACGGCGGGGCCGACTCACCGCGGGAGACCTGGTTGCGGTTGCTGTACATCGACGCTGGTCTGCCTGCGCCGACGACCCAGATCCCCGTTGTCGACGCGAAGGGGCGGTTGATCCGGATGCTCGACATGGGTTGGGAGGATTACCTCGTCGGGTCGGAGTACGACGGCAGCCGACACCAGACAGAACGGCGGCGTTACGTCAAGGACGCCAGGGTGATGCGCACGCTGCGGGCGATGGGTTGGATTGTCGACCAGGTGATCAAAGAGGACAGGCCCGACGACATCGTCGCCCGCGCGCGGGAGGCATTGCTGTCCAGGGGCTGGCGACCTGATTAGGCGCGGCGGGGGGCGGCCAGCCGTTCCTTGCGCAGCTGGGTGACCTCGTCGATGTCCAACGGCGCCAGCTCACCCACCACTTGGCTCAGCAGATAGTCGGCGAGCTCCGGATTGCGCGCCAGACACGGCCCGTGCAGGTAGGTGGCCACCACGCTGCCCTGCACCGCTCCGTCGACACCGTCGCCCGCGCGGTTGCCCGCACCGGTGACCACCCGGGCGAGCGGCCGCGCCGAGGTGCCCAATACCGTTCCGCCGCGGTGATTCTCGAAACCGGTCAACCGCTGCGAGAGTTCGGGCAGCAACGGCTGCGAGACCACTTCGCCGATCGTGCGCTCGTCCTGCGGCGAGGTGGTGGCGTCGAGCAGCCCGACGCCTTCGACCCGCTCGCCCGACGACGTCTCATACCAGTGGCCCAGCACCTGAATCGCCGCGCAGATCGCCAGCACCGGCGCTCCGCGTGCGGCAGCCTGCTGCAGCCCGGGGTAGCGCATCAGGTGCTTGGTCGCCAGCCGCTGCGCGTAGTCCTCGGCCCCGCCCAGGGTGTACAGGTCCAGTTCGGCGGGCACCGCATCGGCCAGCGTGATCTCGACGATCTCGGCGTCGTGCCCGCGCATCCGCAGCCGCTGGCGCAACACCACTGAATTGCCGCCGTCGCCGTAGGTGCCCATCACATCGGGCAGCACCAGCCCGATCCGGACCGTCGACTCAGCCATTGCCGACCTTGGTCAGGGCCCGGCTCAGCTGCAGGAACGCGGTGTAGTTCGCGACCACCTCGACGTGCCCGGGCGGACAGGACGCGATGGCCTTGACCGGGTCGTGCACCAGGGTGTGCTCGACGCCCGCGTAGCCCAACCGCACGGCCAGGTCGGTGCCGCGTTCGCCCGCGGCGACGACGGGGTGGTCGACGAAGTGCTCGAAGTCGACGTCCCACAGCCAGGACAGGTCTTCGCCGTCGGGCACCCGCCCGTTGACCGAGATCACCACCGACCCGGCGGCGGTGTCGACCATCGACAGCGCCTCCTGCCAGCCCGCCGGGTTCTTGGCCAGCAGCATGCGCACGGTGTGCGGCCCGATCCGCACGGTGCTGTACCGGCCCGCGACCTCGTCGACCCCCGACACCGCGGCCACCGCGGCGGCCGGGTCGGCGCCCAGCGCGACAGCCGCCGCCACCGCCTGAGTCGCGTTGCCGCGGTTGACGTTTCCCGGCAGCGCCAAGCGCATCGGCAAGGACAGCCCGTCGGGGCCGTGGATGTGGGTGTCGTCGTACCACCACTGCGGGGTCGGCCGCTTGAAATCGGTTCCCGTCGAATACCAGTGGCTGCCGTCGCGCACGATGACCTCGCCCGACCTCGGGCAACTGACCGAATCGTTGGCCCAGCCGCCGCCGGCGGCCACCCACACCACGTCGGGGCTGTCGTAGGCCGCCGACGTCATCAGCACGTCGTCGCAGTTGGCGACCACGACCGTGGCGCGATGGCGCGCCAACCCGCCCCGCAGCGTGCGCTCGATGTGGTTGATCTCGCCGACGCGGTCGAGTTGGTCACGCGACAGGTTCAGCAGCACGAGAACGTCGGCGGCCACCGCATCCATCACGTGCGGGACGTGCATCTCGTCGACTTCCAGCGCCGCCAGCGGCGCGTCGCGCGATCCGGCCAAGGCGGCCACCAGCCCCGCGTCCATGTTGGCGCCCTCGCTGTTGGTCGCGACGGACCCCATCGTGTCCAGCGCCGCGGCCACCATCCGGGTGGTGGTCGACTTGCCGTTGGTGCCCGTCACCACCACGGTGCGACGACCCACGCCCAGCTGGCGCAGTATCGAACGGTCCAGCGCGATCGAGACCAGGCCGCCGATCATCGCGCCCGCACCGCGCCCGGTGACCCGCGACGCCCAGCGCGCCCCGGCCCCGGCCGCCAGCGCGACCCGTCCACGTGTGGTGACCATCCCCGGCAGTCTAAATAGGGCCGTGGCGGGGCCGTCCGACACGCCGCCTGACCCGAGCGCCGACGTCCCGGGTTTGTCACAGCTGCGTGCCATCCTCGAACTGTGAGCCACTGCTGGGGACGTCCGGCAGCAGAGCCCGGCGCGGGCTGGGCCGTCGTCGACGTCGAGACTTCGGGCTTCCGGCCCGGACACGCCCGCGTCGTGAGCATCGCCGTCCTCGCGCTCGGCGACGACGGCAACGTCGAACACAGCCTGTACACCCTGCTCAACCCCGGCGTCGATCCCGGCCCCACCCATGTGCACGGGTTGACCGCCGAGATGCTCGACGGTCAGCCCTGCTTCGGCGACATCGTCGGTGATCTGATCGAGCTGCTCAGGGGCCGCACCCTGGTGGCCCACAATGTGGCGTTCGACTACGCGTTTCTGGCCGCCGAGGCCGAGATGGTCGAGGCCGAACTGCCCATCGACTCCGCGATGTGCACCGTCGAACTGGCCCGCAGGCTCGCGCTGGGCACCGAGGACCTGCGGCTGCAGACCCTCGCCGCGCACTGGGGGATCACCCAGATCAAGCCGCACGACGCGCTCGACGACGCGATGGTGCTCGCGCAGATCCTCAAGCCGGTGCTGATGCGGGCCAGGGAGCGCAGGGTCTGGCTGCCGCTGCGCCCGCTGTCGCGCCGGGCGTGGCCGAACGGGCAGGTGACCCACGAGGAGCTGCGTCCGCTCAAGCAACTGGCCTCGAGGCTGCCGTGCCGGTACCTCAACCCCGGCCGGTTCGTCGCGGGGCGCCCACTGGTGCAGGGCATGCGGGTAGCGCTGGCCGCCGAGGTCACCCGCACCCACGAGGAGCTCGTCGAACGAATCGTGCACGCCGGGCTGGCCTACACCGACGCCGTCGACCAGGAGACCTCGCTGGTCATCAGCAACGATGCCGACCCGGACCACGGCAAGGGCTATCAGGCGCGCGAACTCGGTGTCCCGCTGGTCACCGATGCCGACTTCCTGGATTGCCTGGAGAACGTGATCGGCGGCAGCGCCATCGAAGAGTTCACCGATCACACGCTCGGCGGCGAGCAGTTCGCGTTGTT
>NZ_JBEFST010000023.1:0-103320 GCF_053483675.1 Mycolicibacterium sp. XJ1819 | reverse complement strand
GCACCGCCCGATCCGTGGAAGAGCTTCCGCGGCGTGCTGGCAGGCACCCTGATTCTGGAAGCCATCGTGGTGCTGCTGGCGCTGCCGGTGGTTTCGCACCTCGGCGGCGGGCTGACCGGGGCCAGCGGCGGCTTCCTGATCGGTGTGGCCGTGGTGCTGGTGGCGCTGACCGCGGTGCAGGGCCGCTCCTGGGCGATCTGGGTCAACGTGGCGATGCAGGTGGTGCTGATCGCCGGCGCCACGATGGACGGCGCGATCGGGTTCGTCGGCGTCATCTTCCTGGTGGTGTGGCTGGTGATCGCATACCTGCGCGCCGAGGTTCTTCGCCGCCAGAGACGCGGGTTGCTGCCGGGCCAGCAGGACCCGCCCGACTAGGCTGACGGCTGTGACTGAGCGCACCCTCGTGTTGATCAAGCCCGACGGCGTCCAGCGGCGCCTGATCGGAGAGATCCTCGGCCGAATCGAAAAGAAGGGCCTGACCATCGCGGCCCTGGAGCTCAAGAACGTCAGCGACGACCTCGCCCGCCGGCATTACGCCGAGCACGAAGACAAGCCGTTCTTCGGGTCGCTGCTGGAGTTCATCACCTCCGGGCCCGTCGTCGCGGCCGTCGTCGAGGGCCCGCGGGCCATCGCGGCGTTCCGCCAGATCGCCGGCGGCACCGATCCCGTCGAGAAGGCCGCACCCGGCACGATCCGTGGCGATATGGCGCTGATCACCCAGGACAACCTGGTGCACGGGTCGGATTCGGCGGAGTCGGCGGCCCGCGAGATCGCCCTCTGGTTCCCCAGCGAACAGGCCAACGCCTGACCTTGGTGTCGGCCCAGCTCGCGCGGCATGGTCGGGCGGGTGGGCGTGATGTGGGATACTGGCCTCGGGTGGCCGACCTCAAACCGGGGCCGGACATCCGAATGAAGACTTAGACGTGCGCGACCATCGCCACGCGCGGAGTCCATTTCCGCTCCTCGTGTGCGCATGCGGCGCAGACCGTCCAGCCATCATTCGCAACAGGCGCCGAGATGGTCCTAACCAGAGGACTGCTCGGGGCGAGACCATAACAAGCTCGGGAGAAGTAATAGCCCGGGTCAATAGCGAAGCCCTCGCGTGGCCGCGACGAACAGGACGCGCCCGGGGGCTAGAGGAGACTACGTGGCCGACAGTGAAAACTCTCCAGCCCCGACCGACGAGCTACCGGATCAGACCCAGACAGTAGAAGACACTCAGCACGAAAAGCTGAGGGTCCATTCGCTGGCGCGGGAATTGGGCACCACGAGCAAGCGGGTGCTCGATGAACTGACCGCTCTCGACGGCCGGCCCCGCACCGCCCAGTCGGTGGTCGAGGAGAACGAGATCGAACGGGTGCGTGCGGCCGTCGCCGACGCCCCCGATCCCGAAGCAGCCCAGGTCGCCGAGGTGCCGCCGCCGGCCGAGGTGGCGCCGCCGGCCGACGTGGCGCCCCCGGACGCCGCAGAGGTGGTGCCCCCGGACGCCGCAGGCGACGAAGGCACCACCGACGACACCGAGGAGCAGCCGGCCCCGGCGCAGGTCCAGCCCCCCGCACCGGACAGCGCCCCCGAACCCGCCGGCTATATGCCGTTGTTCGTCGCGCCGCAGCCGGTCAAGTTCGACGATGCCGACGATGACGACGACGGCGACGACGACAGCGACGACGCCCAGGATTCCGACGATGAGCAGCGCCCATCCGGCAGGCGCAGGCGTCGCGGCCGCCGCGGACGTGGCCGCGGGCGAGGCGAGCAGGGCGGCGAGGACTCCGACACCGACGGCGACACCCAGGGCGACGGGCGAAGCTCGGGGCAGGATTCCGGCACTGACGCCGATGACTCGGACGACTCGGACGACGACAGTGATGACAGCGACGACGAGGGCGGCGGTGAGGCCGGCACCCGTCGGCGCCGGCGCCGACGCCGTCGCCGGTCGAGTTCCGGCGACAACGGGGACTCCGGCTCACCGGACGACCCGCCCAACACCGTCGTGCACGAGCGCGAGCCGCGGCAGTCCGGTAAGGACAAGTCCGCCGGGTCCGACGAGATCCAGGGCATCACCGGCTCGACCCGGCTGGAGGCCAAACGGCAGCGCCGGCGCGACGGCCGCGACGCGGGCCGGCGCCGCCCGCCGATCCTGAGCGAGGCGGAATTCCTGGCCCGGCGCGAGGCCGTCGAGCGGATGATGGTGGTACGCGACAAGGTCCGCACCGAACCGCCGCACGAAGGCGCGCGCTACACCCAGATCGCGGTGCTCGAAGACGGCGTCGTCGTCGAGCACTTCGTCACCTCGGCGGCGCAGACGTCGCTGGTCGGCAACATCTATCTCGGCATCGTGCAGAACGTGCTGCCCTCGATGGAGGCGGCCTTCGTCGACATCGGCCGCGGCCGCAACGGCGTGCTCTACGCCGGCGAGGTCAACTGGGAGGCCGCGGGCCTCGGCGGTCAGAACCGCAAGATCGAACAGGCCCTCAAACCCGGCGACTACGTCGTCGTCCAGGTCAGCAAGGATCCGGTGGGTCACAAGGGCGCCCGGTTGACCACGCAGGTCTCGCTGGCCGGCCGCTACCTGGTCTACGTGCCGGGCGCCTCGTCGACCGGCATCAGCCGCAAGCTGCCCGACACCGAACGCCAGCGGCTCAAGGAGATCCTGCGCGAGGTCGTGCCCGCCGATGCGGGCGTGATCATCCGCACCGCCTCCGAGGGCGTCAAGGAAGAAGACATTCGCACCGACGTCGACCGGCTGCAGAAGCGGTGGCAGGAGATCGAGGCCAAGGCGGCCGAGATCACCGAGAAGAAGGCCGGTGCGGCGGTCGCGCTCTACGAAGAGCCCGACGTGCTGGTCAAGGTCATCCGCGACCTGTTCAACGAGGACTTCACCGGGCTGACGGTGTCCGGCGACGACGCCTGGAACACCATCAACGACTACGTGAGCGCGGTTGCGCCCGAACTGCTTCCACGGATGACGAAGTACGAGCCCGCGTCCCCCGACGGCCCCGACGTGTTCGCCGTGCACCGCATCGACGAGCAACTCGCCAAGGCGATGGACCGCAAGGTGTGGCTGCCGTCCGGTGGCACGCTGGTGATCGACCGCACCGAGGCGATGACCGTCGTCGACGTGAACACCGGCAAGTTCACCGGCTCCGGCGGCAACCTGGAACAGACCGTCACCCGCAACAACCTCGAGGCCGCCGAGGAGATCGTGCGCCAGCTGCGGCTGCGCGATATCGGCGGCATCGTCGTCATCGACTTCATCGACATGGTGTTGGAGTCCAACCGCGACCTCGTGCTGCGCAGGCTGACCGAGGCGTTGGCCCGGGACCGCACCCGCCACCAGGTCTCGGAGGTGACCTCGCTCGGGCTGGTTCAGCTGACGCGTAAGCGCCTCGGCACCGGACTGATCGAGGCGTTCTCCACGCCGTGCCCGCACTGCGCGGGCCGCGGGATCGTGCTGCACGGCGACCCCGTCGATTCCACGGCGTCGAACGGACGTAAGGACGGCGGCAGCCGCCGCGGTAAGCGCGGTAAGCGGGGCGGTAAGACCGACGACGTGCCGGTCGCGAAGGTGCCCGCCCATCCTGCGGGCGAACATCCGATGTTCAAGGCGATGGCGGCCGCCAGCGACCGCCAGGACGGCGACGACGAAGACCTCGCCGACGAGCCCGGCGAGAAGGACGAGACGAAGGCCGAGGAGGTCGCCGAGGTCGACTCCGACGCCATTCGGACCGGCGTCGCCGATGCCGTCGACGACGACCTCGAGGACGATTTCGAATCCGACGAGGATTCCGATGAGGACTCCGACGAGGACGAGATCGAACTGGACGACGACGAGGAAGACCTGGACGACGACATCGAGGTCCTCAACGGCGACTCCGACGACTCCGAAGACTCTGACGAGGACGAGGACTCCGACGACGAGGACGAGGATTCCGACGATGACGGCTACGGGCCGCCGCCGGTGACCCGGCCGGCTGGGCGGCACCGCCGCCGCGCCGCGGTGCGGCCCGCGGGACCGCCCATCCAGGGCGGGTGAGCGGCGATGAGCCGTGACCTGCGGTGATTTGACCGTCCCGCTGCGGCTCAAGTAGCCTTGAGCAGTTGTCGCCAGGCCCCGCCGGCGACAGTCGGACACCCAGACACGCGCGGTCGCGGTTGCGCGCTGTCAAGAAGCGACGTAGGAGACAGAGCAACGATGGCGACGTACGCAATCGTCAAGACCGGCGGCAAGCAGTACAAGGTCGCCGTCGGAGACGTGGTCAAGGTGGAGAAGCTCGATTCTGAGCCCGGCGCCAAGGTCACGCTGCCCGTCGCCCTGGTCGTCGACGGCGCGAAGGTCACCAGCGACGCCAAGGCGCTGGAGAAGGTCGCGGTCACCGGCGAGATCCTCGAGCACATCAAGGGCCCCAAGATCCGCATCCACAAGTTCAAGAACAAGACCGGCTATCACAAGCGGCAGGGGCACCGTCAGCCGTTGACGGTCCTCAAGGTCACCGGCATCAAGTAGAGGCGAACAGATGGCACACAAGAAGGGCGCTTCCAGCTCACGCAACGGTCGCGACTCCGCAGCCCAGCGGCTCGGCGTCAAGCGTTTCGGCGGCCAGATCGTCAAGGCCGGCGAGATTCTGGTGCGCCAGCGCGGTACGCACTTCCACCCCGGTGTCAACGTCGGGCGCGGCGGCGATGACACGCTGTTCGCCACGGCGCCCGGCGCCGTCGAGTTCGGCATGAAGCGCGGCCGCAAGACCGTCAACGTCGTGCGACCGTCCCTGGAGCCGACCGAGGCCGTCGAGGCCTGAGAGGCCTGACTCCCACCGTCGAGATCGACGTTCAGGCGTTAGGCACCCGCACTTTCGCGCCCAAACGTCCGATTCGGCAGGAGAGGAGTTTCGATGCCCCGGTTTGTCGACCGCGTGGTGATACACGCGCGGGCCGGCAGCGGCGGTAATGGCTGCGCCTCGGTGCACCGCGAGAAGTTCAAACCGCTCGGCGGACCCGACGGCGGCAACGGCGGACGCGGCGGCAGCGTCATCCTGGTCGTCGATCCGCAGGTGCACACCCTGCTCGACTTCCATTTCCACCCCCATGTCGTGGCCCCGTCGGGCAAGCAGGGGATGGGCGGCAACCGCGACGGCGCCGCGGGCGCCGATCTGGAAGTGAAGGTCCCCGACGGGACCGTCGTACTCGACGAGCACGGCCGGATGCTGGCCGACCTGGTCGGCGCCGGCACCCGTTTCGTCGCCGCCGCAGGAGGCCGTGGAGGTCTCGGCAACGCCGCGCTCGCGTCGCGCGCCCGCAAAGCGCCCGGTTTCGCGTTGCTCGGCGAGCGCGGCGAGGTCCGCGACCTGACCCTGGAACTCAAGACCGTCGCCGATGTCGGTCTGCTCGGGTTTCCGTCGGCGGGCAAGTCGTCGCTGGTGTCGACGATCTCGGCGGCCAAACCCAAGGTCGCCGACTATCCGTTCACGACGCTGACCCCCAACCTCGGGGTGGTGTCGGCCGGCGAGCACACGTTCACCGTCGCCGACGTCCCCGGTCTGATCCCGGGCGCCTCCGAGGGCCGCGGCCTGGGTCTGGAGTTCCTGCGCCACATCGAGCGATGCGCGGTGCTGGTGCACGTCGTCGACTGCGCGACTTTGGAACCCGACCGCGACCCGGTCTCCGACATCGAGGCGCTGGAGGCCGAACTGGCCGCCTACACCCCGACGCTGCAGGGCGATACGACACTGGGCGACCTGGGGCAGCGGCCACGTGCGGTGGTGCTCAACAAGATCGACGTGCCCGAAGCCCGCGAACTTGCCGAATTCGTCCGCGAGGACATCGCCGACCGGTTCGGCTGGCCGGTGTTCCTGGTCTCGACGGTGACCCGAGAAGGCCTGCGGCCGTTGATCTTCGCGCTGTGGGAAATGGTCTCGACCTATCGCGCCTCGCAACCGGAGGTGGTGGCGCGCCGACCCGTCATCCGTCCGGTACCGGTCGACGAGAGCGGGTTCAGCGTCGAGCCCGACGGGACGGGAGGCTACGTCGTGCGCGGCACGCGACCGCAACGGTGGGTCGCGCAAACGGATTTCACCAACGACGAGGCGGTCGGATACCTCGGTGACCGGTTGGCTCGCCTCGGCGTCGAGGACGAACTGCTGCGCCTGGGCGCCAAACCCGGCTGCGCGGTCACCATCGGCGAAGTCACCTTCGACTGGGAGCCGCAGACCCCCGCCGGCGTCGACGTGGTGCCGTCCGGGCGCGGCACCGACGCCCGCCTGGACCAGACCGATCGCGTGTCGGCCGCCGAGCGCAAGGCCGCCCGCCGCGAGCGTCGCCGCCCGGGCGGGCGGCCCGAAGGCGGCGAGTCGTGAGCCGGCATCGCGAAGCGGTCCGCACTGCGCGCAGCGTCGTCGTCAAGATCGGCACCACCGCGCTGACCACACCGGCCGGGGTGTTCGACGCGAGCAGGCTGGCCACCCTCGCCGAGGCGATCGAGCGCCGGATGAAGGCCGGCTCCGATGTGGTGATCGTATCGTCGGGCGCCATCGCGGCCGGAATCGAACCGCTCAAACTCTCTAAGCGACCCGGCGACCTGGCCACCAAACAGGCCGCCGCCAGCGTCGGGCAGGTCGCGCTGGTCAACGCGTGGAGCGCGGCGTTCGCCCGCTATGACCGGGTGGTCGGTCAGGTGCTGCTGACCGCGCACGACATCTCGATGCGGGTGCAGCACACCAACGCCCAACGCACTCTGGACCGGCTGCGCGCGCTGCACGCGGTCGCGATCGTCAACGAGAACGACACCGTGGCGACCAACGAAATCCGCTTCGGCGACAACGACCGACTCTCGGCGCTGGTGGCCCATCTGGTCGGCGCCGACGCGCTGATCTTGCTCTCCGACATCGACGGTCTCTACGACTCGGACCCCCGAAAAGGCGACGCCCGGTTCATCCCCGAGGTGGACGGACCCGACGATCTCGACGGTGTGGTGGCCGGACGCGGCAGCAGTCTCGGGACCGGGGGAATGGCGTCGAAGCTGTCGTCGGCGTTGCTGGCCGCCGACGCGGGCGTGCCGGTGTTGCTGGCCGCCGCGTCGGATGTCGCCACGGCGTTGTCGGACGCGTCGGTCGGTACGGTGTTCGCGCCGCGCGCCGAGCGGATGTCCGCGCGCAGGTTCTGGGTGCGCTACGCCGCCGAGGTGTCGGGTGCGCTCACCATCGACGACGGGGCGGTGCGCGCGGTGGTGGGCCAGCGGCGCTCGCTGCTCCCGGCGGGCATCATCGCGCTGTCTGGCCGGTTCTACGGCGGCGACGTCGTCGAATTGCGGGCCCCGGATGCGACGACGGTGGCCCGTGGGGTGGTCGCCTACGACCACTCCGAATTGGCCACCATGCTGGGCCGGTCGACGTCGGAGTTACCCGCCGAGATGCGCCGGCCGGCCGTGCACGCCGACGATCTGGTCGCCGTCTAAGCCACGGTTTCGGCGTGTGTGGTCGCGCTGGTCGCAACTGGGCACGCCGAAATCGCTTGCCAGCAGGGTCAGCATCTCGCTGCAGCCGGCGTCGACCTTGACCGTGGCCAGGTCGTCGCCACGGGTGGGGCCGCGGTTGACGATCGCGACGGGTATACCGGCCGCCGCGGCGTGCCGGACGAACCGGTAGCCGGAGTAGACCGTCAAGCTCGAGCCGGCAACCAGCAGCGCCTCGGTCGAGTCGACTAGTGAATATGCTTGGTTGACACGGTCTTTGGGGACATTCTCGCCGAAGTAGACGATGTCGGGTTTGAGCATGCCGCCGCAGGGCGGGCAGTCGACGACCCGGAACGAGGCGGTGTCGTCGACGACCGCGTCGGCGTCGGGGGCGACCGCGATGCCGCCGAGGCTCTGCGCGCGTTCGACGAAGCCCGGGTTGGCCGCCTCCAACAGGTCGGCCAGCGCCGCCCGCGACATGGTGTGTCCGCAGTCCAGGCAGATCACCCGCGCATAGGTGCCGTGCAAGTCGATCACGTCGGTGCTGCCCGCTTTGGTGTGCAGCAGGTCGACGTTCTGGGTGATCACCCCGGCCACCACGCCGCAGCGCTGCAGGGCCGCCACGGCGCGGTGGCCGGCGTTGGGCATCGTCGCGTCCATGTGCCGCCAGCCCAGGTGGTTGCGCGCCCAGTACCGCTGCCGGAACGCCTGGTCCGAGGTGAACTGGCGGATCGTCATCGGATTGCTCGGCGGTGAGTCCGGGCCGCGGTAGTCGGGGATTCCGGAATCGGTGGAGATCCCGGCGCCGGTGAGCACCGCGACGCGGCGGTCACGCAGCAGCGCGACGAGCTCGGGGGCATCCACGCCGTCCAGGGTAAGCGGGCGTCGGCTCACCGTATGCGGCCGCAGCTGGGGCCACACCTAGGCCGAGATCGACGTTCTGGCGCCATCTACTCGCTCTTCCTCGCCCAAACGTCCGTTTGGGCGAGACGGTAGGGGGGCTCAGCGGAGGCAGTCGGCCGCGGGGGTGATCTCGGCGCGCATATTGCTGCTCATCATTGTCAGCGCCGCATCGCTGAGCTCGGCGTCGATGTGGGCCACCGCGTCCGGCGGCACCACCACCGGGAAATGACGCACATAGGCGTCCAGCGCGGTATAGAGGATGCACTGCTCGGTCACCTGACCCGTCAGCACCAGCCGCTCCGGGCGCAGCTGACCCAGCAGGTACTCCAGCGAGGTGGAGAAGAACGCGCTGTGGCGCACCTTGGTCAGCACCCGGCATCCGCTCTGGGGCACGATCGGTTTCACCAAGTCGGGGCGCTCACCGTCGAGGGCAGCCTTGACGATGTCGCTGAACTGGGCCGTGAAATCGCCGTAGTTGTCGTTGACGTAGATGACGTCGACGTCGTCGCGTTCGCGCGCCTCGGCGACCAGGCCCGCCAGCGGGTCGATGATCTCGCCGACGTGCGGCGCCAGCTTCTCGGCATCCTCGTGGCGGTAGGTGTTGAGCATGTCGACGACCAGCAGGGCTACCTGACTCATGGGCAAGTGCATACCCCAATCGGGTTTCGGGCAACAATGAAGCATGGATTTCTACTCGGCGTACCGGCATGGCTTTGCGCGCGTCGCCGCCTGCACGCATCACACCGCCCTGGCCGACCCGCATTCGAATGCGGATTCGGTGCTGGGGTTGGCGCGTGCCTGCCACGACGACGGTGTCGCGCTCGCGGTGTTTCCGGAGCTGACGCTGTCGGGGTATTCGATCGAGGACATCGTGATGCAGGACGCGTTGCTCGACGCCGTGGAGGACGCGTTGCTCGACGTCGTCGCGGCGTCGGCGCAGTTGACGCCTGTCCTGGTGGTCGGTGCGCCGCTGCGCTATCAGCACCGGATCTACAACACCGCCGTGGTGATCCACCGCGGCACCGTTCTCGGGGTGGTGCCCAAGTCCTATCTGCCCACCTACCGCGAGTTCTACGAGCGGCGTCAGTTCGCCGCGGGTGACCTGGTGCGCGGCTTCATCCGGATGGGCGACACCGACGTGCCGTTCGGTCCCGATCTGCTGTTCGCCGCGACCGACCTGGCCGGCTTCGTCCTGCACGTCGAGATCTGCGAGGACATGTTCGTGCCCGTACCGCCGAGCGCGCAGGCGGCGTTGGCGGGGGCGACGGTGCTGGCCAACCTCTCCGGCAGCCCCATCACGATCGGACGCGCCGAAGACCGTTGCCTGCTGGCCCGATCGGCTTCGGCGCGGTGTCTGGCCGCCTACGTCTACGCCGCGGCAGGGGAGGGCGAGTCCACCACCGATCTCGCCTGGGACGGCCAGACGATGATCTGGGAGAACGGGCTGTGCCTCGCGCAGTCCGAGCGGTTCCCGAAGGGTGAACGCCGGTCGGTGGCCGACGTCGACCTCGAACTGCTGCGTTCCGAGCGGTTGCGGATGGGCACCTTCGACGACAACCGCATCCACCACGGGCTGACCGCGGAGTCGTTCCGCCGTATCGAGTTTCGGCTCGACCCGCCGACCCGCGACATCGGGCTGCGCCGCGAGGTGGAGCGCTTCCCGTTCGTGCCCGCCGACCCGTCACGGCTGGAACAGGACTGCTACGAGGCCTACAGCATCCAGGTGGCCGGCCTCGAGCAACGGCTGCGCGCGCTGGACTATCCGAAGGTGGTGCTGGGGCTGTCCGGGGGACTGGACTCCACGCACGCGCTGATCGTCGCCGCCCACGCGATGGACCGAGAAGGCCGGCCGCGCAGCGATATTCTGGCGTTCACGCTGCCCGGGTTTGCGACCGGCGAACGCACCAAGGGCAACGCCATCCGCCTCGCGGAGGCGCTCGGGGTCACGTTCGAGGAGATCGACATCAAGGACACCGCGCAATTGATGCTCACCGAGATGGGGCATCCGTTTGCCCGCGGCGAGAAGGTCTACGACGTCACCTTCGAGAACGTGCAGGCCGGGCTGCGCACCGACTACCTGTTCCGGCTGGCCAACCAGCGCGGCGGAATCGTGCTGGGCACCGGCGACCTGTCCGAATTGGCGTTGGGCTGGTCGACCTACGGGGTGGGCGACCAGATGTCGCACTACAACGTCAACGCCGGGGTGCCCAAGACGTTGATCCAGCACCTGATCCGCTGGGTGGTGTCCTCACACCGGTTCGACGACGCGGTCAACGAGGTGCTGATGTCGGTGCTCGACACCGAGATCACCCCTGAACTGGTTCCGACAGGGGAGGATGAGGAGATCCAGAGCAGCGAGGCCAAGGTGGGTCCGTATGTGCTGCAGGACTTCTCGCTTTTCCAGGTGCTGCGATACGGATTCCGGCCGTCGAAGGTGGCCTTCCTGGCCTGGCATGCGTGGAGTGATCCGGACCGCGGCGGCTGGCCTGCGGGTTACCCCGAGAACAAGCGTCCGGCGTACTCGCTGAAAGAGATTCGCCACTGGCTGCGGGTGTTCGCGCAGCGGTACTACTCGTTCTCGCAGTTCAAACGCTCGGCACTGCCGAACGGCCCCAAGGTGTCCCATGGCGGGTCGTTGTCACCACGGGGCGACTGGCGCGCACCCTCGGACATGTCCGCGCGGGTCTGGCTCGACGAGATCGACCGCGAGATACCCGAGGTCTAGCGGTTCGAACCCGGCCGCCGGATCACGCCGGCGCTGACCGCGCCCACGGCCGCCCCGGCCAACGCTCCGACGGTCGCCCACCACCACTGATCGGTCACGGCGGCCACGCACACTCCGATGATCAGTCCGATGATCAGCGGCATCCACAGCCAGTTGGCATTTCGCGTGCTGTTCGTCTGCTTGGGTGCCATCTGATCCACGCTAGCGCGGCAGACGGCGTCTCCCCACCCCGGGAACGAAACGTCCCACCTCAGCGAGGTATTCGCGATATGACTCGCCGTGGACGTCGAGCAGATAGGGCTCCTCGACCACGCGGACCTGAAGTTCGATGGTGAGTATCAGCAGCGCCACCCCGACGACGGCGACCACGTTGGGCGTCACCATCGCAAGCCCGATACCGAACGTCAGCATCGCGGTGAAGATCGGATTGCGCACCCAGCCGAAGACTCCCGTGCGCACCAACGTGGTCACCTCGCTGTCGTCGACGCCGATGCGCCA
Organism: Mycolicibacterium sp. XJ1819; assembly: GCF_053483675.1. NCBI lineage: Bacteria > Bacillati > Actinomycetota > Actinomycetes > Mycobacteriales > Mycobacteriaceae > Mycobacterium > Mycolicibacterium sp. XJ1819. The sequence continues at coordinate 91,750 of NZ_JBEFST010000023.1, read as the reverse complement.
CGAGTCACCCATGTGCAGTTGGGCATAGACGGTGGCGCCGATGCCGATGACCGCGACGACGATGCCGGCGACATGCAGCCATTCCTGGGCGAGCACGGCGAACGGTGCCACCGCGCCGGCCAACTGCAGGATCGGGGCGAACACGGCCAAGGCCATCGCGACGACGAATCCGATGCCGGCGCACCATTCGAGTGATCCGGGTCGGCCGCTGAGCCCGCGAAATCCCGTCGACCCGGTGCGACGGTGCTGAATCCAACTGCGCCAACCGAACCCGAGAGCGGCGTAGCAGGCGAACAGGACGAGCGCGACGACGGCCATGGCCGGCATCAGCAGCAGGCGTCGGCGTCGGCGGCCGGGCAGCAGGCCGGGTCGACATCGAGCACCAGCCCCACCAGGTCGTCGAGCGCGTGGGCGATTCGCGCGTCGGCCAGGTCGTATCGGCTCCGCCTGCCCTCGGGCTGGACCACCACCAGCCCGCATCCGCGCAGACACGCCAGGTGATTGGACAGGATCTGGCGCGACACCCCGATCTTGTCGGCCAGTTCGGACGGGTAGCCCGGGCCGTCGCGCAGCATCAGCAGGATCTCGGCGCGCGTCGGGTCCGACAACGCGCAGCCGAACCGCGACAGGGCATCGCTGTGGGTGACCGTCTGCATAGCGCCGATAGTACAGCAGAATCTGTACTGATTTCGGCGTGCGCAGTCGCGCCCAACGCGACCAACCACGCCGAAATCACACGTCAGAGGCGGCCGTCGACGCGTAGCTCGGGGTGCACCCAGTCCGGTGAGCGCCGCTCCTTGAACGCCATGAAGCCCTCGATGGACTCGGGTGCGCCCAGGCTGGCCTGCATACCGATGCGGTCGTAGAGACCGAGGTAGTTGTCCAGGCTGGACTTCACGACGGATCGCGCCGCGGGCGCGGTGCGGCAACACTGCGCGAGCACCTCGCGGGCCGTCTCGGTCAACTCGTCGTGCGGCACCACCCGGGCCACCATGCCCCAGTCCTGCGCTTCCTCGGCGGTCAGCGTGCGCCCGGTGAACATCAGGTCGCGGGTGCGCACCGGCCCGATCAGCCGGGCCAGCATCTGGCTGTAGTAGGTGTCGGCGATCCCGCGATACAACTCGGGCACGCGGAACGTGGCCCGGTCACTGACCACGGCCATGTCGGCGCACAGCGCGATCTGCAACCCACCGCCCTGGCACAACCCGTTCACCGCCGCCACCACGGGTTTGGTGGACTGGCGCAGCGTGTCGAACGGCAACGCGTCCATCCCCAGCGCAGAGCCGAAGCTCATCCAGTCGTCGGCGCCGCCGCCACCCAGATCGCCGCCGGGTGCGAAGACGTCACCGGTGCCGGTGATCAGCAGCCCGGCCAGGTCGGGATCGTTCTCGACATGCTTGACCGCGTACTTGATGCCGAAGTACATCGCCCCCGTCATCGCGTTGCGGGCTTCCGGCCGGTCGAGTCGGCACACCCCGAAAGCGCCCTCGCGGGTGAACTTCAAAAACGGCGTGCCCAGCCAGTCGCCGTCGGGCGGACGCGGTGCGCTTTTGTGCTCTGCGGTTGTCATAGATGTCCCTCGATCGCCTTCCTGTGTGACACGACATCGTCGATGGCCTCGGCGTACGGGGCGCAGTCGCCGGCCCCGGGCACCAACGTCGAAAGGGCGCCGGCCGCGCACGCGCGCCGCAGCGCGTCCTCGTGGCCGTCTCGCCACCCGGCGGCCAGCACGCCCGCGAACACGTCGCCGGCCCCGGTGGTGTCGACGGCGTCCACCACCGGTGCGCGCACGTCGAACCGCTCATCGTCGCCGAGGTAGCTGGCGCCGCGACGACCCCGGGTGATCACCAGGTGTGGGACCGGCCAGTGCCACTCGCGGGCCTCGGCCTCGTTGACCACGACGACGTCGGCCAGTTCGGCCAGGGCCAGCAGGTCGTGCGGTTTGGCGCCGGTCGGCGAGGCGTTGACGACGATGACCGCGCCGGCGGTTCGCGCGGTCCGCGCCGCGGCGATGGCGGTGGCGACGGGGATCTCCAGTTGCAGCAGCATCACGTCGCATCCGGCGACGACCGCCGACACCTCGGGGGAGTCCACGCTCAGGTGGGCGTTGGCTCCCGGCGCCACCGCGATGGTGTTCTCCGCCGAGGAGTCGACCGTGATCACGGCCGTGCCGCTGGGGCCGGGCAGGTTGACCACACCGTCGAGTCCGACGTCGTTGGCGCGCAGGTGGGCCCGCAGCTGGTCGGCGGCCGAATCGGTGCCCAGCGCGGCGACCAGGCTCACCCGGGCGCCCGCACGCGCCGCGGCCACCGCCTGGTTGCCGCCCTTGCCGCCGGGAGCCGTCGACAGCGACGACGCCAGCACGGTCTGGCCCGGACGCGGCAGGGCATCCACGGTGAAGGTGAGGTCCAGGTTCACGCTGCCCACCACGCAGACCCGCGCCGCCATAGTCGTCCAACCTAGTCCGCCCGACGGCCTGACGTGTGGCTAGCAGCGCAGAGACGTTCGATACGCTGGACAGATGAGTGTGCAAGCCCCGTCGCTTCCCGGCCTGCGAGAGCAGGTGCACGACGCCGCGCGCCGGGCCCGCGTCGCGTCGCGCGCACTGGCCACGCTGAGCACCGAAACCAAGAACCGCGCCCTCAACGCCGCGGCGGACGCGGTGCTGGCCAACGTGGACCAGATCCTGGCGGCGAACCAACGCGATGTCGACGCCGCCCGTGAAGGTGGCACCCCCGAGGCCATGCTGGATCGGCTGGCCCTCAACCCGCAGCGTGTCGACGGCATCGCCTCCGGTCTGCGGCAGGTCGCGGGCCTGCCCGACCCGGTGGGTGAGGTACTGCGCGGGCGCACCCTGCCCAACGGTCTGCAACTGCGCCAGCAGCGGGTCCCCCTCGGCGTGGTCGGCATCGTCTACGAAGGTCGGCCCAACGTCACCGTGGACGCGTTCGGGCTGACGTTGAAGTCGGGCAACGCCGTGTTGCTGCGCGGCAGTTCGTCTGCGGCCCAGTCGAACGAGGCGCTGGTGACGACGCTGCGGGCGGCACTGGTCGCCGAGGGTCTCGACGCCGACGCCGTGCAATTGCTGCCCAGCGAAGACCGCGCGAGCGTGACCCACCTGATCCAGGCCCGCGGTCTGGTCGACGTGGTGATCCCGCGCGGCGGTGCGGGGCTGATCGACGCGGTGGTCCGGGACGCGATGGTGCCGACCATCGAGACCGGCGTCGGCAATTGCCATGTGTACGTACATGAGTCGGCCGACCTCGACGTGGCCGAACGTATCGTGCTCAACGCCAAGACGCGGCGGCCCAGCGTCTGCAACGCCGCCGAGTCGCTGTTGATCGACTCCGCGATCGCCGACCGGGCGTTGCCCCGGCTCACCACGGCGTTGCAGCGGGCCGGGGTCGCCGTGCACGAGAACCCGTCCGACGAGCAATTGCACGCCGAATTTCTGTCGATGGACATCGCCGTCGCGGTGGTCGACGGGATCGACGCGGCGATCGCGCACATCAACGAGTTCGGCACCGGACACACCGAAGCCATCGTCACGACCGATCTCGCTGCGGCGCAACGATTCACCGAGCGAGTCGACGCCGCGGCGGTGATGGTGAACGCCTCGACGGCATTCACCGACGGCGAACAATTCGGCTTCGGCGCCGAGATCGGCATCTCGACACAGAAGTTGCATGCCCGTGGCCCGATGGGGCTGTCCGAACTGACGTCAACCAAGTGGATCGTGTGGGGAGACGGGCAGACCCGTCCGGCATGATCAGAAACCAAGGAGATTCCCTGTGAGCGTCCCCGCACGCCCGGCGCCGATGTTCGCCGACATCGACGATGTCTCGCGTCGGCTGTCCGAAACCGGCTACCTGCCCGACACCGCCACCGCGACAGCGGTATTCCTGGCCGATCGGCTGGGTAAACCGTTGCTGGTGGAGGGCCCCGCCGGCGTCGGCAAGACCGAACTGGCCCGCGCCGTCGCCCAGGCGACCGGTTCGGAACTGGTGCGACTGCAGTGCTACGAGGGTGTCGACGAGGCGCGTGCGCTCTACGAGTGGAACCACGCCAAGCAGATCCTGCGGATCCAGGCCGGTCATGGCGACTGGGACCAGACCAAGATGGACGTGTTCAGCGAGGAGTTCCTGCTGACCCGTCCGCTGCTGACCGCGATCCGCCGCACGGAGCCGACGGTCCTGCTGGTCGACGAGACCGACAAGGCCGACATCGAGATCGAGGGTCTACTGCTGGAGGTGCTCTCCGATTTCGCCGTGACGGTGCCGGAGTTGGGCACGATCACCGCCGAGCGCGCACCGTTCGTCGTCCTGACGTCCAACGCCACCCGCGAGCTGTCCGAGGCGCTCAAACGCCGGTGTCTGTTCCTGCACATCGACTTTCCCGATGCCGACCTCGAGCGTCGCATCCTGTTGTCGCGGGTGCCGGAGCTACCCGCTCATCTCGCCGACGAGTTGGTGCGCATCATCGGCGTCCTGCGCGGCATGCAACTCAAGAAGCTGCCGTCGGTGGCCGAGACCATCGACTGGGCCCGCACGGTGCTGGCGCTGGGCATGGACACCATCGACGACGCGACGATCGCGGCCACCCTGGGTGTGGTGCTCAAGCATCAGTCCGACCAGGTCAAGGCCAGCGGCGAACTGCATCTGAACTAGGAGAGCAGCCATGGCCGTCCGTCGCACCCGCCCGCCGCAGCCGCTTGCACCGCACGGCATCCCCGGCCATTTGGTCGAGTTCGTCGAGGCGCTGCGCAAGCAGGGCATCGCGGTGGGCCCGTCGGAGACCGTCGACGCCGGCCGGGTGATGTCGGTGCTGGGCCTCGACAACCGCGAGGTGCTGCGGGAAGGCCTGGCCTGCGCGGTGGTGCGCCGCCCCGACCACCGCGAGACCTACGACGCGATGTTCGACCTGTGGTTCCCCGCGGCGCTGGGCGCCAAGACGGTGCTGGCCGACGACGAATCGGACGACCCGCCGGAGGGGCTGCCGCCCGAGGACGTCGAGGCGATGCGCGCGGCGCTGCTGGACCTGTTGGCCGACAACGAGGATCTGGCCAACTTAGACGAACGCATGGCGGCGATGATCGCCCAGATCGTCGAGGCCTACGGTCGTTACAACTCCAGCCGCGGTCCGTCGTACTCGTCGTATCAGGCGCTCAAGGCCATGAACCTCGACGACCTCGAGGGCAGGCTGCTGGCCGGGCTGCTGGTGCCCTACGGCGACGATCCCACTCCCACCCAGGAGCAGATCGCCAAAGCGATGGCCGCGCAACGCATCACGCAGCTGCGCAGGATGGTGGAGGCGGAGACCAAGCGGCGCACCGCCGAACAGCTGGGCCGCGAGCACGTGCAGATGTACGGCGTGCCGCAGTTGGCCGAGAACGTCGAGTTCCTGCGCGCCTCCGGTGATCAGCTGCGCCAGATGCGCCGGGTGGTGGCGCCGCTGGCGCGGACCCTGGCGACGCGGCTGGCCGCGCGGCGACGCCGGGCGCGTGCGGGCCAGATCGACCTGCGCAAGACGCTACGCAAGTCGATGTCCACCGGCGGCGTGCCGATCGACGTGGTGCTCAAGAAGCCGCACCCGGCGCGGCCCGAGCTGGTGGTGCTGTGCGACGTGTCCGGTTCGGTGGCCGGCTTCAGCCACTTCACACTGATGCTGGTGCACGCGCTGCGCCAGCAGTTCAGCCGCGTTCGCGTCTTCGCGTTCATCGACACCACCGACGAGGTCACCGAGCTGTTCGGGCCGGACGCCGACCTGGCGGTCGCGGTGCAGCGGATCACCAGGGAGGCGGGGGTCTACACCCGCGACGGGCACTCCGACTACGGCCACGCGTTCGTGTCGTTCATGGACAAGTGGCCCAACGTGCTGTCGCCGCGCAGCTCGCTGCTGGTGCTGGGCGACGGGCGCAACAACTACCGCAATCCCGAGATCGACCTGCTGGCGCGCATGGTCCGCTCCAGCAGGCATGCGCATTGGCTCAACCCCGAACCGCGGCACCTGTGGGGCAGCGGCGACTCGGCGGTGCCGCGCTACGAGGACATCATCACCATGCACGAATGCCGGTCGGCCAAGCAGTTGGCCGCGGTCATCGACCAGCTGCTGCCGGTCTGACGTCCCGTCCTCTTCCCGCCCCTTCCGGCCGAAACGGACACACGGGCGAAAAAAAGCGGGCAAATCGCGCCCAAACGTCCATTTCGGCGGGGCGCGGCGCGGCGGACGCACTCCCGTAAGCTGGCTATTCGTGCGATCGCGACGCAGGCTGGGTGTGATGGGTGGGACGTTCGACCCCATCCACAACGGCCATCTCGTCGCGGCCAGCGAGGTGGCGGATCTTTTCGAACTCGACGAGGTGGTGTTCGTTCCTACCGGGCAGCCGTGGCAGAAGCCCCACCGCGTCGTCACCCCCGCTGAAGACCGCTATCTGATGACTGTCATCGCCACCGCGTCCAACCCCCGGTTCAGCGTCAGCCGCGTCGACATCGACCGCGGCGGGCCCACCTACACCAAGGACACGCTGAGCGATCTGAGCGCGCTCAACCCCGACACCGAGTTGTACTTCATCACCGGCGCCGATGCGTTGGCGTCGATCCTGTCCTGGCAGAACTGGGAGGAGATGTTCGCCATCGCGAAGTTCGTGGGCGTCAGCAGGCCGGGCTACGAGTTGGACGGCAAGCACATCGCCGCCGCGGCCAAACAACTGCCGAAGGACGCGCTCACTCTCGTCGAGGTGCCCGCGCTGGCGATCTCGTCGACCGACTGCCGTGAGCGCGCCGAACAGCATCGGCCGATCTGGTATCTGGTGCCCGACGGCGTGGTGCAGTATGTGGCCAAGCGCAAACTTTATGCCGCACAACCGATGACGACTCCGGGAAAGCACCTATGAGCGCCTCTGACGAAGCCGTTGAGATGGCGACCGTGGCCGCGCGGGCCGCGGCGTCCAAGCTGGCCGACGACGTCGTGGTGATCGACGTGTCGGGACAGCTGGTGATCACCGACTGCTTCGTCATCGCGTCCGCGTCCAACGAGCGGCAGGTCAACGCGATCGTCGACGAGGTGGAGGAGAAGATGCGACTGGCGGGCTACAAGCCGGCCCGCCGCGAGGGGGCCCGCGAGGGGCGCTGGACGCTGCTCGATTACGTCGACATCGTCGTGCACATCCAGCACCAGGACGAGCGCGAGTTCTACGCGCTGGACCGGCTGTGGCGCGACTGCCCGGTGCTGCCGGTGGAATTGGACGGGCAGTCATGAGGATCCGTCGGCTGGTAATGCTTCGGCACGGGCAGACCGAGTACAACGCGGGCAGCAGGATGCAGGGCCAACTGGACACCGACCTGTCCGAGCTGGGCCGCGAACAGGCCGTGGTCGCGGCCGAGGTGCTGGCCAAGCGTCAGCCGCTGATGATCGTGTCCTCAGATCTGCGCCGTTCGCTGGACACCGCGGTGGCACTCGGCGAGCGCGCCGGGATGCCGGTGCAGGTCGACGCGAGGCTGCGCGAGACCCACCTCGGTGAGTGGCAGGGCCTGACCCATCTGGAGGTCGACGCCGCCGCCCCCGGCGCCCGGCTGACGTGGCGCGACGACGCGCGATGGGCGCCGCCGGGCGGGGAGAGCCGGGTCGACGTCGCCGAGCGCAGCCTGCCGCTGGTGTCCGAGCTCGTCGCCGGCCAGGGCGAATGGGGACGTGACGAACCGGACCGGCCGGTGGTGCTGGTCGCGCACGGCGGGCTGATCGCGGCGCTGACCGCCGCCCTGCTGGGGCTGCCGGTGGACAGCTGGCCAGCCCTCGGCGGGATGGGCAACTGCAGTTGGGTGCAGCTGTCCGGCCACGGCCGGGAGCTTGCCGCCGAGCAGATCCGTTGGCGGCTCGACGTGTGGAACGCCTCGGCTCAGGTCGCCAGCGATGTCCTCTGAGCAACAGCGCCAGACACTTCTGGTGTTCGCCGATTCGTTGTCCTACTACGGGCCCACCGGCGGTCTGCCCGCAGATGACCCCCGCATCTGGCCCAATATCGTTGCTCGTCAGCTGGATTGGGATGTGGAACTCATCGGCCGGATCGGCTGGACCTGCCGCGACGTGTGGTGGGCGGCGACGCAGGATCCACGCGCGTGGGCGGCCCTGCCGCGGGCGGGTGCGGTGATCTTCGCGACCAGCGGCATGGACTCGTTGCCCTCGCCGCTGCCCACCGCGTTGCGCGAACTGATCCGCTATGTCCGCCCGTCACGGATTCGGCGTTGGGTGCGCGACGGCTACGGTTGGCTGCAGCCTCGGCTGTCCCCGGTGTCGCGCGCCGCGCTGCCCCCTCATGTGAGCGTCGAATATCTCGAAATGACCAGGGGCGCGATTGATTTCAACCGGCCCGGTATTCCGGTGGTGGCCTGCCTGCCGTCGGTGCACATCGCCGACACCTATGGTCGGGCCCATCACGGTCGTGAACCCACGGTCCGGGCGATCACCGAATGGGCGCGCCGGCACGACGTGCCGCTGGTCGACCTGAAGGCGGCGGTGGGGGAGCACGTGATGGCCGGCAAGGGCAATCCCGACGGCATCCACTGGAACTTCGAGGCCCACCAGGCCGTTGCGGACCTGATGCTCAAGGCGCTCGCCGAGGCCGGCATCTCATGCCCGTAGTCGTGGTGACCGACACGTCGTCGAGGCTGCCACCGGAGGACTCGAAGCAGTGGGACATCCGGCAGGTGCCGCTGCACGTTCTCGTCGACCTGATCGATCTGCGTGACGGGGTCGACGAGGTGCCCTACGACGTCCACGAACTACCACGCGCCAGCACCGCCGGTGCCACGCCCGCGGAGTTGGCCGAGACGTACCGGCAGGCGCTGCACGACAGCGGCGGCGAGGGGGTGGTCGCGGTTCATCTGTCGGCTGCGCTGTCGAGTTCCTACAGTTCGGCGGTGCAGGCCGCGCGCGAGTTCGGCTCGTTGGTGCGGGTTGTCAACTCCCGGTCGGCCGCGATGGGCGTCGGGTTCATCGCACTGACCGCCGCACAAGCCGCCGCCTCGGGTGCCGACCTGGATGCCGTTGAGGCCGTGGCGCGTTCAGCGGTGCCGCGCACGCACGCCTTCATCGTGGTCGACCGCCTCGACAACCTGCGGCGAAGCGGCCGGATCGGCACCGCGGCGTCCTGGCTCGGCACCGCGCTGGCGCTCAAGCCGCTGTTGTGCCTCGACGTCGACGGGCGCCTGGTGCTGGACCAGCGGATCCGGACCGTCTCCAAGGCGCACGCGGCGATGGTCGACCGCGTCGCGGACATCGTCGGCGACCGACGCGCGTCGATCGCGGTGCACCACGTCGACAACCACGACGCCGCAGACCGGCTCGGGGCGGCGTTGACCGGCCGGTTGCCCCAGCTCGAGACGCTCACCGTCACCGATATGGGGCCGGTGCTGTCGATCCATGTCGGCGCGGGCGCGGTCGGGGTGGCCGTGCAGACGGCCGAGTAGCTTCGGTAAGTTTTCACGAACGGTTGACAGCGGCTTACCGTTAGTGAATTCTTACCGATGTGCCTGCATCCGCAGCCCTGGACGCGCTGGGGGACAAGACCCGCAGATTGATCCTGGAGAAGCTGGCCGGTGGACCCGCGGCGGTCGGGGTGCTTGCCGAACAACTGCCGATCTCGCGTCCTGCGGTGTCACAGCATCTGCGGGTGCTCAAGGACGCCGGGCTGGTGGTGGAATCGGTGGCGGGCACGCGGCGGATCTACCGCGTCGATCAGGCCGGGCTGGTGGCCGTGCGGGACTATCTGGACCGCTTCTGGGAGACCACGCTCGACAATTTCGCGTTGTTGGCGTCCGCCGAGGCCGAGACGCAGGGAAAGGAGTCCCAATGACCCCAGACTCGGGAGCCGAAGTCGAGGTGGTCCGATCCATCACGGTGCCGTTGACCCAGGCGAAGACGTTCGAGCTGTTCACCTCGCGGATGTCGGAGTTCTGGCCGCCGGAACACTCGATCGGAGCGGCACCGTTCGAGGCGGTGGTGCTCGAACCGCGGGTCGGCGGTCGCTGGTACGAACGCGCCCGGGACGGGGCGCAGACCGACTGGGGGCGCGTCGGCGCGTGGGAGCCGACCTCGCGCGTCGTGCTGATCTGGCAGATCACCGGGCAGTGGAAGTTCGATCCCGACTTCGAGACCGAGGTCGAGGTGAGATTCCTCGAGACAGACCCCGGCCGCACGACAATCGATCTGCACCACCGGCACCTGCAGCGCTTCGGCGAGATGGCCGAGCAGATGCGCGCCGCGTTCGACTCGCCCGGCGGCTGGATCGACACCCTCAACCGGTGTGCCCGGCTGGCGGAGTCGCAGTGACGCCGACGGACGCGATGGCGCTGGCCCGCGCCGAGCGCGAGGAGTTCGTCGCGCTGCTGGAGACGTTGACACCGCAGCAGTGGCAGTGCCCGTCGTTGTGCCCGGGGTGGAGCGTGCGCGACGTGGTCGCTCACGTCATCGGATACGACCCGTTGAGCCGCCCCCGGCTGGCGTGGTGGATGGCCAGGGGTCTGGTCACCCGCGGCGGCGGCAACGCGTTCGAAGTGGCCCAATATCGTGGTGCGTCAACCGAAGAACTGACCGCGCTGATGCGGCGCTACGTCGTGCCGCAGGGGGTGACGGCGGGTATGGGTGGCCGCATCGCCCTCACCGACGGCATGATCCACCAGCAGGACATTCGCCGACCGTTGGGAATTCCACGCGCGATCGCCGCCGAACCATTGCGCATCGCACTGGAATTCACCAGGTACGCACCCCGCCTGCTCGGTGCCATGCGTACCCGGGGGGTGCGGATGGTCGCCACCGACCTGGACTGGAGCCACGGCAAGGGCGCCGAGGTGCGTGGCAGCGGCGAGGCGGTGCTGATGGCGATGGCGGGCCGCGCGGCCGCGCTCGACGACCTGGATGGCCCGGGCAAAGCCAAACTGGCGCAACACCTCTGAGTGTCTACACCGCGGCGCGGCCGGTGACCGGCGGCAGGTCCTTGAGCGTGACGATGCCCGGCTTGGCCGCGACGACCGCGGGCACCGCGTTGGTGACCGGCATCGCGGTGTAGATCATGCCCAGCCCCATGAAGCCCGGTTCGGTCCAGTCCTGCGGGGTCAGGCAGTGCAGCACCGTGCGCATGTTGGGCCGGCCGAACACCTGGATGACGTGGCCGTGGGCCAGCGGTTTGGGCGGGGTGACGTGGGTGCCCATGGTCCAGTTGAACCCGACGCTGACGACGTTGCGGTCGCCGACCCAGCCGCGGTGATAGCCGTGCACGCCGGCGACGGTGCCCTCGGGGATCCGCATGAAACCCAGATCGGAGTCACCGGTGGCCGCCGTGAACGTCACGTCGAACGTCATTTTGTCCAGCGTGGCGCCGATCGCGTCGGCCATCATCGCCGCCGACTCGGCGAACACCTCGCTTTCGCGCCGCACACTGTCGGCCAGACCCGGCGTGTCGGGATCCTGGGAGAAGCCCATCGCGGTCTGGGTGCCCGCCGACTCGTAGGTCGAGCAGTCCACCGACTCGGTGATGCGGATCTCGTCGACCCGTTCGCAGCAGCCGGACAGCACCATGCCGACCATGTTGGTCACCCCCGGATGCGCGCCGCTGCCGAAGATCGTGGAATTGCCCTTCTCGCAGGCTTTCCGGATGCGATCGAGATCCTCGGGCGACTGCTTGCCGCCGGTGATCCACGCCGCGCTCGAGCACACGTTGACACCGGCCGACAGCAACCGGACCAACTCGTCGATGTTCGGCCACAACGGGTTGTAGCAGCAGGCGTCGGGCTCGCGCGCGATCAACTCGTCGATGTCGGCGGTGGCCGCCACACCGGTGGGCTCGGGCCAGCCCGCAAGCTCCGCGGCGTCGACACCGACCTTGTCCGCGCCGTGGGCGTACACGCCGACCAGTTCCATGTCGTCCCGGCCGAGGATCGCGTGCAGCGATCGGCGCCCGATGTTGCCGGTGGTCCACTGGATGACGCGAAGAGGTCGGGCGTGGCTCATCTGCAGGAGGCTACATGTGTGAGCCGCCGTCGACGCGCACCTCGGTGCCGGTGACGAACGACGCATCGGTGCTGCCCAGCATCGCGACCACCGCCGCCACCGCCTCGGGTCTGGCGAACATCGCCCCGTCGGCCAGCGGAAGTGCCGGCATCGCCTTGCCGAACAACGTGTAGTCCACGTCGGCGGGCAGACCCGGTCCGACGCTCTGTTTGGACTCACCGGTGCCGTCGGTCATCCCCGACGAGATCGAGCCGGGCTGAACCGAGTTGAACCGGATGCCGTCCTTGGCGAACTCGAGGGCCAGCGCGTGCGTCATCGCCTGGATGCCGCCCTTGGACGCCGCGTAGGCCGACATGTAGGGGTGGGCGAACGCCGCGGAGGTGGAACTGAAGTTCACCACCGCGGGACCGTTGCCGGCGCGCAACGCCGGGATGGCTTCGCGGGTCACCAGGAACGTACCGACGAGGTTGACCCGCAGCACGTGTTCGAAATCGGCGAGCGAGGTGTCCAGAAAGTGCGCCGAGCGCAGGATCCCGGCCACGTTGACCAGGGTGTCCAGCCCACCCAGGATTCGGATCGCCTCGGCGACGCCCTCTTTCACCGATGCCTCGCTGCCGATGTCCATCACCAGCGTGGAGAGCCGGTCGCCGTGCGGTTCGGCCTTGGCGACGGTGTCCTTCAATCCGGACTCGCTGACGTCGGCCGCGACGACGAGGCCGCCTTCGTCGAGGATCCGCAGCGCCGTGGCCTGCCCGATGCCCGACCCTGCGCCGGTGATCAGGACCCGTCGGTTGGTGTATCGCGCAAGAGTTGCCATGGCCAGATGATCCACTGTGGGCGACCGGGTGTCAGCCGGATGTCGCTATCGGGGCGCGCGAGGCCATGTCCAGCGCGGCGAAATGACTGAACAGCAGCGACGCGCCGATCGGGTTTCCGCCGCCGGGGTAAGCGGTGCCGCTGACGGCGGCCATCGTGTTGCCGGCCGCGTACAGCCCGGGGATCGGGTGCCCGGCCGCGTCGAGCACCCGGGCGCGGGTATCGGTGCGCAGGCCGCCCTTGGTGCCGAGGTCGGACAGTCCGAACGCGGCGGCATGAAACGGTGGTGTGACGATCGGCACCAGCGGCGGCTTGCCGTCGGAGAACGCGCGGTCGTAGGCCTCGTCGCCGCGGCCGAAGTCGTCGTCGCGGCCACGGGCCACCATGTCGTTGAACCGCCGCACCGTGGCGACCAGGTTGTCGGCGGGCACCCCGATGAGCGCCGCGAGCGCCTCGAGCGTGTCGGCGGTGTGCCACAGCCCCGCCTCGCGGTAGCGGGCGGTCTCGACCATCGACACGTTGGGCGCCTTGACCGGCGGCACCTCACCCTGCCCGTCGTCGTAGACCATCCAGCACGGCAGTCTCAGTGCACCGTCGTCGATCTGACGGATCATGTCGCGGCCCAACCGGTCGTAGGGCGCGGACTCGTTGACAAACCGGTTGCCGTGCTCGTTGACGAAGATGCCGCCGGTGAACCACAGCGCGAACGCCGACCGGCCGTCGGGGTGGGTCAGGCCCGGGGACCACCACGCCTGATCCATCAGGTCGGTGGCCGCCCCAACCGCGATGGCGGCCAGGTGCGCGACCCCGGTGTTGCCCGGTGCGCCCATGGTGTCCTGCACGCGGCCCGGCACCCGGTAGGACCGACGCATCTGGTGATTGTGTTCGAACCCGCCGGCCGCCAGCAGCACGCCGCGGCGCGCTCCGATCGCCAGTCGTGCACCGTCACGGACCACGACGGCGCCCACGACCGCGTCGTCGCGGGTGATCAGTTCCACCAGCGGGCAGTTCAGCCGCAATTCGACACCCGGCAGCGGGCGCAGCGCGGCCAGAAAGCGCCCGATCAACGCTCGGCCACCGATCAGGTACTCCGGCGGTGAGGCGCCCAGGCGCTCGGTGTCCAGCGGCCCGCGCACAAGATCGGCCAGCCCGGGCAGGTCGGCGGCGGGCAGCGGCTTGGGCACGATGTGGCGCAAACCGTCGACCCGGGCGCCGGGAGCGGAGCCGAAGTAGTCCGGCCACGGCAGCACGGCGAACTTGAAATGCTCGTCTGCCTCCAGGTATCGGATCAGTTCCGCGCCGCCTCGGACATAGGCCTGCTGCAACTCGCGGGGGGTTCGGTCGCCCACCACCGCGTGGAAGTACCGCAGCGCCTCGTCGACGGTGTCGTCGCTGCCCGCGCGCCGCAGCACCGGGTTGCAGGGAAACCACATCCCGCCACCACCGGAATAGGCCGTCGTGCCACCGAACTTGTCGGTCGCCTCGGCGACCATCACCGAAAGCCCCTGCCGCGCCGCGGTATAGGCACCGGCGAGGCCGCCACCCGAGCCGGCGACCACCACGTCGACCACGTGGTCGAAATCGCTCACAACGCCTCCTGAGGGTCGGGACATCGTCGGCGCCGCCGGTGCCGACGAACCGGTGTGGTTGAATCCAACCTCATGCTTATCGCCGTCACCGGCGGAACGGGATACCTCGGCGCCCACACCGTTTCGGCGCTCCTCGACGCCGGCCACAGCGTCCGGCTGTTGGTCGAGCCGCGCGAGCGCAACGAGGCCCTGGCGCAGTTGCTCGCCGACCGCGGGGACGTGACGTGGGTGCGCGGCGACGTGCGCGACGCGCCCACGGTCGAGGCCCTGCTCGACGGCTGCGACGCGGTGCTGCACGCGGCCGGAATCGTGGGCACCGATGACCGCCGGGAAAAGCTGATGTGGGAGATCAACGCGCACGCCACCGAGGCGATCCTGCGACGGGCGGTCGCGCTCGGCCTGGACCCCGTGGTGTCGGTCAGCAGCTACAGTTCGCTGTTTCCGCCGCCCGGTCCCGTCATCGGCCCCGACACCCCGCCCGTCGAGGGGCGCTCGGCGTACGCGAAGACCAAGGCCTACGCCGACCGGGTCGCCCGCGCACTGCAGCGTGACGGCGCCCCGGTCGTGGTGATCTATCCGTCCAGTGTGGTCGGCCCCGCGCTGGCGACGGCACCCGGCATCACCGAACAGGGCTGGCAGCCGATCGTCCGGTACCGGGTGGCGCCGCGGGTGCGCAATGCGGGCATGCAGATGGTCGACGTGCGCGACGTCGCCGATGTGCACGTCGCGCTGATGCGCCCTGGCCGCGGGCCCAAGCGCTACGTGTGCGGGGGGATGTTCCTGAGCTTCGACGAGATGGTCTCGGCGGTGGAGGCCGGCGCGGGGATAGGTATCCGGCGAATTCCGCTGAGCGCGCCGATGTTCCGCGGGATCGGCCGCATCTCCGACGCCCTGGCCGGGATGGTGCCGCTGGGTGCCGGGTTCAGTTACGAAGCGGCGCTGCTGATCACCGCCGCGATCCCCACCGACGACTCGCAGACGCTGGCCGATCTGGGCGTCACGTGGCGACCGCCGCGAGAGGCGATCATCGCCTCCTTCGGCTGACCCGGTCCGCCCGCGTCAAGGGCGCATCGCCTTCATCGCGTCCATCGTGCGGTACCCCGGCACGAATGCGTCACTGCTAGAACTAAGGTCACGCGTGACGACGGTCGAGTCGTGCCCCGGTCGGGTGCGCGCACACGGAGGAGAACCTGATGGGCACCTATGCAGTGACCGGGTCGGCGTCGGGGATGGGCTGGCAGGCAGCTGAACGGCTGCGCGCGGCCGGTCACACCGTCGTCGGCGTGGACATCAAAGAGGCCGACGTCGTCGCGGACCTGTCCTCACCCGAGGGACGCAGGGCGGCCGCCGACGGGGTGCTCGCCGAGTGCGAGGGCCGCCTCGACGGTGCCGTACTGGCCGCGGGTATCGGCCCCACTCCCGGCGCGGAGCAGTGTCGACGCATCTTCGAGGTGAACTTCTTCGGCGTGGCCGACCTGCTGCAGGCCTGGCGGCCCGCGCTGGCCGCGGTCGGTAACGCGAAAGTCGTGGTGATCGCGAGCAATTCGACGACCACCACCCCGCTGGTGCCGCGTCGGGCGGTGCGTGCGCTGCTGGCCGGCGACGCCGCCAAAGCCGCGCGCGCGGTCCGGTTGTACGGCCCGGTGGGTCCGTCGCTGGCCTACGCGGCGTCCAAGATCGCGGTGTCGCGCTGGGTGCGGCGCCACGCGGTGACGGCGCACTGGGCCGGGGAGGGCATCCGGCTCAACGCCCTGGCGCCGGGTGCCATCCTGACACCGCTACTCGAGAAGCAACTCGCCACCCCGCGTGAGGCCAAGGCGATCGACGCCTTCCCCGTCCCGGTCGGCGGCTTCGGTGACCCCGGCCATCTGGGGGAGTGGATCACGTTCATGCTGTCGGACTACGCCGACTTTCTGTGCGGCAGCGTGATCTTCGTCGACGGTGGCTCCGACGCCTATCTACGCACCGACGACTGGCCTGCGCGGGTCCCCGCCTCGGCACTGCCGCGCTGGGCGAAGCGGTTCGTGACGTTCCGGTCCCGTCGCACCTAGCTTTCGAACCGTGGGGCCTCCGGCACCGTGTGAAGGGTGGTACCGCGAATAGCACCGGGAGTCGTCATGCGTGCACAAGCTCGTTCCATCGCCGGCCGGGTGGGCGTCTGGGTCGGGGTGTTGGGCACCCTGGCCGCCCTGGTGGCCGCGCCCCCGCCGGCCCGGTCCGAGAGCGTCGGGCCTGTCCCGGGGGCGATTCCGCTGGCCTTTGTCGGCAACCAACTCCAGTACTGCGCCCTGATCTGTCCGCACGTGGTCCGCGGCGCCGGTGCCGTCCCGGTTGCCACGGCGCGAACTCCCGTCACGTTCGTGCAGGCCTTCGCGTCGACGGGGTCGGCGCTGCGGGCGATCGGGGCCACCGCCGCGTCGGTGACCGGTCCGGCCGCCGCGGCCGCCACCCCGATCATCGAAAACGACGTGTACCGCGTGGTGCCGAAGGCGTTCAACAACCTCGAGGTCGCGGTGGTGGAGCTGACCGATGTTGCGGCTACGACATTGCAGCCCAGCGCCTTTCGTCGAGCGGTCAGCGCTGCGCGGGAACGTGTGCTGGCGGCGTTGAATCAGCCGTTGCCGCCACCGGCGCCCACTGACACCGGAGCGCGGACGCTTCCGCAGGTGCTGGCCGTCGAGGCGATCAGGGTGACGGCGGCCGTGGCGTTCGAGGCCGGCGAGATCGCATTGCTCGGCGTCGCGCAGTCGGTGGACGCAGCGGCTCAGGAGTTGGCCGACTCCGGTGACCCAGGTGCGGCGTGGCGGGCGGGCGTCGCGCAGGCGACCACCACCGGCGCCACTGCCGGCGGCATCGTGCGCGACGCGGTCGACACGGCGCTGACCAACGTGCGGGCTTCCCTGGCCGACCCGTTCCCGTCATCGGCGGGCGCTCAGGTGCGGCCGTCGACCTCACGTTCGTCGGCGACGTCCCCGTCGGTCCCGGCAGCTTCGTCGTCGGTTTCGTCGAGGGCCGATTCGGCGACGTCATCGACATCGGCGACAACTCCTGCTTCGGCGGGTGCCGGGTCCAGCGACAACGCCGCAGCGAGCGCGAGGAAGAACAGGATGAACAGCGGCGCGCCGAGATAGAAGTTCATCGGACCACCGGGGGAGATGAAACTTCCCGGCGGGCCGATGATCGTGATCGTCTCGATCAACTGCTCGACAGCAAAGACAGCGGCCGCGATGCCCATCCAACGCGGGAACCGACCTTCGTTGGCGGCCAACAGAATCGGTACCGCGACCATGATATCGGCCACGGTCAGCATCGGCGCCCACATCGTCGCGATGTCGGTGAGCGTGCGTGCGGTGGCCGATCCGAGTTGGCCGGGGTGCAACGCCAGGCCCGCGGTGAACCACATCGCGATGTTGACCTGACCGAGCAGCACAGCCGAGCCGATCGTGAATACATACGCCGGCGGTCCGGTCAATCGGTCTCTGGCGTAGGCGAGCAGCGCCACCAGGGCCAGCGAGCCGAACGCCACCAGCAGCGCCTGGGCGCGCATGGAGCCGGAATGGGCGTTGACGTGCGCGACGATGTCGTAGCCCGGCTTGTCGATGCCCGGCATCGTCGGAACCAGAACCAACGCAACGGCATACAACACCGCGAACGCGATACCGGCGATCATCGGGGGCCGACGAAGCATGCTGCACTCCCTGTGTGCCGCGGCGTCGCATGGCGCGGGTCGCGGCAAGCCAATGGTAGACAACCGCGCTATCCCCAACCGCGATTTCATCCACAGGCGGCCCTGGCGTGTCACCGCGCGGCGGCTGCGCGGACGGCGCACCGGCCTAACTTGGCCGCATGCGAACCGAATTGCCTGCCGAGCGCCTGCACCGCCGCCTGGGCAGGGAAGACGAGGACGGTGCCGACGGTGCCGAGGCCGACGACGCCGCCCCGTCGGATGCCGTGTTGTCGCGCTGGTTGCCCGAGACCAAGACCGATCGCGCCGCGGACTGGCTCACCACCGTGCGGGCTGACCCGCGCCGATCGGGGGCGATCGCGCTGGCGGTGGTGGGTGCCGTCGCGGTGCTGGTGACGCTGTTCACCCTGGCCCGGGACCGGCCACCCGCGGTGGTGTCGGCCAACCTTCCGCCGGTGCAGATGGTTTCGTCGACCGCCCCCACGCCGGAGGAAAAACCGGGTGCCGACCAGCCGGTCGTCGTCAGCGTCGTCGGACTGGTGCACAAGCCGGGTCTGGTGACGCTGGATGGCGGCGGGCGCATCGCCGATGCCCTGACCGCCGCGGGCGGAGCGCTCGACGGTGCCGATCTGCTCGGGCTGAACATGGCCAGGCGGGTCGTCGACGGCGAGCAGATCGTCGTCGGCATCGCTTCCGCGCCGGGGGAGCCCAGCGTCATGGGCAGCTCGGTCACCTCCGATCAGCAGGTCGCAGCGTCACCGGGCGCTTCGGCGACCGCGACCGCCACGGACGGATCGGTGAACCTGAACACCGCCACCGTCGAACAACTCGACACCCTGCCCGGTATCGGGCCGGTGACCGCGGCCGCGATCGTGGCCTGGCGGGATACCAATGGCAAGTTCAGCAGTGTCGAGCAGCTCGGCGACGTCGATGGCATCGGTCCCGCGCGGCTGGAGAAGCTGCGCGAACACGTCCATGTGTGACGGTCGTGGAGGCCGGCGTCACCGGACTCGACCTGCGTCTGGTCCCCGCGGCGCTGACCAGCTGGGCGGTGACCGCAGCCGGAATTCTGTGGCAGCACACCGGGGCGCTCGCCTCGGCCGTTGCGGCGGTGGTGCTCACCGCCGTGGCGGGCTGGTGGGGTGGCCGCCGTAGTGAACACCACGAGCACCGGGACGGGCACCGGGTCGGCCGCATCGGTGCGGGCGTGCTGGCGGTCGCGTTCGTCGCCGCGGCGTTCTCGGTCGCGGTCTGGCTGCGCGTCGACGACCTGCGCGACCATCCCGTCGCCCAGCGCTATGGCACGGTCGCCGCCGTCGTGGCCACCCCGAGTGAAAGCCCGCGCGCCCTGGCCGGCGGCCGCATGATGTTCCGCGCGACGCTGCAGAGGCTCGACGGACACCCGACCGGCGGCCGCGTCGTCGTGTTCGCGTCGTCGAGGACGTTCGCCGAACTGGTCGCGGGGCGCCCGGTGGCGTTCCGTGCCCGCGTCGCACGGCCGACACGTCGTGACCTGACGGTCGCGGTGCTCACCGCGGTCGGCCGGCCGACCTACGGCCAGGCCGCACCGATCCACCGCGCGGCCAACGGTATCCGCGCGGAACTTGCCGACGCGGCCCGAGAAGGTCTGCCCGCCGAGCAGGCGGCGGTGCTTCCCGCGCTGGTGCTCGGCGACACCTCGGCCGTGAGCACCGAGGCGGCCGCGCAGTTCCGCGCCTCCGGGCTGACGCATCTGACGGCGGTCTCGGGTGCCAACGTCACGATCGTGTGCGGGGCGGTGCTGATCAGCGCGGCCCTGCTCGGTCCGCGGGTGGCCGTCGGGTTGGCCGCGGTGGCGCTGGTGGCGTTCGTCGTGGTCGTTCAACCCTCGGCCAGCGTGCTGCGCGCCGCCGTCATGGGGGCGATCACGCTGCTGGCGGTCGCGTCGCACCGTCGTCGCCAGGCGATTCCGGCGTTGTCGGCGACCGTGCTCGTGTTGATGATCACCTCGCCGGAACTGGCCGTCGACGTCGGCTTCGCCCTGTCGGCGTCGGCCACCGCGGCTCTCGTGGTCATCGCGCCGGTGTGGTCACGACGGTTGGTCGGCCGCGGCTGGCCGAAGCCGTTGGCCGATGCGGCCAGCGTCGCGGTGGCCGCACAACTCGTCACCGCACCACTGGTCGCCGGGATCGCGGGCACCTTCAGCGTGGTCGCCGTGGCCGCGAACCTTGCTGTGTGCATGGTGATCCCGCCGATCACCGTGCTTGGCACGGCCGCCGCGGCGCTGGGCGAACTGTGGCCCACCGGGGCCGCGGTGCTGATTCGGTTCACCGGACCCGAACTGTGGTGGCTGCTGCGGGTGGCGCGGTGGGCCTCCAGCGTTCCCGGATCGTCGATCCCGGTGCCGGCTGGGGTGGCGGGGGTGGTCACCGTGGCGGCCATCGGCGTGGCCGTGGTGGTCGCGTGGCGCTGGTGGTGGGTGCGCGCGGCGGCGTGCGGCGCGGCGCTGTGCCTGGTCGCGTGGACGGTGGCGGGGCTGTCCGACGCACATGGCACGATCGGTGCGTGAGTGATGACGTTTCGCGTCTGCATCTCGTGCTGGGCGATGAAGAGCTGCTGGTCGAACGGGCCGTCGCGGAGGTGTTGCGCGCCGCCCGCGCCCAGGCCGGCGCCGCCGACGTCCCGGTGAACCGGCTGCGCGCAGGCGAGGTGAGCACCAGCGAACTCGCCGAACTGCTCAGCCCGTCGCTGTTCGCCGACGAGCGGGTGGTGGTCCTGGAGTCCGCCGCGGAGGCGGGCAAGGACGCGGTCGCGCTGATCGCGGCCGCGGCGGCCGAACTGCCGGCCGGCACCTGGCTCGCGGTGGTGCACTCCGGCGGCGGACGCGCCAAGGCGCTCGCTGATCAACTCAAAAAGCTTGGTGCACAGGTTCATCCGTGTGCCCGCATCACCAAGGCGGCCGATCGTGTCGACTTCGTCCGACGCGAGTTTCGCGCGTTGAAGGTGAAGGTCAGCGACGACGCCGTCGCCGCGGTGATCGACGCGGTGGGCTCCGATATCCGTGAACTGGCGGCGGTGTGCTCCCAGCTGGTCGCCGACACCGACGGTCAGGTCGACGCCGCGGCGGTGCGGCGCTATCACTCGGGCAAGGCCGAGGTGAAGGGTTTCGACATCGCCGACAAGGCGGTGGTGGGTGATGTGGCGGGCGCCGCCGAGGCGCTGCGCTGGGCGATGATGCGTGGCGAGCCGCACGTGCTGCTGGCCGATGCGCTGGCCGAGACCGTGCACACGATCGCGCGGGTGGCCCCGCTGTCGGGTGATCCCTACCGGTTGGCGTCGGAACTGAGCATGCCGCCGTGGCGGGTGCAGAAGGCGCAGCGGCAGGCGCGGCGGTGGTCACGAACCTCGGTCGCCGAGGCGCTGCAGCTCGTCGCCGCGCTCAACGCCGACGTCAAGGGCGCGGCGGCCGACGCCGACTACGCGCTGGAGTCCGCGGTGCGCCAGGTCGCCGAGTTGGCGGCGGACTGAGGGTTCTAGATCTTGTTGAACGCGCGGGCCAGCGCCGACTTGCGGTTGGCGGCCTGGTTCTTGTGGATGACGCCCTTGCTGGCCGCCTTGTCGAGCTGGCGGGCGGTCGAGACCAGCAGTTCGCCGGCCTTGTCCTTGTCGCCGGACTCGACGGCCGCGCGGAAGCCGCGGACCGCGGTGTGAAGCGAGGACTTCACCGACTTGTTGCGCAGCCTGCGCTTCTCGTTGGTGCGGTTGCGCTTCATCTGCGACTTGATGTTGGCCACGCGTGTAGTCCTTCGTAAATCTCGTCGGGGTGTCGGTGAGTCTGTGCGGGCGCCCGGCGACGGGCAGCGACTGCTCAGGGTACCAGCGGGGCGCTCGAACCCCCAAAGCGAGGGCCGTTGGCCTGCCCAAACGACTACGGTTTGCCGCACACCCCGGGATGCACCTGGACGGTGTGCAGATCGTCGCCGAGTTCGATCTGGCGGTCGAACGCCGTAGCCGCCAGCGCACGCCAGTCGTCTTCCTGCCCGGGTTCGATGGCCGGCACGTAGTGGGTGAGGATCAGGATGCCGACCCCGGCCCGGGTCGCGGTCGCCGCGGCCTCCTCGACCGAGGAGTGGTAGTCGCAGATGTCGCGCAGGCGCTGCAACGGCAGCGCCTCGACCAGGTCTTTGCGGATCACGGTGTGCACCAGTGCGCCCGCGCCCCGCGCCAGCGCGTCGAGGCTGTCGCAGGGCACCGTGTCGCCGGCCAGCACCACCGACGCCCCCGCGTGCTCGACACGGAACCCGATCGTCGGCGCGACGGGCCGGTGGTCGGTGGGTGCCGCGGTGATCGACACGCCGTCGCGGTCCCAGACCCCGCCGTCGGTGTACTCGTGCACCTCGACCGGGGGCGGTGAGGAGAGGTCGGCGTGATGGGCGATGCGGTAGCCGATGTCGAACCCGAACGCCTTGAGCGTCGCGTCGACCACCTCGGCGGTGCCCGGCGGCCCGATGATCGGCAGCGGCGCCGGGTCCGGGGTGAACGTCGTGACCCACCGGGTGATGAGCACGTCGCCCAGGTCGGCGATGTGGTCGCTGTGCAGGTGGGTCAGCAGCAGCGCGGTCAGCCCATTGGAGCCCACGCCCG
Organism: Mycolicibacterium sp. XJ1819; assembly: GCF_053483675.1. NCBI lineage: Bacteria > Bacillati > Actinomycetota > Actinomycetes > Mycobacteriales > Mycobacteriaceae > Mycobacterium > Mycolicibacterium sp. XJ1819. The sequence continues at coordinate 69,034 of NZ_JBEFST010000023.1, read as the reverse complement.
CGGCTGTCATCCGTTGTTGCACCCCGCGGCCGCAGTCGACCAGAAAAGTCTGCTCACCGGCGCGCACCAGCGTCGAGGGGCCCGCACGCCGCGCGTCGGGTATCGGACTTCCGGTGCCGAGCAGCGTCACCTCGATCATGGCGCCAGGTATACCCCTTCCCCGCGTCTTCCCCCGCGAGCGTGCGGGTCTGCGGCCGACACGCCGTCATCCGTCGGGAGTTTGCGCACGCTCACCATCGATCTCCCCACCACACCGCACGGCCCGTCGTTTTGGGACACGAATGCCAAAACCTCTCGCAGTCGGCGGCTCCGACCTAGCCTGGTGTGAGGCAGATCACGAGTGGAGGCTTCGATGCGGATCGCGGACGTATTGCGGAACAAGGGCTCGTCGGTGGCGACCATCACCCCCGAGACCTCGGTGGCCGGACTGCTCACCGAGCTGTCGGTGCACAACATTGGCGCGATGGTGGTGGTATCACCTGATGGCCTGATCGGCATCGTCTCGGAGCGCGACGTGGTGCGCGCGGTACACCGACGCGGCGCCGAACTACTCACCCAGCCGGTGTCGGAGATCATGACGACGCTGATCGCGACCTGTTCGCCCGAGGATTCGGTGGACAGTCTGACCCGGCTGATGACCGAGAACCGGGTGCGCCACGTCCCGGTGATGGAGGGCGGCCGGCTGGTCGGCATCGTCAGCATCGGCGACGTGGTCAAGACCCGGATGGAGGAGCTCGAGGCGCAGCAGGAGCACCTGGAGGCCTACATCACTCGTGGGTGATATCGCGATCGAGCCCGCCCGCCGGCGCTATGTACGCGACATGTCCACGGTTCTCGCCCGGGCGTTCTACGACGACCCGGTCATGGTGTGGATGCTGCCCGACGGTGCCGGTCGCCGGCATGCGCTGCGGCTGATGTTCGCAGCCATGATCCGTCACCACTTCCTGCACACCGGCGGCGCCGAGGTGGCTCGCGGCGGGCACGTCGGCGCCGCTGCGCTGTGGGACCCGCCGGGGCAGTGGCGAAACACCCGCCGACAGGGACTGCTCATGATGCCCGGGTTCATCCGGGCGTTCGGCCTGCGGGCGCGGCGCGGTCAGCAGATCGCCGCGCTGATGAAGGCGAATCATCCCGAGGAACCACACTGGTATCTCGCGGTGATCGGCAGCGATCCGACCGTCCGCGGCGCCGGATACGGCCATGCGGTGATGCGGTCGCGCCTGGACCGCTGCGACGCCGAGTACGCGCCGGCCTACCTCGAGTCGAGCAACCCGGACAACATCGGCTACTACCAACGGTTCGGCTTCGAGGTGACCGGGGAGATCACGCTTCCCGACGGCGGCCCGAAGATGTGGCCGATGTGGCGCGATCCGCGCTAACCGGCCCCGTACGGGGTTCACTGCGGGGTGCGAGCGTGCGTCAACTCGGGTTTTTGGTCGGCGTGTCGCCCGCAAACACGCACGCTCGGCCAAACCGCGCCGATCGGGGGCGTCAGCTCCAGGAGTACTCGGCGCGCAGACGTGCGGCGACGATCTCGAACTTCTCCCGCGCCAGGATCGCGCCCTCGCGACGGATGCCCTCCTCGGGCACGTCGAGCACCCGGTCCAGCCGCACCCAGCTCTCCCTGTTCTCGTAATCCCAGCTGCCGCTACCGATCCCGACCCAATCGGGGTCGTCGCGGTGGCGGTCCTGGCTGGACAGCATCAACCCGAGCAATGTGGCGCGGTCGCGCCCCACCACCAGCACCGGGCGGTCCTTGCCCTGGGTCGGGTCGTCCTCGTAGACCACCCACGTCCAGACGATCTCGCCGGGATCCGCACGACCGTCGAGATCCGGGGCGTACATCAGCTTGCGGGCCCGTTGCGCGGTGGGCGCGAAGTTCCGGCTGACGGGCCGGCCCGCGGTGATTGCCGGGGCCTCTTCGCGCGTGGTGCCCGCGATCGCGTCCAAGCCGATCTTGATGCCTTGCTGGATACCGCGCTGCACGGTTTCGGACTGGCCGATCTGACGGATGAACTTCGGCGCCTCGTTGAACACCAAATTCTCGGTGAACTGCTGGAACGTCCGCAGTGCTTTCCAGGGCGGAGCCATGTTTTCGAGCATAAGCGAGGCGGGCACGGCGCGATTGTGTGCGCGAGGCCCAGCCTGGATACGCTGGTAGTGCCCTTAGTCCGCCTCACCTGGAGATTGCCATCAGCAGTTTCGCCGACCAGACCTTCACCGCGCCGGCGCAGATTCGGAACTTCTGCATCATTGCCCATATCGACCACGGCAAGTCGACGCTGGCGGACCGGATGCTGCAATTGACCGGTGTGGTCGACGACCGCACGATGCGCGCGCAGTACCTCGACCGGATGGACATCGAGCGGGAGCGCGGCATCACGATCAAGGCGCAGAACGTCCGGTTGCCGTGGGAGGTCGACGGCGAACGGTATGTGCTGCACCTGATCGACACCCCCGGCCACGTCGACTTCACCTATGAGGTGTCGCGCGCCCTGGAGGCGTGCGAGGGCGCGGTGCTGCTGGTCGACGCCGCCCAGGGCATCGAGGCGCAGACGCTGGCCAACCTGTACCTGGCGCTGGATCGGGACCTGCAGATCATCCCGGTGCTCAACAAGATCGACCTGCCCGCCGCCGACCCGGAGCGCTACGCCGCCGAGATCGCCCACATCATCGGGTGCGAACCCACCGATGTGCTTCGGGTGTCGGGCAAGACCGGCGAGGGCGTCTCCGAGCTGCTCAACCACGTGGTGCAGGAGGTGCCGCCGCCCACCGGCGACGCCGACGCCCCGACCCGGGCGATGATCTTCGACTCGGTCTACGACACCTACCGCGGTGTGGTGACCTACGTGCGTGTCGTCGACGGCAAGATCACCCCGCGCGAGCGCATCAAGATGATGTCCACCGGCGCCGTGCACGAACTGCTCGAGGTGGGCATCGTCTCACCCGAGGCCAAGGCCTCCGACGGGCTCGGCGTGGGGGAGGTGGGCTACCTGATCACCGGTGTCAAGGACGTGCGCCAGTCCAAGGTCGGTGACACGGTGACGACTGCGCGCAACAGTGCCCCCGAGCCGCTCACCGGATATCGCGAGCCCCGACCCATGGTGTACTCCGGGCTGTATCCCGTCGACGGCTCCGAATACCCCGACCTGCGTGACGCGCTGGATAAACTGCAGCTCAACGACGCGGCGCTGACCTGGGAGCCGGAAACCTCGGTGGCGCTGGGGTTCGGTTTCCGCTGCGGGTTCCTCGGCCTGCTGCACATGGAGATCACCCGCGAGCGGCTCGAACGCGAATTCAACCTCGACCTCATCTCGACCTCACCGAACGTCGTGTACCGCGTGGTCTTGGAGAGCGACACCGAGGGCACGGGCCTGATCGTCACCAACCCCTCGGACTGGCCGGAGGGCAAGATCCGCACGGTGTATGAACCCATCGTCAAGACGACGATCATCGCGCCCAGCGAATTCATCGGCACGATCATGGAGTTGTGTCAGTCGCGCCGCGGCGAACTGGGCGGCATGGACTACCTGTCACCCGAGCGTGTCGAGCTGCGTTACACAATGCCGTTGGGGGAGATCATCTTTGACTTCTTCGACGCGCTGAAGTCACGCACCCGCGGCTACGCGAGCCTGGATTACGAAGAGGCCGGCGAGCAGGAAGCCGAGCTGGTCAAGGTCGACATCCTGTTGCAGGGCGAGGCCGTCGACGCGTTCAGCGCGATCGTGCACAAGGAGTCGGCGTACGACTACGGCAACAAGATGACCACGAAGCTCAAGGAACTGATCCCGCGTCAACAGTTCGAGGTGCCGGTGCAGGCCGCGATCGGTTCGAAGATCATCGCTCGCGAAAACATCCGCGCGATCCGCAAAGACGTGCTATCGAAGTGCTATGGCGGTGACATCAGCCGCAAGCGCAAGCTGCTCGAGAAGCAGAAGGAAGGCAAGAAGCGGATGAAGACGATCGGCCGGGTCGAGGTGCCGCAGGAGGCGTTCGTCGCGGCGCTGTCCACCGACTCGACCGCCGACAAGACCAAGAAGTAGCGAGACGATGCGCTCACGGGCACTGACGGTCGCCGCGTTGAGCGCGTGTGTGGCGCTGGGCGGGTGCGCGACAACGGTCGACGCGCCGCCCGTGTTGCACATCGAACCTGCCGCGGCGCCGTCGGTGTCGCGCCCACTGCCCGAGGTGTTGCCCACCGCCGAGGAGATGACCACGCTGCTCGGCGCCCCCGGTTTCCTGGGGCCGCTCGTCGACGGTGGCCCCGACGCGCTGCTGGCCGGTGTCGGTGAAGCCGACGCCACCCCGGTCGAATGCGTGGGCCCGGCCTATCGCCTGCAGCAGACCGTGTACCGACACCGCCCCGTCCTCTCGGTGGCCAGCCAGTCGTGGGCCGGCGGCTCGGCCGAGGGCCCGTCGGCGTCGGGCTTCTTCGGGGTGGTCAGGTTCGCCACACCCGACGACGCGCGGGCGTTCATGGTCTCCTCGGCCGAGAACTGGCACCGATGCAACGGCGCGACCCTGGTGCTGCAGCAAGCCGAGCACGGGGCGAACGGGTCGAGCCGGATCACCGACGTGAGCGTCGACGACACGGTGGTGTCGGCGGTGGTGATGCGTGACGGGGGTACGACGATTCAGCGGGCACTCGGCGTGGTCGCCGATTATGTTGTGGACGTAGAGATTTCGGATACCGGCACCGACGGCACTGCCGGGGCTCTCGACGCCGTCGCGGTGGCCGACCTGATGCTGCAGAAGGTCGGCTAGCAGCAGTCGGGGTCGAGCACCGCGCAGATCGCGCTGAGCGCATCCGCGCGCACCCGATGAAACACGTTCATTCCGCGTCGCTCGGACTCGACGAGACCGGCCTTGCGCAGTTGGCTCAGGTGGTGGCTGACCGTCGACTCGGTCAACCCGAGGGCGCTGGCCAGATCACCGCTGTTCTCTTCTCCGGCCGGCGACCCGAACAACAGGGACATCATCTTGACCCGCGCCGGATCGGCGAGGGCCTTCAACCTCATCGCCACGTGGAGGGCGTCGTCGTCGCTCATCGGGCCCGCGGCCACCGGTGCACAGCACACGGGCGCGGACATGTCGATCACCGGAAGGGCCTTGGGCATCCCTCCATTCTGCCCAAAGTGTTGACATATATCAAAAAGGTCGGGCATTCTGACCTCACGACTATTTCGATATATGTCGTACTACAACAGGAAGGTGAGCACCATGTCCCGCGTCCAATTGGCGTTGAACGTCGACGATCTCGACACCGCGGTCGCGTTCTATTCGAAGTTGTTCGACACCCAACCGGCCAAGCTCAAGGACGGCTACGCGAACTTCGCGATCGCCGAACCGCCACTCAAGCTGGTGCTGCTGCAGAACCCGGGCAGAGGCGGCACGCTCAACCATCTCGGCGTCGAGGTGGAGACCAGCGAGCGCGTACACGCCGAGATCGGCCGGCTGGCCGACGAAGGTCTTGTCACCGACGAGGAACTGGGCACCACGTGTTGCTTCGCCACCCAGGACAAAGTCTGGGTGACGGGCCCCGCCGGCGAGAAGTGGGAGGTCTACACCGTGCTCGCGGACTCCGAGACGTTCGGGTCCAGCCCGCAACGCCCCGGCGACGACGGCACACCGTGCTGCGGCGGTGCCCCGTCTGAGGGCGCGGAGGTCGCTGCACAAAGCGCATGCTGTTGACGGCGACATCGAACCTGCCCGGTGGGGGCGCGGATTCTGGCACGATTATGCGGTGAAAGTCGGGATAACCCGGGCGCTGGCCGCGCTGGTGGTGGCGACGTCGGTGCTCACCGGCTGTGTGAACACGACGGCCGGAAACGCGGTGCGCGGGCAGGACGCCGGCCCCATCGACGTGGCGCCGCTGGACAGGTCCGAACTCGACGACGTGCTGCTTTCCGTCGGCGAGATCAACGGGATCATGGGCGCCACCACGATGAAGGTCACCAGCGAGTTCGAGGAGATGACCGACCACTCCGCCGACGTGTCGGATCCGGACTGTCTCGGCGCGATCTATGCCGCCGAGGAGCCGGTGTACGCCGGAAGCGGCTGGACCGCGATGCGCGATCAGGTCATCCGCGAACCCGACGAGGACAACGACCACTGGGTCGAGCAGACCGCCGTGTTGTATCCGTCGGCGGACAAGGCGCGCGCGTTCTTCGAGGGTTCGAGGTCGTCGTGGAAGGGCTGCGCCGGGGACACCGTCGCGGTGGACGACGGGGACACCCGGTCCTCGTGGACCTTTGAAGACGTCACCGCCGAGCAGAACATGATTGCCCAGTACTCCGGTCAGGAAGACGCGGGCGGCTGGGGCTGCCAACATGCGCTGGCGGTGGTCTCCAATGTCACCGTCGAGACCTGGGCCTGCGGGTTCGCCATCGAGGACGAGGCGGCGACCATCGCCGCCGACATGGTCGCCAACGCGGCGAGGAGATAGCGGCCGAAAGGTCACATGGGCGCGTTGGCGGGCACGAACACCCCGGAACTGTCGGCTTCCTCCTCGGCGCGGATCACGTGCACCACGGCGTTGATCAACGCCAGGTGGGTGAACGCCTGCGGGAAGTTGCCCAGGTGCCGTCCGGTGCGGGGTTCGATCTCCTCGGCGTAGAGGTGCAGCGGGCTGGCGAACGACAGCAGCCGCTCGCACAGGTGCTTGGCGCGGCGGATCTCACCGATCTCGACCAGCGCAGAGACCAGCCAGAACGAGCAGATCGTGAACGTGCCCTCCTCGCCGGCCAGCCCGTCGTCGGTCTCCTCGACGCGGTAGCGCAGCACCAGGCCTTCTTCGGTCAACTCGTCGGCGATCGCCAGCACGGTGGCCCGCACCCGCGGATCGTCGGGCGGCAGGAACCGGGTCAGCACCGCCAGCAGCAGCGACGCGTCCAACGCGTCGTGGCCGTAGCGTTGGGTCAGCACGCCGCGGGAGTCGACGCCGTTCTTGAGCACGTCGGCCTTGATCTCCTCGGCGATCGCGCGCCACTGCTGCGCATAGGACTTCTCGCCCTGTAGTTCGGCCAGTTTGGAACCGCGGTCCAGCGCCACCCAGCACATGATCTTGCTCGACGTGAAGTGCTGAGGTTCGCCGCGCACCTCCCAGATCCCGCGGTCGGGCTCCTTCCAGTGCTTGATCGCCTCTTCGACCTGCTGCTTGAGCACCGGCCACAGCGTGTCGGAGATCTGCTCACGAGACTTGGCGTGCAGATACACCGAATCGAGCATGGTGCCCCAGATGTCGTGCTGCATCTGGTTGTACGCGCCGTTGCCGATGCGCACCGGCCGCGCCCCGTCGTAACCGGACAGGTGGTTCAGTTCCTCCTCGACGAGCGTGCGCTCACCGCCGACGGCGTACATCACCTGAAGTGGGTGTCGCTCACCGTTGTTCGCACCCGACACGTCGGCGATGAACGCGAAGAAGTCGTCGGCCTCGCGGTCCAGCCCCAACGTGTAGAGGCCCCACAGCGCGAATGTCGAATCGCGCACCCACGCATAGCGGTAGTCCCAGTTGCGTTCGCCCTGCGGGGTTTCTGGCAGCGACGTGGTCGGTGCGGCGAGCAGCGCGCCAGTCGGGGAGTAGGTCAGCCCCTTCAGCGTCAACGCGCTGCGCTGCAAATAGGACCGCCACGGGTGGTCCGGGAAGTCGCCGACGTTGATCCACTGCCGCCAGGCCTCGCTGGTCTGCCACATCTTGTCGGCGGCTTCCTCGTAGTTCTGCGGAGCCGGGTGTTTGGACCACGACAACGCCACGAATGCGTTGTCGCCCTCCTTCATTCGGGTGCGTGCGCGCGCCTCGTGGCCCTCCAACCCCAGTCGCAGGTTCGAGGTCAGCCGCATCGTCGGATGCGCGTCGGGGTCACGGTGGGCGCGCGCGATCGCCTCCCCGTAGGCCTGCCCGGAGTACTCCCACCTCGCGGCCGTGCGGTGGTAGTCGAACGCCGGCTCACAGTTGAGCACCAACTCGACGGTGCCGCTGACACAGCGCACCGTGCGCAGCAAGATGTGCTCGGCGTCCCAGTCCATCGGCGTACGGCGATGCGTGCGCGAGCGGGTCTCGAGGTCGTGCCACGGCCCCATCACCAACGCATCGCGCACGATCAGCCAACCGGTGTGGGTCTGCCACGTCGTCTCCAGGATCAGACTCCCGGGCAGATAGCGGCGGGCCGACGGCACCGACACCCCGTAGGGGCCGAGCCGGAAGTGGCCGGCGCCGCGGTCCAAAATCGCGCCGAACACGCTGGGGGAGTCGGGGCGCGGGACGCACATCCACTCCACCGAACCCGCCGACGAGATCAGGCAGGTGTTCTCGCAGTCGGAGAGAAACGCGTAGTCAGCGATCGGCGGGAACGGGTTACGTAGCGGTCCGCTGGCGGTGTAGGGCACCGGAGCCGTGACGGTCAACGGAGTGTTCCAGTTGTCTTGCCTGCTCGGCGACCCGCCGGACGCTTCGGTGTGTTCCAGGACCATGCGGACATCATCGACTGCCGACGTGCTCGGCGTCCACCCATCACGATCAGCGCCGCGCGAAGGCAGGCACCCGTTCGGGTAGGGGGCCGATCGCGATGCCGTACCCGGCCACGGTTCGCAGGAACCGCAGTTTGGGTGCCATGCGCACGGCCAGCGGCGGTTCGGCGGGCTCGGTCGACGACACGGCCACGGCGATCACCCGGCGGTGGATCAGCCGCTGCACCGACTGAACCAGCGCCGTGGGCCCCCAGCGTCGCGCCTGGATACGGGCCAGGTGGCGGGTGGACAGCCGGCCCGCACGCAACGGATCGGCCAGCACGGTGGCCGCGGCCACCGCATCGGCCACGGCAAGGTTGATGCCGACACCGCCGACCGGGGACATCGCGTGGGCGGCGTCGCCGATCAGCAGCAGCCCGTCGGCATACCAGCGCCGCAGCCGGTTGAGTTGCACGTCGAGCAGTTTGACCTCATCAAACGAGGACACCGCGGTGACCTGGTCGGCCAGCCATGGCACCAGGCTCACGACGCCGTCGTGCAACGCGCCGATGCCGCGTCGACGCAACGCGGCGTCGCGGCCCTTGGGGATGACGTAGGCGCACTGGTAGTAGTCGCCGCGGTCGATGACGACGATCGCGTGCCCGGCGCCCATCACGCCGGCCAGCCCGTGCGGGTCGTCGACTCCGCGCGGCAGCCGGAACCACCAGACGTCCATCGGTGCCCCGAAGCTCCTGGTGGTCAGGCCCATAGCGGTGCGCAGCGTCGACGAGCGACCGTCGCAGGCCACGGTCAGCGTTGCGTGCATCCGGCGCTGGTGGCCGGAGGCGTCGCGGTAATCGACACCCACCACCGTGTCATCGCGGCGGACCGGCCCGAGCACCTCCGTGTTGCGCAGCAGCGTAAAGGTCGGTTCCTGCGCCGCCGCGGAGGCCAGCAGTTCCAGAAAATCCCACTGCGGTACCAGGGCGATGTGCTTGTGCGGACCCGGGATTCGGCTCAGGTCGATGCTGACCTCGGTGCCTTGCACCGTCAGTGTCAAAGTGTCGATCTCGCGGTGCGGGATGGCGGCGAACTGCTGACCCAGGCCCAACTCGTCGAGCATCCGCATGGTGCTCGCGTGGACGGTGTCGCCGCGGAAGTCGCGCAAGAAGTCGGCGTGTTTCTCCATCACCACGACGTCCACGCCGGCGCGCGCGAGCAGCAGGCCCAACATGACCCCCGCGGGCCCGCCACCGGCGATGACGCAGGTGGTGCTGTCGATGTCGCTGCCCGCCATCCGCGCATTTTCGCATCGAATAGGCTGGCCCGGTGGGCGGCTTCCTCAATTGGTGGGACGGCGTTGAGCTGTGGCTCTCCGGCTTGTCGTTCATCGCCCAGACCGCGGTGGTGATGCCGTTCGTGCTGGTCCTCGCGTATGGCGCCGCGGTAGTACTCGACGGCGCTCTCGGCAACAGCATCCGGTTGCTGCGCCGGGTACGCCACCAAGACGAAGACGGTAGGTGAGATACGGCATGCCGCGGTCGCGGGTCACTCTGGCCCTGGTCCTGCTCGTGGTCCTGGTGATTGTGATGTGGTTGCTGACCATGTGAGTCGGCCGGTCGCATACCGACCGCGAAACTGCATCGACGCAGGAAGACTGCGAGTAAGCGCTGCTGGAATGCAGTTTCGGCGACGCCCTTCGCCGAGCGGATCGCCGAGACTCTGTTATTCTTCGCGCCATGCGAACGGCAACCGGCAACAAGAGTGGCCACGTGCTGGCCCTCATCGCCGTGGGGTTCTCAGCCGTTGCTGACGTCTGCTGTTGTCGCTGACTCCATACCCGTCCGGGGTTCGGGTCGGTAGCCGGTCGTCCGATGTCTGAGCGCCTGCTCCCACGCCTTGCTGTCGTGACGGGATCCGTCATCTCGTCCCTGCAAGGAAAGGTCACGAAGTGCTCAACCTCAAGTCCTGGCGCACCGCCGCCGCATTGACCGCCACCGCCGCCATGCTCGCCGCCTGCGGCGGAGGATCCAGCGACGTCGCGGGTGGCGACGACACCGCCGAGGATGCGACGACGACGCTGACGCTGGTCGCGTATGCGGTGCCTGAACCAGGGTGGAGCAAGATCATCCCGGCGTTCGCCGCGACCGAGGAGGGTCAGGGCGTCGCGGTCACCACCTCCTACGGCGCCTCCGGCGACCAGTCCCGCGCCGTGGTCGACGGCAAACCCGCTGATCTGGTCAATTTCTCGGTTCAACCCGACGTCACCCGGCTGGTCAAGGCCGGCAAGGTCGCTGAAGACTGGAACGCTGATGCCACCAACGGTGTCCCGTTTGGCTCAGTGGTGACATTCGTGGTGCGCGAAGGCAACCCGAAAAACATCACGGACTGGGACGACCTGCTCCAGCCCGGCCTCGAGGTCGTCAGCCCCAGCCCGCTGAGTTCGGGCTCGGCCAAGTGGAACCTGTTGGCGCCGTATGCGGCGAAGAGCAACGGCGGTCAGGATGCGCAGGCGGGCCTGGCGTTCGTCGAGGACCTGGTGTCCAACCACATCAGGACCCGGCCGTCGTCGGGTCGCGAGGCCAGCGACCTGTTCCTGCAGGGCACCGGTGACGTGCTGCTCAGCTACGAGAACGAGGCGATCAACATCGAGCGGCAGGGTAAGCCGGTGCAACACATCAACCCGCCGCAGACGTTCAAGATCGAGAACCCGGTCGCGGTGGTCACCACCTCCGCCCACCAGGAGCAGGCCAACGCGCTGAAGAACTTCCTCTATACCCCTGAGGGCCAGAAGATCTGGGCCGAGGCCGGGTTCCGGCCGGTCGACCCCGCAGTGGCAATCGACTTCGCTGACGACTTCCCGGCCCCGGAGCGGCTGTGGACCATCGACGACCTGGGCGGCTGGGACGTCGTGGATCCCGCGCTGTTCGACAAGGACAACGGTTCGATCACCAAGATCTACAAGCAGGCCACCGGATGACGACCAGCCTCGAGTCCCCTGACAACAGCGCAGGGACCCGGCCCGTATTCACCGGCGACGGTGAATCCGGGCCGCCTCGAGGCTTTTTCACCGGCCGCTACGGCAGCACGAAGTTGCGGGTCGGGGTCGCCACGACCTGGCTGTCGGTGATCGTGCTGCTGCCGTTGGCCGCGATCGTGTGGCAGTCCGCCGGCGGTGGCTGGGCGGCGTTCTGGCAGGCCGTCACCTCCAACGCGGCCCTGGACTCATTTCGTGTGACGCTGACGATCTCGCTGGGCGTCGCGGCGGTGAACCTGGTGTTCGGCCTGCTCGTCGCCTGGGTGCTGACCCGAGACGACTTCGGAGGCAAACGGTTCGTCGACGCCCTCATCGACCTTCCGTTCGCGCTGCCGACCATCGTCGCGAGCCTGGTGATGCTCGCGCTGTACGGGCCCAACAGCCCGGTGGGCATCCACATTCAGCACACCCAGTGGGGCGTGGCCGTCGCGCTGCTGTTCGTCACGCTGCCGTTCGTCGTCCGCTCCGTGCAACCGGTGCTGCTCGAACTCGACAAGGAGGTGGAGGAGGCCGCCGCCTCGCTGGGCGCCGACAACCTGACCATCTTCAGGCTGGTGGTGCTGCCCGCGCTGATGCCATCGCTGCTTTCCGGTGTGGGACTGGCATTCTCGCGCGCCATCGGCGAGTACGGTTCGGTGGTCCTGATCGGTGGTGCAGTGCCGGGCGTCACCGAGGTGTCCTCGCAGTACATCCGGACCCTGATCGAGTTCGACGACCGCACCGGTGCCGCCGCGGTGTCGATCGTGCTGCTGGCAATTTCGTTCATCGTGCTGTTCATCCTGCGCAGTATCGGTTCGCGCGCGGCCAAACGGCAGGAGTTGGCGGCGTGATCCTGTCGCGGAACACGCGCTACCTGCTGCGCTTCCTGGCCCTCGGGTATCTGGTGATGCTGCTCGTCATCCCGGTCGGGCTGATCCTGTGGCGCACGTTCGCACCCGGCGTCGGCGCGTTCATCGAATCTGTCACCACACCGGCGGCCATCTCGGCGCTGCAGCTTTCGCTTCTGGTGGTCGCGATCGTCGTGCCGCTCAACGTGATCTTCGGCGTGCCCACCGCGTTGGTGTTGGCGCGCAACAAGTTCCGTGGCAAGAGCCTTCTTCAGGCGGTGATCGACCTGCCGTTCGCGGTGTCGCCGGTGGTGGTCGGCGTGGCGCTGATCCTGCTGTGGGGGTCGACGGGCGTGTTCGGCTTCGTCGAGAACGACCTCGGCTTCAAGGTCATCTTCGCGCTGCCGGGCATCGTGTTGGCCAGCATCTTCGTCACGGTGCCCTACGTCATCCGCGAGGTCGAACCGGTCCTGCACGAACTGGGCACCGATCAGGAGGAAGCGGCATCCACGCTGGGCTCGACGGGGTGGCAGACGTTCCGCCTGGTCACCCTGCCGTCGATCAAGTGGGGCCTGATGTACGGGATCGTGCTGACCATTGCGCGCACGTTGGGCGAATACGGCGCGGTGCTGATGGTGTCGTCGAATCTGCCGGGCACCTCGCAGACGCTGACGCTGCTGGTGGCCGACCGCCACGCGCGCGGTGCCGAATACGGTGCCTACGCCATCTCGACGCTGCTGATGGCCGTGGCCGTGATCGTCCTGATCGCCCAGGTGATTCTCGACACCCGTCGCGGGAAGGCAACCAGGTAGGAGATGCTGGCTGACATGACCAACGCGATCACCGTGCGGGGCGCCAACAAGCGCTACGGCGACTTCGCCGCGCTGGACAACGTCGACTTCGACGTGCCGTTCGGGTCGCTGACCGCCCTGCTGGGGCCCAGCGGGTCGGGAAAGTCCACGCTGCTGCGCGCGATCGCGGGACTGGACCAGCCCGACACGGGGACCGTCACCATCAACGGCCGCGACGTCACGGCGATCCCGCCGCAGCGGCGCGGCATCGGCTTCGTGTTCCAGCACTACGCGGCGTTCAAGCATCTGAGCGTGCGGGACAACGTCGCGTTCGGGCTCAAGATCCGCAGACGGCCCAAGTCCGAGGTGCAGGAGAAGGTCGACAACCTCCTGGACGTGGTCGGGCTGGCCGGTTTTCAGAATCGCTATCCCAACCAATTGTCCGGCGGGCAGCGCCAACGCATGGCGCTCGCGCGTGCACTGGCCGTCGATCCCCAGGTGCTGCTGCTCGACGAACCGTTCGGCGCACTGGACGCCAAGGTGCGCGAGGATCTGCGCGCCTGGCTGCGCCGGTTGCACGCAGAGGTCAACGTCACCACCGTGCTGGTCACCCACGACCAGGCCGAGGCGCTCGATGTCGCCGACCGTATCGCCGTGCTCAACAAGGGACGCATCGAGCAGGTCGGCACCCCGACCGAGGTGTACGACCAACCCGCCAACGCGTTCGTGATGTCGTTTCTGGGCGCGGTGTCGTCACTGAACGGGGCGTTGGTGCGTCCCCACGACATCCGGGTCGGCCGCACCCCGGAGATGGCGATCGCCAACAGCGACGACTCGGTGCAGGCCGCCGGGGTGGTGCGGGCGACGATCAACCGAATCGTGATGCTGGGCTTCGAGGTTCGCGTGGAGCTCACCAGCGCCGCGTCCCACCATCCGTTCACCGCGCAGATCACCCGCGGCGACGCCGAGGCGCTCGCGTTGCGGGAGGGCGACACCGTCTACGTCCGAGCCACCCGGGTGCCCCAAATCCCCGGCGAGCAGACGCAAAGGGAGCGCGACACGCCGGAAAAAGGGGGATTTTACGTCTGCTCGCCGTGATGAGGCGGCCGTGATGAGGCCGCCGTGATCAGGCGGCAGCGCTGACGGCGGTCAGCGCGTCGAAGCGGTCCAGCACTGTCGCGGCGACCAGGTTGTGCGATCCCAGCGGCTCGGCCATCGGAATACCGTGTGCGGCAGCGTAGTCCGCAATTCGATCGGTGATGCGACCGTGCGCCAGGAACCATGGGGCGATCACCACCCGTCGCGCTCCTTTGGCGCGCAGCAGTTGCGCGGCATCGTCGACACCGGGATACGGGCCGGTCGCGAACGCGACTTCGGTGCTCACCCAGCGGGTTCCGGTGTGCAACGCCTCGGCAACGGCGCCGGTGTGCGCGTTGGCGGTGGCGCTCGACGAACCGACGGCGACCACGAGCACCCCGAGGCCGTCGTCGTCGGGAGACACTCCGCTCTCGGCGAGCCGCTGCCGCAGCACCGACAGCAGCGCGCGATCCTGACCGAGCACCCCGGCCTGCTGCACGTCGGCCCCCGAGGCTTCGATCACCGAGGGTAGGTCGATGCGCGCGTGGTAGGCGTCGGCCAGCAGGAACGGAACCACGACTCCCCGGCCGGGCAGGCCGGCGAGCACGTCGCGCAGGCTCGGCGAGGCCTTCTCCAGAAACGCCGGTCGCACGTCCAGCCACGGCCGCAGCCGCCGGATCCGGCCCGCCACCGCATGCGTGACCGCCGCCGAGCGCGGGTCCACGCTGCCGTGTGCGGTGAGCACGAGAGTCACGAGGCGTGCAGCCCGCATTCGATCTTGCCGGTGCCAGCCCACCGGCCGCTGCGCGGATCGGCGCCGTTGACGGGCTTCGCCGTGCACGGTGCGCAGCCGATCGACGGATAGCCTTCGTCGACAAGCGGATTGACCAGCACACCGTTGGCGTCGATGTAGCTCTGCATGTCCTCGTCGGTCCAGGCGGCCAGCGGATTGATCTTCACCAACCCGAACGCCTTGTCCCAGCTGATCAGCGGCGCGTTGGCGCGGGTCGGCGCCTCGACCCGCCGGATGCCGGTCACCCACGCGGAGTATCCGCGCAGCGCCTTGCCCAGCGGTTCGACCTTGCGCATCCGGCAGCACTCGTTGGGCTCGCGCGCGAACAGATCCTTGCCGAACAGCTCGTCCTGGCGGGCGACGGAGTTCTCCGGTGTCACGTTGACGACGTTGACGTCGTAGACCGATTCGACGGCGTCGCGGGTGCCGATCGTTTCGGCGAAGTGGTAGCCGGTGTCGAGGAACAGCACATCCACGCCGGGGCGCACCTTGGCCGCCAGGTCGACCAGCACCGCGTCCTGCATGTTCGACGCGACGATGTAGCTGCCGCCGAAGTGCTCGTCGGTCCAGCGCAGCAACTCCTCGGCGGTGGCCCCGTCGAGTTCGGCCGCGCCGCGCTCAGCCAGCGCCTGCAGGTCCGCCTCGGTTCTCGTCACCGTTTCGGTCACCTCAAATCCGTCTCGTCCGCGCGTGCCGCCCAGGTAGCGAAACGCTCACCCTGGTCGCGTTGTTTCACGAAGTTGCGGACCACCCGCTCGATGTAGTCGCCCAGTTCGGTGTCGGTGACCTTGTGCTTGCGCAGTTTGCGGCCGAAACCGCTGTCCACGCCCAGGCTGCCGCCCAGATGCACCTGGAACCCGGGCACGGTGTTGCCGTTGCCGTCGTCGACCATCTGGCCCTTGAACCCGATGTCGGAGGTCTGGATGCGCGCGCACGAGTTGGGGCAGCCGTTGACGCCGACGGTGATCGGCACGTCCAGTTGGGCGTTGATGTCGTCGAGCCGCCGTTCCAGCTCGGGCGCCAGCACCTGGGCGCGGCCCCGCGTCTCGGCGAACGACAGTTTGCAGAACTCGATGCCGGTGCACGCCATCAGGTTCCGGCGCCAATGCGACGGTCGCGACGGCAGACCGAGCTCGTCGAGTCCGGCGGTCAACTCGTCGACCTTGTCGTCGGGCACGTCGAGGATGATCACCTTCTGGTACGGGGTGAACCGGATCCGGTCGGAGCCGACCTGCTCGGCCAGGTCGGCGATCGCGCACAGCAGCGTCCCCGACACTCGCCCGGCGATCGGCGACACACCCACCGCGTTGAGCCCGTTCTTGAGGCGCTGCACCCCGACGTGGTCGATGGCGTGCGGCACCGGGTCGGGCGCCGGGCCGTCGATGAGCTTGCGACCCAGGTACTCCTGCTCGAGAACTTCCCGGAACTTCTCGACGCCCCAGTCCTTGATCAGGAACTTCAGCCTGGCCTTCGAACGCAGCCTGCGGTAGCCGTAATCCCGGAACACCGAGGTCACCCCGGCCCACACGTCGGGCACCTCGTCGAGTGGCACCCAGACGCCGACGCGCTGGGCCAGCATCGGGTTGACCGACAGGCCGCCACCGACCCACAGGTCCAGGCCGGGGCCGTGCTCGGGATGGTTGACGCCCACGAACGACACGTCGTTGATCTCGTGGGGGATGTCCTGCATGCCCGAGACCGCGGTCTTGTACTTGCGCGGCAGGTTGGAGAATTCCGGGTTCCCGACATAGCGCCGCACGATCTCGTCGAGCGCGGGCTGGGCGTTGAGGATCTCGTCGACCGAGTCGCCGGCCAGCGGCGAGCCGAGCATGCCGCGCGGGCAGTCGCCGCACGCCTCGGTGGTGCCCAGGCCGACGGCCTCGAGCCGACGCCAGATCTCCGGCACATTCTCGATCTCGATCCAGTGGTACTGCAGGTTCTCCCGGTTGGTGAGGTCGGCGGTGTCGCGGGCGAAGTCGATCGAGATCTGGCCCAGGGTGCGGATCGTCTCGACCGAATGCGCCTTGCCGTCGGAACGCACCCGCATCATCAGGTACTTGGCTTCCAGGATTTCGGCGTTCTCGTCACCGGTCCAGGTGCCGTCGTAACCCTCCGCGCGCTGGGTGTAGAGCCCCATCCAGCGGAAGCGGCCGCGCAGATCGGTGGTGTCGATGCTGTCGAAGCCGGTCTTGGAGTAGATGTCGATGATGCGGTCGCGCACGTTGAGCGCGTCGTCGTCCTTCTTGAGCTGCTCGGTCGCGTTGAGCGGTTCGCGGTATCCGAGGGCCCACTGGCCTTCGGCGCGCGGCTTGCGAGCAGGTTTGGGCTTTGCCTGAGTCATGGTTGTCGGCTCCTTCGTGGAGTCGGCGTTCGGATCACGCATGCCACCGGTGAGCTGACCGGCAGCGCAGATCCGGCGGCCAGCTAGAAGTGGTGTGGTGGGCTGGGGTCCGTAATCAGCGCGTCAGGGCAGACAACAACAGGTACAAACGCGCTTGAAATCGACATGTCGACGCGCCACCAGCGAAATGCGGGGGTAGATGCGTGCGGCAGTCACGTCGACAATTGTGCCACGACCTACGCCGTTCGCCCTAACCGGCCCATATTTGCGCTCAGGGTGAGCTCAAAGTCTTCTGGGAAACTGGATTCATGACCGTCCGGACCGCCCCCGTGGAGCTGCCCGGCCTCGCGACCACGCCGGGCCGCGCGTTCGGCATCTACGTGCACGTGCCGTTCTGCGCGACCCGCTGCGGGTACTGCGACTTCAACACCTACACGCCCGCCGAGCTGGGCGGGGCGGGCACCGAGGTGGACAGGTGGCTGGCGGGGCTGCGCGTCGAGTTGCGTCTGGCGGCCCAGCGGCTGGGGTCGTTGCAGGTCGACACCGTTTTCGTCGGCGGCGGCACGCCGTCACTGCTTGGGGGTGACGGGCTCGCGGCGGTGCTCGACGCGATCCGCGACAACTTCACGCTGGCGCCCGGCGCCGAGGTCACCACCGAGGCCAACCCCGAGTCGACGTCCCCGCAGTTGTTCGACCGGTGGCGTGCGGCCGGGTTCACCCGGGTGTCGCTGGGCATGCAGTCCACCGCCCCGCACGTACTCGCGGTGCTCGACCGGGCGCATTCGCCCGGCCGCGCGCTCGACGCCGCCCGCGAGGCCCGCGAGGCGGGCTTCGCACACGTCAACCTGGACCTGATCTACGGCACCCCGGGGGAGTCCGACGAGGACCTACTGCGGTCGGTCGACGCCGCCGTCGCCGCCGGGGTCGATCACGTGTCCGGATACGCACTGGTGGTCGAGGACGGCACCGCGATGGCGCGCCGGGTGCGCCGCGGCGAGCTCGCGGCGCCCGACAACGACGAGCTCGCGCACCGGTATGAACTGCTCGACGCGCGGTTGGCGGCGGCGGGCCTGCACTGGTACGAGGTGTCCAACTGGAGCCGGCCAGGCGGTGAGTGCCGGCACAACATCGGCTACTGGGACGGCGGGGAATGGTGGGGGGCCGGCCCCGGCGCGCACGGCTTCGTCGGCGCCACCCGATGGTGGAATGTCAAGCACCCCAACACCTATGCCCAGGCCCTGGACCAAGGGCGTCTTCCGGTGGCCGACTACGAACAACTCGACGGCGATACCCGCCACATCGAGGACGTGATGTTGCGGGTGCGGTTGCGCGACGGTGTGCCCGTCGATCTGCTCAGCGCGGCCGAGCGCCGCCGCGCCGCGACGGTCGTCGACGACGGGTTGGCCACCCGCGCCGGGGACCGGCTGGTGCTGACCGACCGCGGGCGGCTGTTGGCCGACGCGGTGGTGCGCACCCTGCTCGACTGACGACCAACGTTGTCTTGTTCGCGAGATTTCGCCGATTTCTCGCGCATAAGCCCACGTTCGGCGGCGATGCGTTGAACGATTGACCGGTGCCGGAGTCCGATCAGGCCGCGCAGCTGCGCGCGATCCATGACGCCCACCGGCATGCTGTGCTGCGCTACGTGCTGCGGCTGACCAGGGGTGACATGCCCTTCGCCGAGGACGTGGTGCAGGAGGCGCTGCTGCGGCTGTGGCGCAAGCCCGAGGTGCTGCAGCAGCCCAGCGAGAATGTGCGGGCCTGGCTGTTCACCGTGTCGCGCAACCTGGTGATCGACGACCGGCGCAGCGCGCGCTACACCCGCGAGTCGCAGACCGGCGACATGCCCGAGCGGCCGTCGCTCGATGCAATCGGCCCGGCCGTGGACAAGTGGGTGCTCACCGATGCGTTGAAGTCGCTGAGTCCGGATCATCGCAGCGCGATCGTGCGCGCCTACTATCTCGGCCAGACCGTCGCCGACATCGCCGCCCACGAACGGGTCCCCGAGGGCACCGTCAAGTCCCGGCTGCACTACGCGTTACGTGCGTTACGGATCGCGTTGCAGGAGAGGGGGGTTGCCCGTGCCTGACCGATCGCCCGGGGAGAACATCGCCGAGTGGGACGCCGCCTATGTGCTGGGCGCGCTGAGCGCCGAGGACCGCCGCGCCTACGAGACCTACCTGGCGGAAAACCCCGAGCGGGCGGCCGACCTGGCCGAGGTCTCCGCCATGCCCGACATCCTCGACGTCCTCAGCCGCGAGGAGGCCATGGCGCTCATCGAGACCGACGAGCCCGGCGTCGCGTCGCTGGCGGAGGCGGCGAGCAGACGGCAGCGGCGCTCCCGGCGCGCGATGCTGCTGAGTGCGGTCGCGGCCGCCGCCGCGCTGGCCGTGGTCGGCGGGGTTGTCGGGGCCACGGTGTTCCCGCGCAGCGAACCGGCGCCGACGGTGGCGATGGCGCCGATGCAACCGGGTGAGCGCGAAGGCCTGACCGCCCAACTCGCGGTCACCGAGAAAGCCTGGGGCACCCAGCTGAACTGGGCCTGCGAGTACACCAGGGACTGGGCGCGCAGCGTCGAGGGCTACGACATCGTGGTGACCACCCGCGACGGCACCCAGACGACGGTCGGTTCCTGGGCGCCGGCCGGCGACGAGGCCACCGGCATGTCGGCGGCCACCAGCATCCCCACCGCCGAGATTCAGACCGTCGACATCCGCGTCTCGGGCACCGATCAGCCGCTGGCGACCACCACATTGGTGTAGCTCCCTATGTGCACGGGGGATGTGTCAATATTGCCGGCATGCCGTGCGGTTTGTTAGGTAAGGCTTGCCAGACCTCTATGCGTCTCGGGCTCCGCTGACGTGGCATCTCCTGCCGAACCTGTCGCGATCGTCGGCATCGGTTGCCGCCTCGCCGGCAGTGTGACCGACCCCGCGCAGTTCTGGAGGTTTCTGCTCGACGGGCGCAGCGACGTGCGCGATGTACCGCCCGAGCGCTGGGAGCCGTATCTGCGCCGGGACCCACGCAATGCCGCCGTGCTGAAGGAAATCACCCGCCGCGGAACGTTTCTCGACGACCTGGCCGGGTTCGACGCGGAGTTCTTCGGGGTCTCTCCGCGCGAAGCCGAACTGATGGATCCGCAGCAGCGCCTCGCGCTGGAGGTCAGCTGGGAAGCGCTGGAGCACGCGGGCGTGTCGCCGAGGTCGCTGGCGGGCAGTGACACCGCGGTGCTCATGGGCGTCAACTCCGACGACTACGGCAAGCTGATCATGGAGGACCTACCCGGCATCGAAGCCTGGACCGGGATCGGCACGTCACTGTGCGGCATCGCCAACCGGGTATCGCACCTGCTCGATCTGCGCGGGCCCAGCGTCGCGCTGGACGCCGCGTGCGCGGCGTCGTTGGTCGCGGTCCATCAGGCCTGCCAGATGCTGCGCGGGGGGGAGACCTCGCTGGCGCTGGCCGGCGGGGTCAGCGCGCTGATCGGCCCCGGTCTGACCCGGGTGCTCGACGAGGCGGGCGCCACCGCCCCCGACGGGCGGTGCAAGACCTTCGACGCCGCCGCCGACGGGTACGGCCGCGGCGAAGGGGCCGGCGTGGTGGTGCTCAAGCGCCTCCCCGACGCGCTGCGCGACGGTGACCGGGTGCTGGCGGTGGTGCGCGGCGGGGCCGTGGCCCAAGACGGGCGCACCGTCGGCATCATGTCGCCCAACGGCGACGCCCAGGCCGACATGTTCCGGCGCGCCTGCGAATCGGCGGGCATCGCCCCGGCCACCGTCGACTTCATCGAGGCACACGGCACCGGCACCCCGGCCGGCGATCCCACCGAGGTGCGGGCGCTGGCGTCGGTCTACGGGATCGACCGTCCGAAGGACGCGCCGTGCCGCATCGGGTCGGTCAAGCCCAACGTCGGCCACCTCGAGGGCGGCGCGGGCGTGGTCGGTCTCATCAAGGCCACGCTGGCGCTTCACCACCAGGCGATCCCACCGACCGCCGGCGTGCAGAAGCTCACCCCGGCCGTCGACTGGGACAACAGCGGTCTGCGGGTGCCCACCGAGGTTGAGCCGTGGCAGCGGAGCCACGGCGCACCCCGGCGCGCGGCGGTCTGCAGCTACGGCTACGGCGGCACCATCGCGCACATCCTGCTCGAGGAGGCGCCGCTGCCGGCCGCTTCCGCCGACACCGCAGATGCTGTGGCCCCGACGGTGGTTCCGCTCTCCGCGCGGTCCAGTGCTCGGCTGCGCGTTCAGGCCCGGGCGTTGGCCGAGCGGCTGCGCACCGGCGAACATCGGCTGGACCGGGTGGCGGCGACGATGTGGCTGCGGCGCTCACACGAACCGGTCAGGGCGGCCGTGGTGGCCCAGGACGTCGAGGCCGTGGTGGCCGGGCTGACCGCGGTGGCCGACGACGTGCCCGACCCGGCCCTGGTGACCGGATCGGTGCTGCCACGGGCGAGTGACGGCCCGGTCTGGGTGTTCTCCGGTCACGGCTCGCAGTGGGCGGGCATGGGCCGCGAATTGCTGGTCCGGGAACCGGCTTTCGCCGCGGTGATCGACGAGATCGATCCGGTGTTCTCCGCCGAGTTGGGATTCCGTGCGCGCGAGGCGTTGGCGGCCGGCGAACTCGGCGGCACCGACCGCGTGCAGGCGCTGACGTTCGCCATGCAGGCCGGCCTCGCGGCGGTGCTTCGCCAGCGTGGCGTGCGGCCGGCCGCGGTGATCGGGCACTCGGTGGGCGAGGTCGCCGCATGCGTCTCCGCGGGCGTCTTCGACCTCACCGTGGGCGCCGCGGTGGCCTGCTACCGCGCTCGCGGATTCCGCTCGGTTATGGGCCACGGCGCGATGGCGCTGGTGCGGTTGACGTTCGCCGAGACCGAACGACGGCTGCGGGGCCGCACCGATGTGGTCGCCGCCATCAGCGCCTCACCGGTGTCGACGGTGGTGTCCGGAGACGCCGCCGCGGTCGACGAGATCTGCCGAAGCTGGGCCGACGAGGGCGTGATGGTGCGCCGGGTCAACACCGACGTCGCGTTCCACAGCCCGGCGATGGACGGCCTCACCGCTGAACTCGCGCGCCTCACCGAGGGGCTGCCCGCCGGGCGGCCGGCCGAAGTACCGTTGTACACAACCGCACTCGCCGACCCACGATCTGACGCCGCCCGAGATCACCGCTACTGGCCGGTGAACCTGCGCGGCCGGGTGCGCTTCGCCGAGGCGGTCGCCGCCGCCGCCGAGGACGGGCACCGGTTGTTCCTCGAGGTGTCCGCGCATCCGGTGGTCGCGCACTCGATCGTCGAGACGCTGCGGCACGCCGACATCGACGAGCACGCCGCGGTCCCACTGTTACGCCGCGACCGTCCCGAACTGCACTCGGTGGCCACCGCGCTGGCCACCCTGCACTGCCACGGGGCACCCGTCGACTCCGGGCTGGCGGCGTCCGCGCCGTGGGCGGCAGATCTTCCGGGGACGCAGTGGCAGCACCGAAGGTTCTGGCACACACCAACCCCGCCGCCGGGCGGCAGCGGCGTGCACGACGCCGACTCCCACACGCTGCTCGGCGGGTGTACGGAGGTGACCGGCGCCGTCACCACGCGCATGTGGCAGACGCGGCTGGACATGAGCACCCGGCCCTACCCGGGTGACCATCCGGTGCAGGGCACCGAAATCGTGCCCGCAGCGGTCATTTTGAACACTTTCCTGGCGGCGGCCGCGGGCTGCGGTCTGGCCGACGTCCGGCTGCGCACACCCGTCGCTCCCGGCCGGACGCGCGATGTGCAGGTGGTGTTGCAGGACCGCGGCCTGACGCTGTCGTCGCGACTGCTCGACGACGGCCCCACCGAGGACGGCGGGTGGCTGACCCACAGCAGCGCGGTGGCCGACGACACCGCGGATCTGCGGGGCCGGCTCTTCGACGCCTCCCGCGTACGCGAGCGCTGCGGTGAAGCGCTGCCCACGAACCACGTCGTGGACACCCTGGCGAAACTGGGCGTGGCCGCGATGGGATTCGACTGGAAGATCCTCGAACTGCGCAGGAGCGAAGGCGAATTGGTGGCCAGGGTGGCCGCCGACGCGACAGGCTCGGTGCCGGTCACCTGGGCCTCGCTGCTCGACGCCGCCACGTCGGCGGCCTCCACGGTGTTCGACGGGCCGCCGCGGCTGCGGATGCCCGCCGGCATCGAACGCGTCCAGGTCTCCGGCGGGCCACCCGCCATCGCCGTCCTGCACGTGCAACGCCGAGTGGGCACGACCACCGACGTCCTGATCGCCGACGAATCCGGCGGGGTGCGTGCCGAGCTCACCGGCATGACGTTCGAAGAACTCGAAAACCCTGCCGGCACCGATATTTCACGGATGGTTCAGCAGGTGGCCTGGCATCCCATACCGTGGCGCGATGACCCGCCCAGCGCGGTGCTCGTCGTCGGCGGCGACGCCTCGACTGTGGAGTTCGTCAGCCGGGACCTCGCTGCGGCCGACGTCCCGCACGCGAGGTGTGCCGATCCGGACGAGATTTCCACGGCCTCGGCCGCGCTCGACCGTGACGCGGTGGTGCTGGTGCTGCCCGACCCCGCCGGGACACCGCGGCAATCAGTGGCCCTTGTCATGCGGACGCTGCGCCACCTGTTGGATCACGGTGTACCCGCGCGGATGTGGGTGCTGACCCGCGGGGTTCATGAAGGTACCGAGGTGGTGCACGCGCCGCTGTGGGGACTGGCGAGGGTGGCCGCCGCCGAACACCCCGACGTGTTCGCCGGTGTGCTCGACGTGGCCGACGACCGCCTACCGGTCGGGGCGCTGTCCCTTCGGGGTGAACCGGTGGTGGTGATGCGCGACGGCGTCGCCCTGGGTGCCCGTCTGACCATGGCGGCCCCCGGATCCGGCACGCCGTTGCAGTGCTCGGCGGGCGGCACCTACGTCGTCACCGGTGGCACCGGGGCGCTCGGCCTGCGGATGGCGCAACGCCTCGCCGATCTCGGCGCGCGGCGACTGGTGCTGCTGTCACGTTCCGGCATGCCGGACCGGTCACGGTGGCGCGAAGGCGGCGATTCGGAATTGATCCGGACGGTCACCGCGCTCGAGGAGCGAGGGGTGTGGGTGCGCGTCGCGGCCGTCGACATCGGCGCGCCCGGCGCCGCGGACAAGCTGCGCGAGGCCTTGCGCGACCTGCCGCCGGTGCGCGGCGTCCTTCATGCCGCGGGCGTGGAAGCCGGTGCGCTACTGGTTGATACGACCGCCGAGGATTTCACCGCCGCGATGCACCCGAAGGTGGATGGCACGTTGGTGCTGCACGAGGTGTTCCCGCCGGGACAGTTGGACTG
Organism: Mycolicibacterium sp. XJ1819; assembly: GCF_053483675.1. Classification (NCBI taxonomy): domain Bacteria; kingdom Bacillati; phylum Actinomycetota; class Actinomycetes; order Mycobacteriales; family Mycobacteriaceae; genus Mycobacterium; species Mycolicibacterium sp. XJ1819. Next base: position 44,408 of record NZ_JBEFST010000023.1, on the reverse strand, counting down.
GATGGTGCTGTTCTCGTCGTGCGGTTATCTGGCGGGTTTCCCGGGGCAAGGGGCCTACGCGTGCGCGAACTCGTTCCTGGACGTGATGGCGAGGCACCGCCGACGCCTCGGCGACCGCACGGTGAGCGTGGCGTGGACGGCGTGGCGGGGAATGGGCATGGGCTCGACGTCGGGCTTCGTCGCGGCGCAACTGGAGGCGCTGGGCATGAACACCATCGGCCCCGACGAAGCCACCCGTGCGCTGGATCTGGTCATGCGCACCGACGACGCGAATGTCGTTGTGCTGCCGTTGCTTCCGGAGGCGGCGGCGGTGCCGATGTTCGCCGAGGTGGCGCCGGCCGAGGCTGTCGAGGCGGCGGCGGGAGGCGCGGCGTCGATGGCGCTATTCGACGAGGACGGCAGACTGGACCCGCAGCGGGTGGCCGAGCACGTGGTCAGCGCGGTCGCGGATCAACTCGGATTGCCGGAGGCCGATGTCGACACCACGCTGCCGCTGGTGGAGATCGGCGTCGACTCGATCATGACCGTGGGCCTGCTACGTCACCTGGAAAAGCAGACCGGACTTTCGTTACCGCCCACGCTGCTGTGGGAGTACCCGACCGCGGCCGCGGTGTCTGCCCGGATCGCTGAGCTGCTCAGTCCCGCAGAGGTGTCTGTCGGCGCGGCCGAAGTGTCCTGACCCAGTGTCACCGGCTTTCCACCGACATTGCGCGGCAGCCTGACGCGGAGAAGAGGGCGTTGTCACAGCTTCGATCATCTCGCCGCCGGCTCGGGTCACATGCACCTTCGAGGGTGCTAGGCGTTCCGCCTCACGTCGGCGGCCGAGCTGCTCGTCCATCTCGGTTGCACGGGTGAGAATACCGGCGGGGGGTATGGTCGGGCCATGTTTCCGGTTGACGCTTCGACCTCATCTGACATTCGACCGCGGCGGCGCGGGTGGCTTCCCGCATCGGCGTCGGCGAGGATTGTCGCCGGCCTCTCGGCCGCGCTACTGGCTGTGGCGCTCGTGGGCTGCTCCGGCGCGCAAACCGAGACTGCCGGGCAGACCCCAACCGATCGCACCGCGCAGGAATCGACCGGTGTCACGGGCTCGGTTTGGGTGGCCGACGAGACCGGAAACAGCCTGACGGTCCTGGATACGGCGGCCAACACGGTGGTGACCACGCTGACCGGGATTCAGGCGCCGCACAACGTCCAAGTGGGACAAGACGCGGCCACGGTGTACGCGACCAGCGTGGGTACCGACACGGTGGTGGCCATCGACGCCGAGACGTATGAGGTTCGGGCGACGGCCCAGACTGGGCATCACCCGGCGCATGTGATCGAGGCCCCCAACGGCAAGGTCTATGTGGCCAATTCCGACGACGGCACCGTGTCGGTGTTTGAGCGCCAAAGTCTGCAGCCGCTGGGGCAGATCGAATTGGGCGGGATGCCACACGGCCTGCGCGCAGCCGCCGACGGCTCGGTCATCGTCGTCGCCAACCACATGAGCGGCGCACTGGATGTGATCGACAGCCAGACAGACCAATTGCAGTTCTCGGTGCCGGTGGGCGCTGGGCCGGCTCAGGTAGCGGTCACCGCTGACGGACGCTACGTCTACACCGGTCTCACCGAGCCCGCGGCGGTGGTGAAGGTCGACCTAAGCGCACGCAAGGTGGTTGGCAGCGTCGCGGTGTCTGCGCCGCCGGTACAGGTGTACCTCACACCCGATGACGCGACGGTGGTCTCGGCCGACCAAGGCACTCCGGACGCCCCGGGGCATGCGGTATCGCTGATCGACACCAGGACGATGAACGTGCGCGCCACCGTCGCGACCGGCGCCGGGCCGCACGGTGTGGTGATCGACCACGCAGGCAACCTGGCCTGGGTCACCAACAGCTACGACAACAGTGTCTCGGTCGTCGACCTGGGCGACCAGACGGCGTCGGCCACGATCCCGGTCGGGTTGGGTCCCAACGGCATCAGCTTCGCACCCCGGCCACCCGCGCCCGGTGCCCCGGCCACCGAGCTGAACCTTCCCGCACCGGGAACCGTGGCCGACGAGGACTCCAGTGGCCCACCGCAGTCGCACCACCCGGGGCACCGATGAGCGCGTGTCGGGGCGACCGATAGTTGTTCACGGGTGCCATCTGGGCGAAACCTCACGTCGTGGAGCGCCGCTTCGCAGATACTGACTGCTTGTGGGGGCGACATCTGTTCAGGACCGACTCTTCCCGACCATGACCTGTTTCGGTTGCGGACCGGCCAACCCTCGCGGGCTTCAACTCAAGAGTTACGTCGCCGACGGGTACGTCACCGCGACCTTCGCGCCATGGGCCGAGCACGACAACGGCTTGGGCTTTCTCAACGGCGGCATCATCGCGACCCTGCTCGACTGCCACTCGGCCGCCGGCGTCATGAACGAGGCCTCGCTGCAGGGATGGGATCCTCCGCCCGGGGCACTGCTGCCCTTCGTGACAGCGGGCATCGATGTCCGGTATTTGCGGCCCAGCCCGCTGGACACCCCGGTGGAGCTCCGCGCCGTCATCGTCCAATCCACCGGAGCCGAGATCGTCTGCGACGCCGAGCTGATCTACGACGACAAGATCCGCGCCTCGGGCCATGCGGTGTGGAAACGCTGGCGATCTCGCTGATTTGGCGCGTCGCGGTGCGGACAAGTTCTAGGCTTGGCAGCGAACGTCGGGGGGGGGGCAACATGAAGCGATTCACACACGACGACATCCCCGCGGTGGTGGCGGGCGGGGGCGTGGACTTCCGCAGCCAGCAGGTGGGGGAGTTGTCGATCGCGTGGGTCCGGTTGGCGGCCGGAACCGATCTGCGGCCGGCCCTGATGGGACTCGACGACGACCTCTGTCAGTGTCCGCACTGGGGCTACATGCTCAGCGGCCAACTGTGCATGCACACCCGGGAGGGACAGCACACCTATACCGCCGGAGACGCGTTCTACTGGGCTGCGGGGCATGCACCCGAGGCGATTACGGACTGCGAGTACGTCGATTTCTCTCCCACCGAGCGCATCAAGCCGGTGCTCGATCACCTCACCGGTGCTGGCCGCTGACCCTCGGGAGCGGCCCGGCCGAACTCCCATTCGCATCATGGCGAGGTTCGGCGGCGTGGCGCCAGAATTTGCAACGCGCCTCGCGCGTAGGAAAGCCTCCCTGGAGTGGGGCGATCACGTGACCGAAGGGCTGCGCCACCTCCGCTGAGGTGCTCTACTCGAGCGCGCCCTGGCTCTCTAGAGCACTCGCGCAACCGTCGAGGATCACGCGGAAGTTCCACCGCAGCAAGCGGGATGTGACAGCCTGCAGTGCTTTTCCGCCGACCCAAATCGGGTGCTTATAGGTGGACACCCAATTCACGTGTGTGCCGCCCGCTGTCGGGGTCACGGTAATGGCGCCGCCGTCATGGTCGAACGACGGCAGGGACCGAACAATCCGATACGAGTAGCTTCGCGGTGGGTCGTAGGCGGTGATCTCCTCGCGGAACCACACCCCCACGGCGGTGACTTCTCGGACTGCGCCGACGCCGACCCCAGGGGAGGTCTTCGCCCATCCTGCCCGCAGAACCAACGGACCGGAAGTCAGGTTGGCGGGGTCGGCGAGCCAATGGAAGACCAGGTCCGGTGACGCTCCGATCGTGCGCTCCACATGGATCGTGACCATGCGAGGAATGCTAGGCCCCCGCGTCGGCGCCTGTCAGCTGCCCGACGACCTTCTTCTTGTCCACTTTGCCGACCGCGGTCTTGGGCAGCGTCGGCATCGGCGCGAGCACGTCCGGCCGGCAGTGCGCGGACACCCCGCGCGCGTCGAGGAACTGGTTGAGCTCGGCCAGCGATATCGGCGCCCCCCTGAAAACCACAGCAGCACAGATCTTCTCGCCCAGGTACTCATCGGGCAGCGCCACGGCCGCGGCGGCGTAAACCGCCGGATGCGCGAACAGATGCTCCTCCAGATCCGACGCCGACACCGTCTCACCACCGCGGTGGATGACGTCCTTGATACGGCCGGTGACCTCGACGTAGCCGGCCCGCGGACCGTCGGCGAAGATCCGCACCCGATCGCCGGTGCGGTAGAAGCCGTCGGGGCTGAACGAGCGAGCATTCGCCTCGTCGGCGCGGTAGTAGCCGTTGAGGGTGTAGGGCCCGCGCACCAACAACTCGCCCTCTTCGCCCGGCCCGACCTCGGCGCCCGAGTCGTCGACCACCCGCATCTCGTCGTGCGGTGACATCGGCCGGCCCTGCGTGTTGACCACCACCTCGACCGGGTCGCCGGGTCGGGTGAAATTCAGCATGCCCTCGGCCATGCCGAAGATCTGCTGCAGTCCCGGGGTGAGCCCGTCGAAGATGTAGCGGGCCTCCTCGGCGGTCATCCGGGATCCGCCCACTTGCACCAGGCGAAGCGTCTTGGGCAGCACTGGTTCCCATTCGCAGGCCTGCGTCCACATCTTGGCCAGCGCGTTGACCAGCGCGGTGACGGTGACCTTGTGCCGGTCGATCAGCGCAAAGGCCGACTCGGGGCTGGGGTCGTTGGTGAACACGCAGGCGGCGCCGACGGTCATCGACCCCAACAACCCGGGACAGGCCAGTGGGAAGTTGTGCCCGGCGGGCAGCACCACGAGATACACGTCGTCACCGGTCAGCTTGCACTCCTGGGCGCTGGTGACGGCGTTGTACACGTAGTCGTTGTGGGTGCGGGCGATCAGCTTCGGTAGCCCGGTGGTCCCGCCCGACACCAGCAACAGGGCCGGCCCGTCCGGGTCGACCGGTGCGCGCTCAAGCGCCGCGCCGTCGAAATCGCCCAGCTCCGACCAGGGTTGGAACGGCCCAGGGTCGCCGTCGACGAACACGTGCCGCAACTGCGGATTGTCGGCGAGCAGATCCTGTGCCATCGTCCGGTGGTCGAAGCCGGCGAGAATGTCGGGAATGACCAGGGCGACTGCTCCGCTCACCGCGGCGAAGTGACTCAGTTCGGCGGCGCGGTGGCCCGGCAGGCACATCACCGGCACGGCGCCTGCCCGCAGCAGCCCGAACAACGCGACCGCGAACCCACACGTGTTCGGCAGTTGCAGCAGCACCCGGTCACCCGGGCGGATGCCCCGATCGGCCAGCGCGGCGGCGATGCGGTCGGCGCGGGCGTCCAATTCTGCGAACGTGTAGGTGGCCTGCGCGTCGATCACCGCGTCGCGCTCGGGCCACCACGCGGCGGCATCGCCGAGGATCGAGTCGAGCGGACGGTCGCTCCAATAGCCGGCGCGGCGGTATTCCGCGGCCCGCTCGGCGGGGAACGGCACGAAACCTGTGGTCAGGTCACTGATGTCGCGTTGGGCAGGCTCGAATCCGGTGCTCATCGGTGATGTCGCCCCTGTCGGGTAGGTGTGTCCGGTGCGTCGAGAATAAGGTAGCGTCCTCCGCGTTAGTTAGGGCAGCCTGTACTAATGTTTGGAGGATCGACGTGGGTGCTGGTGGGACGAGCGCCGAAACCGTCCGCGCCGAGGTTGCCGAACTGCTCGGCGTGCGCCCCGACGACATCGACCCGGATGCCGACCTGATCGCCTCTGGCCTCGACTCGATCCGCATGATGTCGCTCTCGGGTCGGTGGCGAAAGCAGGGCATCGACATCAACTTCGCCGCACTGGCGGAGTCGCCGACCGTCGCGGCGTGGGCCGCCTTGGTGGCCGACGGGTCTGCCGGCGCGCACACCGCAGAGTCCGCGCACGCCGCCGACCCGGGCGATGACGACACACCGTTCCCGTTGGCCCCGATGCAGCACGCAATGTGGCTGGGGCGCAACGACGATCAGCAACTCGGCGGAGTGGCGGCCCATCTGTACGTGGAGTTCGACGGCGCGGGCGTCGACCCCGAACGGTTACGCGCGGCAGCCGCCAAACTCGTTGCCCGTCATCCGATGCTGCGAGTCGAGATCCTTCCCGACGGCACCCAGCGCATCGGCGACCGCGGCCTGCCGGTCACCGTCTACGATCTGCGGGAACTCGACGCCGACACCGCCGAGCAGCGGTTGCAGACCATCCGCGGTCAGAAGTCCCATCAACTGCTCGACGGTGACGTGCTGGAACTGAGCCTGTCCCTTCGCCCCGACGGCCGCACCCGGCTGCACGTCGACATGGACATGAACGCCGCCGACGCGGTGAGTTACCGCAAGTTCATGGCGGATCTGGCGGTGTTCTACCGCGGCGGACAACTACCCGACCTCGGCTACACCTACCGCCAGTACCGGACGGCGTTGACCGCGGCGGATCCCGGACCATCCGAGGAGGACCGGCGGTGGTGGGCCGAGCGGATCCCCGAGCTACCCGAATCGCCTGCGCTGCCGCTGGTCCCGGCGGCCGAACAGGACGATCCCCGCCGCAGCGTGCGGCTGTGGCACGTCTACGACGTCGCGACCCGTGACGCGCTGTTCGCCGCCGCTCACCGTCGCGGCGTCACCCCCGCGATGGCGGTCGCCGCCAGCTACGCCAACGCGCTCGCGAAATGGTCGACCGGGTCGAGGTTTCTACTCAACCTGCCGATGTTCGGCCGCGAACCGTTCCACCCCGACGTCGAGAAACTGGTCGGCTGCTTCACCTCGTCGCTGATGCTCGACATCGACCTCACCCAGACCCGCACCGCGGCCCAACGTGCCCGCGCCGTGCAGGAGACATTGCACAAAACCGCTCGCCACTCCAGCTACTCGGGCCTGTCGGTGCTGCGCGATCTCGGCCGCCACCGCGGCCACCAGACGCTCGCCCCGATCGTGTACACCAGCGCGCTGGGTCTCGGCGACCTGTTCGCCGGCGAGGTCACCGAGCAGTTCGGCGCCCCGGTGTGGACGATCTCGCAGGGCCCCCAGGTGCTCATCGACGCCCAGGCCACCCCGCTGACCGAGGGCCTGATGATCAACTGGGACGTGCGCGTGGACGCGATCCGACCGGGCGTGCCCGAGGCGATGTTCGCCTACCACATCGCCGAACTGAGCAGGCTTGCCAGCGACGACGCGGCGTGGGACAGGCCCGATCCGCCCGCACTGCCCGACGCTCAGTGCGCCGTTCGCGACGCCTCCAACAGCATCACCGCGGCGCCGAGCGGGGAGGCGATCCACGACGGGTTCTTTCACGCCGCGGCGGCCACCCCCGAGGCGTGCGCGCTGATCGACACCGAGGGCACACTCACCTACGGCCAATTGCGTGAGCGGGCGCTGGCCATCGCGGACACATTGCGCCGCAACGGTGTTCGCCCCGGCGACCTGGTCGCGCTGATCGGTCCGAAGTGCGCCGAGCAGATTCCCGCGGTGCTCGGCATCCTGGCCGCCGGAGCGGCGTACCTGCCGATCGGCGCGGGCCAGCCCGCCGAACGGACCGCGCGCATCCTGCAGTCCAGCGGGGTGGCCGCGGTCCTGCAGTGCGGGGGTGAGGTGCCCGCAGCGGCGGTGGTGCCGACGCTCACCGTCGCCGACGCATCGCGCGGTGACAGCGCCGCCGCGCCCGAACCTGTGGACCCGCAGTCGTTGGCCTACGTACTGTTCACCTCCGGGTCCACCGGCGAACCCAAGGGCGTCGAGTTGACCCACGACGCGGTGATGAACACCATCGAGTTCGTCAGCGCCCGGTTCGGCCTTGCCGCCACCGACCGTAGCCTTGCGCTGGCCTCGCTGGAGGCCGACATGTCGGTGCTGGAGATCTTCGCGATTCTTCGGGTCGGCGGTACGGTGGTCGTCGTCGACGAGGCCGACCGGCGTGCCCCCGACACCTGGGCCGCGCTGATCGAGCAGCACCGCGTGACCTTCCTGAACTGGATGCCGGGATGGCTGGACATGCTGCTGGAAGTCGGTGGCGCGCGGCTGTCGACATTGCGCACGGTGCTTCTCGGCGGCGACTGGGTGCGGCCCGAACTCGTTCGGCGCCTTCGGGACTCGGCACCGAATGTGCGTGCGGCCGGTCTCGGCGGCGCCACCGAGACCGCGGTGCACGGCACGCTCTGTGAGGTCGACGACCTGCCGCCGCACTGGACTTCGGTGCCCTACGGCGCACCGTTTCCCAACAACGCCTGCCGTGTGGTGGCCGCCGACGGCTCCGACTGCCCGGACTGGGTGCCCGGTGAACTGTGGTTCTCCGGGCGGGGCATCGCCCGCGGCTACCGCGGCAGACCCGACCTGACCGCCGAGAAGTTCGTCGAGCACGATGGCCGAACCTGGTACCGCACCGGAGATCTGGTGCGGTACCTACCCGACGGCTGCCTGGAGTTCGTCGGCCGCATCGATGACCGCGTCAAGATCAGCGGCTACCGGATCGAATTGGGTGAGGTGGAGGCCGCGCTCAAACGGGTCCCCGGTGTCGACGCGGCGGTCGCGGCCGTCGTCCCTGGCGAACGCGACATCCTCGCCGCGCTGGTGCGCGCCGAGACGCCTGAAGTCGATTCGCCGGCCGTCGCCGCCGCGATGACCGAACTGGTTCCGGCGCACATGATTCCGACGGTCATCGTGGTGACCGACCGGATTCCGTTCACCGTCAACGGCAAGATCGACCGCGCCGCGGCCGCCCGGCAGTTGGCCGAGGCCGACGTGCCCGTCGCCGATGCTTACCGTGCGCCGTCGACGCCGCTGGAGTCGGCGCTGGCCGCGATCGTCGCCGACGTCCTGGGCAACACCGCGCCCGACGGCGTCGGCGTCGACGACGACTTCTTCGCCCTGGGAGGCGATTCGGTGCTCGCCACCCAGGTGATCGCCTGCGTGCGCGACTGGCTCGACACCCCGACCGCGGTGGTCACCGACATGTTCGCCACCCGCTGCGTGGCGGCGCTCGCCGAACGGCTGGCGAGTCGCGAGTCCGACAGCGAACGCCTGGACGCGGTGGCCGAGGTCTACCTGGAGGTGGCCCAGATGGACAGCGCCGACGTCCTCTCCGAACTACGCCGAAACGGACAAACGGGCGAAGAAGTGCGAGACGGCCGCGCCGTTACGTCGATCTCGGCGGGGCCGGCGGAGGCCTGACCGGCGGGTCAGGGGACCAGGGCCGCGGCCAGCCGTCGCCACTGCTCGCGGGGGAACTCCCGCGGGTCGGCGGTGAGCACCTGCACGCACACGTGGTCGGCGCCCGCGTCGTGGTGTTCCTTGACCCGGCGCAGCACCGCGTCCTCGTCGCCCCACGCGATGATCGCGTCGAACAGCCGGTCGCTGACGGTATCCACGTCCTCCTGGGTGAACCCGCTGCGCAACAGATTGTTGGCGTAGTTGGGCAGGGCGAGATACGAACGCAGCCAATCGGTTCCGACAGCACGCGCGGCGTCGCGGTCGTCGGTGAGCAGCACCGTCTGCTCGGGCAGCAGCAGCGGGTCCGCGCCGAGGTGCTCGCGCGCGTAGCGGGTGTGCTCGGGGGTGACCAGGTACGGGTGCGCGCCGCGAGAGCGCTTGGCCGACAGTTCGAGCATCTTCGGGCCGAGCGCGGCGAGTATCCGGTTGCCGACCGGCACAGGTGGATCCTGCGCATCGAGCGCGTCGAGGTATGCCCGGGTGGCCGTGAGCGGCTTACGGTACCGGCCAGGCTCTTTGGAGTCGATGAGCGGTGCATGGCTGACCCCGATGCCCATCAGGAAACGCTCACCGTGCTTGGCGGTGAGCGAGGCGTAGGAAGCGGCCACCGCGGGCGGTTCGTGCATCCACAGGTTGAGGATTCCGGTGGCGATCACCACCTGCTTGGTTGACGACAGCAGGTGCCCGACCGAATCGAAGACCTTGCCACCGACGTCGGGGATCCACAGCGCGGTGAAGCCGAGGTCCTCCAACTCCGCGGCGGCCTCGGCCGCCTCGGCCTGATCGCCGTAGCGCAACTGCGAACTCCAGACCCCCACGCCCGCCAAATCCATACCGTGTTCCTTTCGTCTTACCGTCGGATGACGCTGCCGGCCACGCTACCGTCGCTGCATGCCATTCGATCGGGGCGCCGTCGGCCGCGCGTTCTCCGAGCATCGCTTCGACGAGGCGCTCGACCATCTCGCCGACGACGTGCGCTGGACAATCGTCGGATACATGGTGTTGGAGGGCGCGGCGGCGGTCCGCCACACCTGCCGCGAAACCCTGGCGAGCCTGGCCGACACCACCACCGTCTACGACCGCTGCGTCGTCGCGGCCGGCGCCGACGCCGTCGCTGTCGACACGATCGCCCGCTACCGGGGGCCCGGCGGCACCACCGCGGTCGCCAATTGCGACATCTACGAGTTCGACGGTGACAAGATCGTCGCGATCACCTCGTATGCGGTCGAGGTCGACCCCGACTCGGCCGGTGCACAGCCCGGACCGCGCCCGACGACGTAGCGGCCGACGCCGAACCGACCCCAGGTAGGGTTAGGCTTCCCTTACTCCGTAAGTCCTGGAGGCCGCATGACCGCAGTGCAATCCGCGCTCGACGACGTCGATGCCAACGATCCCGAGCCGGAGCGCACAGACACGGCCAAGCGCGCCGCCACCTACGACAAGCTGGCGCTGCAGCAGTTGCTCGCCCCGACCCGCACCCGCACGGCACGAGCCCAGCGCTACCAGTTGCTGGCGTCGGCGGCCACGGTGGTGCCGTTCGTCGGGATCGTCGAGATCGGCCGGGAGCTGCTCGCCGGGGGACCGGTGAACACGACGCGGGTGTGGACGATCGTCGCCGTCGTCATCGCCGCGCTGCTGGTGCGCACGATCGCGGGCGGCTTCGCGCTGACCATCACCCACCACGCCGACATCGACCTGCAGCGCTCGCTGCGCCGCCGCATCGTCGACAAGCTGGGCCGGTTGCCGCTCGGCTGGTTCAACACCACCTCGTCGGGTGAGGTGCGCAAGGCCGTCCAGAACGACGTCGGCGAATTGCACTTCCTGGTCGCGCATTCGGCGGTGGAGAACACCGGCGCGCTGGCCACCCCCGTGTTCGGGCTGGCCTACTGCTTCTATCTGGACTGGCGGCTGGGGCTGCTGGCGCTGGCCACCGTGCCCGTCTACATCGCCATCTTCGTGGTCCTCGGCCGCGACTCCCGCACCCAGATGGAGCGCCTGAACCGCGGCGTGGAACGGATCAGCTCCACCATCGTCGAGTTCATCGCCGGGGTGTCGGTGGTCAAGACGTTCGGCGAGGCGGGCAAGGCGCACAAGCGATTCGCCGATGCCGCCGACGAGTTCAACGACGGCTTCGCGGGCTGGATGGAGCCGCTGGTGCGGGTCAAGGCGGCGTCGTCGATCTTCATCGAGACACCCGTGCTGCTGCTGGCCAACCTCGCGGGCGGCTACTGGTTCGTCCGCAGCGGCTGGGTGACGCCGATCGAGGTGCTGGGCGCCACGCTGGTCGCGGTGACCGTGCCCGCCGCGGTGCTCACCGTCGGCTACTCCACCCACATCAAACGACAGGCCGCCTCCGCGGCCGGCAGATTGCAGCGCCTCTTCGACGCCCCGTCGCTTTCGCTGTCCGCCGACCCGCAAGTGCCGCAGGACAACTCGGTGGAGTTCGACGCGGTGAGTTTCTCCTACGACGAGCAGCGCACGGTGCTCGACGAGGTCACGCTGGGGCTGGTGCCCGGCTCGATCACCGCGCTCGTCGGCCCGTCGGGCAGCGGGAAGTCGACGCTGGCCACGCTGGTTCCGCGGTTCCACGACGTCACCTCGGGTGCGGTGCGTGTCGGTGGCGTCGACGTGCGCGAGATCGCCCCCGCCGAGCTGTACCGGCATGTCGGGTTCGTGCTGCAAGACGTGCACCTGTTGGGAATCAGCGTCGCCGAGAACATCCGCCTGGGCCGGCCCGAGGCCACCCAGCAGGAGATCGTCGCGGCTGCGGAGGCGGCCCAGATCCACCAGCGCATCGAACAATTGCCCCACGGTTACGACTCGGTCGTCGGCGAGGACGCGCACTTCTCCGGTGGGGAGGCGCAACGCGTCAGCATCGCGCGGGCGCTGCTGGCCGACACCCCGATCCTGGTGCTCGACGAGGCCACCGCGTTCGCCGACCCGGACTCGGAGGCCCAGATCCAGGCCGCGTTGTCCCGGCTGATCGTCGGCCGCACCGTGTTGGTCATCGCGCACCGGCTGGGGTCCATCGTCTCGGCCGACCAGATCGCGGTGCTCGACGAGGGACGCATCGTCGAACGGGGCAGACACGACGACTTACTCGCCGCGGGCGGGCAGTACTCGCGGATGTGGCAGACCTACACCCAAAGCAACGCCAAGGAATGGGAGGTGGCGCGGTGATCCGGGGTTTCCTGCAGATCCTCGGCCCGCAGCGCGGCCGGATGTATGCCTACCTCGCGCTGGTGACGGTGTACGGCGTGCTGCACGGTCTCGCGATGGTGCTGCTGGTACCGATCTCGGTGGCCCTGTTCGACGGCGACTTCGACGCGGCGGCGCGTTGGCTGGCGGTGCTGGCCGTGGTGGTGGTCGTCGCCTCGGCACTGAACTACGTGCAGGCCACCGCGGCGATCCGGATGGCGTTGACCACGATGCGCCTGCTGCACCACCGACTCGGTGACCACATGGTCACGCTGCCGCTGGGCTGGTTCAACCGCGAGCGGACCGGGCAGGTGTCCCAGATCGCGGTGAAGGGCACCGTGTTCGTGGGCACCAGCGGAGGCAACCTGCTCACGCCGTTGGTGGTCAACATCGTCAGCGCGGGGACCGTGGTCGTCGGCCTGTTCGTGTTCGACTGGCGCATCGGGCTGGTCGCGCTGGTCGGCGGTGTGCTGCTGGCGGCGTGCGGGCGGTTTGCCTCGCGGCTGATCGCCAAGGCCGAACAGGTCGGTCACGCGGCCGAAACCGACGTCAACAACCGGGTTTTGGAGTTCGCGCGGCATCAGCCGGTGTTGCGGGCGTTCGGCCGCAGCGGTACCGACTACGCGCCGCTGGCCGACGCGTTGGACACCCAGCACCGGGTCGGCAGACAGGCGCTGCGGCAGTCGGTGGCGGGTCTGATGCTCAACGGTGTTGCGGTGCAGGCGGTGTTCTCGGTGCTGATCGCCGCGGGCGCGTGGATCGCGGTGAGCGGAGACATGAACCCCATCACGCTGGTCGCGATTCTCGGACTGGCCGCCCGGTTCGCCTCGCCACTGTCGGCGCTGGCCGAAATCGGTTCTGCGATGCGGATCGCGGCCACCGAGTTGCGGCGGATCACGTCGATCCTGGAAACCCCGGCACTGCCCGAACCCGATGCCGGTCAACCCCTCCCGGTACCCGGCCGGGTGGAACTGGACCGTGTCGACTTCGGCTATGCGGGCCGAAAGGTGTTGTCTGAGGTCAGTTTCGTGGCCGAGCCGACGACGATGACCGCGCTGGTCGGCCCGTCCGGATCGGGGAAGTCGACGATCACCAAACTGATCGCGCGGTTCTACGACGTCGACGCCGGAGTGATCCGGGTCGGCGGTCTCGACGTGCGCGATCAGCCCACCGCGGACCTGATGGCCCAGCTGTCGCTGGTGTTCCAGGACGTCTACTTGTTCGACGACACGTTGTGGGAGAACATTCGCATCGGCAGCTCCGCCGCCGGCGACGACGAGATCTTCGAGGCGGCGCGCACCGCGGGCCTGCTGTCGGTGGTCGAACGGCTGCCCGACGGTTGGCAGACCCGGGTCGGGGAAGGCGGTGCGGCGCTGTCGGGCGGGGAGCGCCAGCGGGTCTCGATCGCGCGCGCACTGGTCAAGAACGCGCCGATCGTGCTGTTCGACGAGGCGACCAGCGCCCTGGACCCGGAAAACGAGCATCACATCGCCGAGTCCGTCCGCACCCTGGCCCAGGGCAGCACGGTCATCGTCATCGCCCACAAGCTGTCGACGGTGACCGCCGCGGACAACATCGTCGTGCTGTCGGCCGACGGCCATGTGGAGGACCAGGGCACCCACCAGGAGTTGATGGGCCGCGGCGGACAGTACGCCCAGTTCTGGTCACAACGCGTGGCCGCGGGCGGATGGGTGATGGCCGGCGGCGAACCCGGTCGTTAGGGCACGTCAGGCCCGATGCGAGCGCGCGCGACGTAGGCGTGTCCGGCAAGCGAGGATAGGGTAACCTCACCACCGACTTAGGGCAGCCTGCGCTAAATAGTTCGGAGGAATCATGGGTGTTGCGGAAGCGGACGCGCAGGCCGCCCGCCGCGACCTCGACTCGACGGCACCGCGACGATGATCGACGGAGGGCACCAACTGAGCCCCCAGGTGCGTTTTGCGCCATGGGTCAAGCGATCCACCGGACAACGCCCCGGCGCCACGGTGGTCTTTCCCCACGCAGGCGGCGCGGCCGCGGCCTACCGCGCCCTGGCGGCGGCGCTGTCCGCCAACGGCCCCGATGCGTTCGTCGTGCAGTATCCGCAACGGGCCGACCGGCTCAACCATCCCGCACCCGACACCGTCGAGGAACTGGCCGCCGACCTGTTCGCGGCGGGCGACTGGAGTCGATTGGGCCCGTTGCGGTTGTTCGGCCATTGCATGGGCGCGGTGATCGCGTTCGAATTCGCCCGCGTCGCAGAGCAACACGGCGCCGACGTACGCCAACTGTGGGTGTCGGCCAGCCAGGCGCCGTGCACGATCGCGACCTCGCCTCGACTGCCCACCGCCGACGCCGACGTGGTCGCCAACATGGTGGACCTCGGCGGCACCGACCCGCGACTGCTCGCCGACGAGGATTTCGTCGAGCTGCTGGTGCGCGCCGTGCGGGCCGACTACCTCGCGTTCAACCGGTATGCGTGCGAACCCGACGTGCGCATCGGCGCCGACATCCACACCATCGGCGGCCGCGCCGACCACCGGATCAGCGAAGACATGCTGCTCCGGTGGCAGACGCACACCGCGGGCGCCTTCACGCTGTCGCTGTTCGACGGCGGCCACTTCTACCTCAACGAGCACCTCGACGCCGTGGCGGACCTGATCAATGACAGGTAGTCACGCCGACCCATCGGATGATCCCGTCGTCATCGTCGGCATGGCGGTGGAGGCGCCGGGCGGCGTCGAGACCGCCGACGAGTACTGGTCGCTGCTGGCCGATCAACGTGAAGCCCTGAGCCCCTTTCCCCGCGACCGTGGCTGGTCGATCGCCGACCTGCTCGAGGGCTCCCGGCGCGAGGGCTTCAAACCGATTTCCGACCTCGGCGGATTCCTCGACACCGCAGCGAGTTTCGATCCGGAGTTCTTCGGCGTCTCGCCGCGCGAAGCCGTCGCGATGGATCCCCAGCAGCGGGTCGCGCTGCGGGTGGCATGGCGTGCGTTGGAGAACAGCGGTATCAATCCCGACGACCTGTCCGACCACGACGTGGGCTGCTACGTGGGCGCCTCGACGATGGGATACGGACCGGACCTGGCCGAATACACCGATCTGACCGGTCATTTGATGGCCGGCACCGCGCTGGGACCGGTGTCCGGGCGCATCGCTTACACCCTCGGCCTCGCCGGGCCCGCGCTGACCATCGACACCTCGTGCTCGTCGACGCTGACCGCGCTGCACGTGGCGGCGCAGGCGCTGCGGGCCGGTGACTGCGAGATGGCGCTCGTCGGGGGTGTCTGCGTGATGGGCTCGCCGGGCTTCTTCGTCGAGTTCGCCAAGCAGCATGCGTTGTCCGACGACGGCCACTGCCGGCCTTACAGCGCGCACGCCAGCGGAACCGTATGGGCCGAGGGGGCAGCGGTGTTCGTCTGTCAGCGCCGGTCGGGGGCGCTGCGTGACGGCCGCAACGTGCTCGCCGAGGTGCGCGCGACCTGCTTGAACCAGGACGGTCGCTCCGCCGGGTTGACCGCGCCGAGCGGCCCCGCGCAGGCGCGACTGTTCGAGCGCGCCATGGATCGAGGCGGGGTGCACCCCGAGGACATCGGGATGATCGAAGGTCACGGCACCGGAACCCGGCTCGGGGATCGCACCGAGTTGATCTCGCTGGCGCAGACCTACGGCGCCACCGCGCCCGGTGGCGGCGGCCTACTGGGGTCGGTGAAGTCGAATCTCGGGCACACGCAGGCGGCGGCCGGCGGACTCGGTCTCGCCAAGGTGCTGCTTGCCGCCGAACACGCCGCGATACCGGCGAGCCTGCACACCGACGAACCGAGCCTCGAGATCGACTGGGACAGCCAGGGATTGCGGTTGGCGACCAAACTCACACCGTGGCCCGCGCACGACGGGAACCGGTTGGCCGCGGTGACGGCGTTCGGGATGAGCGGCACCAACGCACACGTGATCGTCGCGATGCCCGACCGCGGCGCGCACTGCGAGGCGTCCTGATGCCGACCACCGCACTTCCCGACGGCCGCGTTCCGGTGGTCCTCAGCGCGCACGCCGAGGACCTCGTTCGCGCCGACGCGGAGGCGATCCTGCGCTATCTGGACCGGACACCCGACGTGGCGTCGGTGGCGGCCACCCTGCTGCGCACCCGACGGTTGCGCCGCCACCGGGCGGTGGTGCGCGCCGCCGACCTCGACGAGTTGGCCGCCGGACTGCGGGCCATCGCCACGGGCGAGGATCACCCGTTGGTGGCGCGCTGTGCCCGGACCGGGGCGCCCCGAACGGCTTTCGTGTTCCCGGGTCAGGGCGGCCAGTGGCCGTCGATGGGCGCCGATGCCTACCGGCGCTCGACGGTGTATCGCACCCACGCCGACCGCTGCGCCGAGGCGTTCGTCGGCGTCGCCGGACAGTCCCCGCTGCCGTACCTGACCGCTGAGGCCGGCGGCGGCGACTGGTCGCAGGTGCAGATCCAGGCCGCACAGTTCACGCACGCCGTCGGCCTCGCCGAGGTGTGGCGATCCTGTGGTGTGCTGCCCGACATCACGTTGGGGCACAGTCTCGGTGAGGTCGCGGCCGCATATGTCGCGGGCGTCATGTCGCTGGCCGACGCGGCCGCCGTGGTGGTCGCCCGCGCCAACGTCGTCGAGGCGCTGACCGGCGGCTACCGCATGGCCGCCCTCGGCGTCTCGGCCGGCGACGCCGAGAAGTTGGTGACCGCGATATCGCCGACGTCGGGCTGGCTGGAAATCTCGGCGGTCAACTCGGATTCGTCGGTGGTGGTGTCCGGCGACCGCGACGCCATCACGCGACTGGTCCACGGCGCGGCCGAGAAGAACCTGTTCGTCCGCGAACTCGAGGTCGACTACCCCGGGCACACCAGCGCACTGGAACCCCTGCGCGACGGCCTGCGCGCTCAACTGCCCGCAGGGGAATTCCTCGATTCCCCGGTGCAATTCGTCAGCTCGGCGACCTCACAGGTGGTGTCGGCAGGGGTGTCCTATGTCGACTACTGGTATGCCAACCTGCGCAACACCGTGCGTTTCGACCGCGCCGCCGCGGTGGCCCGTCAACTCGGTGCCGAGACGTTCGTGGAGATGTCGGCGCACCCGTCGCTGTTGTTCGCGCTCGGTGAGCTCACCGACGATCACGCCGCGCCGACGGTCGTCGGGTCCGGGGCGCGTGACGTGCCGTTCGTCGACGCCGTGTCCGCAGGGATCTGCGCCGCCGCGACCGCCGACCCCGGCTATCGTTGGAGCGGCCTGGTCGACGTCGATCGCCCGTTGTCGCAGGGCTTTCCGAACGCGCCGATGCGGGCCGACCGGTTCTGGGCACAGCCCGAGCCGCTGGCGCCGGTGCATGGCGTCACCGTCAGCCACGAGATCTGGCAGGAAACAACCGATCTCGAGACTCCGACAACCGAGCGACGCCTCGCGGTGATCGGCATGACAGGACCGTCCGGTCCGCTGGCCGGGCGGTTGCGCGAGGCGGTGCGCGACCATCGCGTTGCGAAGCTGGTGGATCCGCGTGACGCCGATCTGCTGGTCGCAGTCGCCCCGGTGCTGGACCATCCTGAAACCGAACTCGCCGTGGCCGAGATCGCCGGGTTGCTCGGCGACGGGCTGCTCGACTACCCGGCCGCCGCGGGCCCGGCGTGCCGCGAGGTGTGCCTGGTCACCGTCGGCGGCGAGCAGGTGCGCCCCGACGAACCCGTCGCGCTGCCCGCGCAGGCCGCGCTCGCCGCGATGCACCGCAGCGTCGCCCACGAGCACCCCGATCAGGCATTCCGCCACCTCGACCTGCCCTCGTGGGAGCTCGACGACGCCGTGGCCGCCGGCGCCGTCGATGCGCTGCTCGGCGGCGTGCATGAGGGTGCGTTACGCCAGACGACCGGGCAGGTAGGCCTTTTCGTCCGCACGATGTCGGAGGCCACCCAGCAGGCTGCGGAGTGGCCGCTGGACGACGGCCTGCTCGACGACGTCGTCATCACCGGCGGCAGCGGCGCGGTCGGCCTGCACTTCGCCGCGAGTCTCGCCGAACGCGGGGCCCGGCGCATCGTATTGCTCAGCCGCGGCGGCCTCGACGCGGCGGCCGCGGCCGAAATCGCCGGGCGGGGTCTGCGCGAGAACGTCGACATCGTCGCGCCGCGTTGTGACATCCGCTCCGCCGACGACGTGTCCGCCGCGGCCCGCGCGCACGGCGGCGAGGGCGCGTCGCTGATGATCCACGCCGCGGGGACGGCGGCTTTCGCCGACCGGGCCGCCGTCACGGCCGACGGGTTCGCCGACACCGCAGCGGCCAAGATCGGCGGTCTCGCGCGGATGGTGCAACTGTGGCCGCTTCGGGCCGGCGCCCGGATCGTGGTGTGCTCGTCGGTATCCGGGGTGTGGGGTGGCCGCGGCCATGTCTCCTACTCCGCCGTCAACCGGATGCTCGACGTGATGGCCGGTCAACTGCGGGCCGAAGGTCAGCACTGCGTGGCCGCCAGGTACGGCCTGTGGCGCACCGACCCCGGTCGCCGCAGCGCGATCACCGACGGTCCCGGGGTCGCCGACATCGCACGCGCCGGGCTGCTGCCGATGCCGCCCGATCTCGCCGTGGCCGCCAGCCTTCGCGACCACTGGGCCGATCCGCTGATCATCACCGCCGACCAGGACCGGCTGCGGATGTTCCTGGACAGTGCGCCCACCGGCCGGACGGGTTCGGCGGCACCGCCGTCGGACGGCGAAGCCGACACGCCCACGCGGGTCCGCGAAGAGATTGCGGCGGTGCTCAACGTCGACGCCGCCATCGACCTGACAACCTCGTTGCTCGACCTCGGCCTGGATTCGCTGCTCGCGCTCGAGCTGCGCAACCGACTGCGGCGGGCCACCGGCAAGTCGGTCGCGCTGGCCGCGCTGCTCGGCGGAATCACCGGCGGTGAGCTCATCGCCGCACTCGACACTCGGGAACGACCAGAAGGTGGAGACCACGCGTGACTGACATCGCTGACACCCGCGAGAGCCTTGACGAGCGCCGGCTGGAGTTGTTGCGGCGCAAGCTCTCCGAACGCGGACTGCGGTCGGCCGGTCAGACGCCCGCCCCGGCCCACTCCGGGCTTTCCGACGGTCAGCGCCGGATGTGGTTCGTGCAGACGGCCGACCCGACCGGGGCGATCCTCAACATCTGCCTGTCGTACCGCATCACCGGGGCGCTCGACGTCGCCCGGCTGCGCGAGGCCGTCGATGCCGTGGCGGCGCGACACGAACTGCTGCGCACCACCTACCACGCGGACGCCGCCGGCGAACCGCAGCGCGCGGTCCACGACGCCCTGACCCCGGGATGGTCCGTACACGACCTGTCCGATCTGTCCGAGCATGCGCGCAGGCTGCGCCTGGAAGTGTTGGCGCAGCGCGAGTTCGGCGCGCCGTTTGATCTGAGTGCGGATGCGCCGCTGCGCCTGACCGTCGTACGCACCGGCGCCGATGAGCACGTGATGCTGCTGGTGGCCCATCACATCGCATGGGACGACGGCTGCTGGCGCATCTTCTTCACCGATCTGACCCGCGCATATTGCGGCGAACCCCTCGGCGGGCCCGTTCCGGTACCGCCGCCGGCCGACGAATCGGTGACCGAGGATCTCGAGTACTGGCGCAACGTGCTGAGCGACCCGCCCGAGCCGCTGGAACTGCCCGGGCCGAACGGATCTGCCGTACCGACGAACTGGCGGTCCCAACGCAGCACGCTGGCGCTGCCAGAGGCGACCGTCGAGCGCGTGACGGCCCTGGCCAAGGAGACCGGCGCGACACCGTACATGGTGCTGCTGGCCGCGTTCGGCGTGCTGATCCACCGCTACACCCATGCCGACGACTTCCTGGTCGCCACCCCGGTACTCAACCGTTCGGCACAGGTCGAGGATGTGATCGGCTACTACGGCAACACCGTCGCCCTGCGCCTGCGCCCGCGCCCGCAGCAGACGTTCCGCGAGGTGCTCGCCGACGCGCGCGACGCCGCGCTGGGGGCGTTCGCACACCAACGGATCAACCTCGACCGGGTGGTGGCCGAACTCAACCCCGACCGACGCCACGGTGTGGAACGGATGACGCGGGTGACGTTCGGCGCGCGCGGCGCGGACGGCGAGGGTTTCAACCCGCCGGGAATCACCTGCAGACGCGCCGAGTTGCGCAGCCAGTTCACCCAGCTGCCACTGGGATTCATGGTCGAGTTCGACGGCGAGGACGCCGTGGTGGTGGTGGAGGCCGAGTACCTCGTCGAGATCCTGGAACCGGCGATGGCCCGCCAGATTCTCGAGCACTACGCGGTGCTGGTCGACGACGCGCTGGCCCGCCCGGATGCCGCGATCAGCACCTTGGACGTGATGGGAGCCGACGACGCCGCGTGGCTGCGCCGGGTGTCGGCGGGTGAGGAATTCGACGCGCCGGCGACGACGATCACGGCGCTGGTGGAAGCGCAGGCGGCGCGCACCCCCGACGCGGTGGCCGTGGTCTACGAGGGCCGCCACTACACCTTCCGCGAGGTCAACGAGTCGGCGAACCGGTTGGCGCACTGGTTGATTACACAGGGCATCGGCGCCGAGGACCGGGTCGCGGTGCTGCTGGACCGGTCGCCGGAACTGGTGATCACCGCGCTCGGGGTGATCAAGGCCGGCGCGGTGTACGCGCCGGTCGACCCCACCTACCCGCAGGACCGTCTGGAGTTCATCCTGTCGGATTCCGATCCGAAACTGGTGGTGCGCGAAGCGGTCACCGACCTGGACCGGTTCGCTGCGCACAACCCCACCGACGCCGACCGGGTGCGCCCGCTGCGCCCGGACAGCACCGCCTACCTGATCTACACCTCCGGCTCCACCGGCCTGCCCAAGGGCGTCCCGGTGCCGCACCGCCCGGTCGCCGAATACTTCGTCTGGTTCGCCGACGAGTACCAAATCGACGACAGTGAACGACTTCTGCAGGTCGCCTCGCCCAGCTTCGACGTGTCGATCGCCGAGATCTTCGGCATGCTGGCCTGCGGCGGGCGGCTGGTGATACCGCGCCCCGACGGGCTGCGTGACGTCGGCTATCTCACCGAACTGCTGCACACCGAGAAGATCACGTCGATGCACTTCGTGCCGTCGCTGCTGGGACTGTTCCTCTCGCTGCCGGGCGTGAACCAGTGGCGCACCCTGCAGCGGGTGCCGATCGGTGGGGAAGCGCTGCCCGGCGAACTCGCCGACAAGTTCCACGCCACCTTCGACGCGCTGCTGCACAACTTCTACGGGCCGACCGAGACGGTGATCAACGCCAGCCGGTACAAGGTGGAGGGCAAGCAGGGCACTCGCATCGTGCCGATCGGCACGCCGAAGATCAACACCCAGATTCACCTGCTCGACGACGCGTTGCAGCCGGTACCGGTCGGCGTCATCGGCGAGATCTACATCGGCGGCACTCACGTCGCGCATGGCTACCACCGCAGGCCCGGGCTTACCGCCGAGCGGTTCGTCGCCGACCCGTTCACCCCGGGCGGTCGGCTCTACCGCTCCGGTGATCTGGCCCGCCGCAATACCGACGGCGATATCGAGTTCGTCGGGCGTGCCGACGAACAGGTCAAGATCCGCGGGTTCCGCATCGAACTCGGCGAGGTCGCCGCGGCGATCTCGGTGGACCCCAGCGTCGGCCAGGCCGTCGTGCTCGTCAGTGATCTGCCCAACCTCGGCCGGAGTCTGGTGGGGTATCTGACACCGGCCGACGACGCCGAGGGCGTCGACGTCGAACGTGTCCGCGCCCGCGTCGCCGCCGCGCTGCCGGAGTACATGGCCCCGTCCGCCTACGTGGTGGTCGACGAGATCCCGATCACCGCGCACGGCAAGATCGACCGCGAGGCACTGCCCGAACCCGACATCGGCTCCGGAGCCGACTTCCGCGAACCCGCCGACGGCACCGAACGCCTGATCGCCGGCCTGTTCGCCGAACTGCTCGGGCGGCAGCGCATCGGCGCCGACGACTCGTTCTTCGACCTCGGCGGCCACTCGCTGCTGGCGACGAAACTCGTTGCGGCGCTGCGCGCCCAGTGCAACGTCGACATCGGTGTGCGCGAGGTGTTCGAACTCGGCACGGTGGCAGGCATCGCCGCGCGCGTCGACTCCGCGTCGACGGCCGACGCCGTGCGCCCCCGACTGGTCGCCGTCCCACGCGGGGGACCGTTGCAGATGTCGGCGTCGCAGCTTCGGATGTGGTTTCAGTACCGCGTCGACGGGCCGAGCCCGGTCAACAACGTCCCGTTCGCCGCGCGGCTGACCGGGCCGTGCGACATCGACGCCTTCGTCGACGCGGTGCGCGACGTCGTGACGCGGCACGAGGTGCTGCGTACCACCTACCGCGAAATCGACGGTGTGCCATACCAGATCGTCGACGACGCGGCCGACGGCGTGGCCGTGCGGCGGGCCCGCGGCGCCGACGAGTCCTGGCTGCACGCCGAACTCGCCAAGGAGCGGCGCCACGTCTTCGACCTCGAGCGTGACCCGCCGGTGCGGGCCGCGGTGCTCTCGACACCGGACGCGCACGTGGTGTCGTTGGTCGTGCACCACATCGCCGCCGACCACTGGTCGGCCATGGTGCTGTTCAACGACCTGCTCACCGCCTACCGCGCGCGGCGGGCCGGTCGCGTGCCGAAGTTCGCGCCGCTGCAGGTGCAGTACGCCGACTACGCCGCGTGGCAGGCCACGCTGCTGGCCGATGTCGACGGAGCCGTTGCGGGGCAACGCGATTACTGGCGCGCACAGCTCGCAGGGCTTCCCGAGGATCCGGGGCTGACCCCCGACTTCCCCCGACCGCCGGTGCTGAGCGGCGACGGCGACGCCGTCGAGTTCACCATCGACGCCGCCACCCGCGCCGAATTCGCCCGGCTGTGCCAGGAACTCGGGGTCACCGAGTTCATGCTCCTGCAGTCGGCGGTCGCGGTGGCGCTGCACAAGGCCGGCGAGGGGCCCGACATACCGCTGGGCACCCCGGTGGCCGGACGCACGGAAGCCGAACTCGACCAGTTGATCGGGTTCTTCATCAACATCGTGGTGCTGCGAAACAATCTGTCGGGCAACCCCACGCTGCGTGAGGTGCTGGGCCGGGCCCGCGACACCGCGCTGGGCGCCTACGCGCATCAGGACCTGCCCTTCGACCAGGTCGTCGACGCCGTGCGGCCGACCCGGTCGCTGTCACGCAACCCGCTGTTCGGTGTCGTCGTGCACGTGCGTGAGGCGCTGCCCACCGACCACGTCGTCGAGTCCGGTCCCGCGGGCGACACCGAGTTCAGCGCGCTGGAGCCGCCATTCGACGTCGCGCACGCCGACCTGTCGGTCAACTTCTTCGCCGCCGAGGACGGCTACCGCGGTCACGTCATCTACCGCACCGACCTGTACAGGCGCTCCACCGCGCAGCGACTGGTCGACCGGCTCACCCGGGTGTTGACGGCGTTCGCCGAGGATCCCGACCAGAGACTGCGTGACGTGATGGTCGCCGACCGCGACGAGCGCCGCCGGATCCACGGCCTCAGCGCCGCCGCGAAAGTCAGCGTGCTCGACCATTGGCGCGACCCGGCCCCGATCGGCAGCATCGGCGACGCCTATGAGCACCATGCCGACGACGACGGTGTGCATCTGCGGCCCAGCGGCAGGCGCGCCCGCTGGACCGAAGACGGTGCGCTGGAGTACATCGAGACGGCCACGCACCCCTCGGAGCCGGCCCCGGCGGGCGACTTCGAGCCCGCCCGCACCGACACCGAGCGCGCGATCGCCACGATCCTCGCCGAGATCCTCGAGGTGGCCGAGGTCGGTCGCACCGACGACTTCTTCAGCCTCGGTGGCGACAGCATCCTCGCGGTGCAACTGGCGGCCAGGGCACGCGATACCGGGTTGCCGTTGACCGCGCGAATGGTGTTCGAACATCCGACGATCCACGCGCTGGCCGCCCGGGTCGACGACACCGGCGAGCCCAACGACACCGCCGACACCCACCACGAGCCGATGACCGCATCCGGGCTGTCGGCAGAGGAACTGGCGACGGTGACCGCGATGTTCGCCGCGTCCCGAGACGGTGCGACATGACGGCGACCGACACCCCGGCCGTCGAGGACGTGCTCGCGCTCAGTCCGCTGCAGCAGGGCCTGTTCTCGCTGTCGCAGCTCAGCGGCGGGGAGGACGGCGCGGAGGACCCCTATGTCATCGCGATGTCGGCCGACATCACCGGTGCGCTGGACACCGCGCTGTTGCGGGACTGCGCGGCGGCGATGCTGGCCCGCCACCCCAACCTGCGAGCCAGCTTCTTGGGGGCGACTTCGACTGCCGCGCTGAGCAGACCGGTGCAGGTCATCCCGACCCGCGTCGACGTCCCGTGGCGCACCGTCACCGCGACGGCCGACGAAGTCGACGCACTCGACGCCGACGAACGCCGGCACCCGTTCGATCTGGGGCGCGGCCCGGCGATCCGGTTCCTGCTCATCGAGGTCGGAGCCGACGCGTCACCGGACGGCGCGCCGCACTGGCGTTTCGTGGTGGTCGCACACCACATCATCATCGACGGCTGGTCGCTGCCGCTGTTCGTGGGCGAACTGATCACCCTGTACCGCTCCGGAGGAGACCTCGCCGCGCTGCCGAAGGCGCCGCGACCCTACCGCGACTACATCGGCTGGCTAGGCGCCCGCGATCAGGACGCCAGCAGGCAGGTGTGGTGCGACCACCTGCGCGGCCTCGACGGCCCGACCCTGCTGACGCCCGCGCTCACCGACGGTGAGCCGCCCGCCGGGGCGCCGCGCCGCACCGAGCTGAAGCTGGACTCCGATACCACCGCCGGACTCGCCGAGGCGGCTCGCTCGCGCGGGGTGACCGTCAACACGCTGATGCAAATGGCTTGGGCGACAGTCGTGTCGGCGTTCACCGACCGCAGTGACGTGGTGTTCGGCGTGACAGTGTCCGGTCGGCCCGGCGAACTGGTCGGTGTGGAGTCGATGGTCGGGCTGTTCATCAACACCGTGCCGCTTCGGGTGCGGCTGGATCCGGCGATGCGCACCGGCACGCAGTGCGTGGCCCTGCAGCGTGAGGCGGCGCTGTTGCGCGATCACAGCTATCTGGCGCATTCCGAACTTCGGTCGCTCGGCGGTGTCGGCGAGATGTTCGACAGCCTGCTGGTCTACGAGAACTTCCCGCCCGGCGGACTGGTCGGAGGTGGACAGTTCGAGGCCAACGGCGCCATCTTCATTCCCGCGACGCTGGAAAGCCTTTCGCACTTTCCGGTGACCATCGCCGCGCACATGGACGACGACCGGTTGACCATCCTGGTCGAGGTGATCGACGGCGCGCTGGGGACGATGACCGCCGAGTCGCTGGGCCGTCGGCTGCTGGAAACCGTCCAGCGGCTGATCACCCACTGGGACGACCCCCTTCGCGATGTCAGCATCCTGCTCGACGGGGAGAACCCCATAGCGGCGGTCGACCACGGTTTCGCGGCGTCCGGTAGCGGTGTGCACGGCCGGTTCACCGAGGTCGCGGGCGGCCGGTTGGCGTCACCGGCGCTGACCTGGTCGGACGGCGCCATGACCTACCGCGAACTGGACGAAGCGGCCGACCGGCTGGCGGCCGCACTGGTGCGCCGCGGCATTCGCGCCGAAACCCCGGTGGCGGTCAGCCTTTCACGCGGACCGCAGTACGTGATCGCGATGTTCGGGGTGCTCAAGGCCGGCGGGGTGATCGTACCGCTGGATCCTACGATGCCGACCGAGCGTGTCGCCGACATCCTGTCACAGTGCCAGGCCGACGTCGTCGTCGACGACGCGTTGCTCGCCGCCGTCGAGTCGGAACCGGCCGACGTCGATTTTCGGCCCGCGACCATCCATCCCGACCAGGCCGCCTACGTGGTGTTCACCTCCGGCACCACCGGCCGACCCAAGGGCGTGGTCGGCACCCACCGCGCACTGCTGGCCTACAGCGAGGACCATGCGCGAAACATCCTGCGCCCGGCCGCCGCCCGGCTGAGTCACCCGCTGCGGGTCGTCCACGCCTGGTCGTTCACGTTCGACGCCGCCTGGCAGCCGCTGGCCGCGCTGCTGGACGGCCACGCGGTGCACATCGTCGACGACGACGTGCAGCGCGACGCCGAGGCGCTGGTCGAGACCATCGCGCGGTACGGCATCGACATCATCGACACCACACCGTCGATGTTCGCCCAACTGCATGCCGTCGGCCTGCTGTCCACGGTGCCGCTCGGGGTGCTGGCGCTGGGCGGTGAGGCCGTCGGGATCCCGGCATGGAACCTCATCCGCGACGAGTGCGCGCGCACTGGTATGACGGCCTATAACTGTTACGGCCCAACCGAAGCCACCGTCGAAGCGGTCGTCGGCGCCATCGCCGAACACGACCAACCCACCATCGGAGTGCCGACCGGGCCCAGCCGCGCATACGTGTTGGACTCCTGGCTGCGCGCGGTGCCCGATGGGGTACCCGGCGAGCTGTACCTGTCCGGCGACCAACTCACCCGCGGCTACCTCGGTAGGCCCGCCGAGACGGCGGGCCGGTTCGTCGCCGATCCGTTCGTGGCGGGGGAGCGGATGTACCGCACCGGCGACGTCGTGCGCAGGGGGCCCGGCGGTGCGCTGCAGTTCCTCGGCCGCTGCGACTCCCAGGTCAAGATCCGCGGCTTTCGGGTCGAACCCGCCGAGATCGCCGCGGTGCTGCACAGCCACCCCGCCGTGCAGCACGCCCACGTCGCGGTGCGCGAACGGGCGGGCGCGGCGCCGCGGTTGATCGCCTATGTGGCGGCCGACCCGCCGCCCGCCGTGGCCGAGTTGCGCCCCATGCTGGCCAAACGACTGCCGCGCTACATGGTTCCGCACAGCATCGTCGTGGTCGAGCAGATGCCGCTGACATCGCACGGCAAGATCGACGAGGCCGCGCTGGCCGCCGTCGCCGTCGACGACGGCCCGTCGACCGCCGCGGAGACCGAAACCGAGGCCGCGCTGGTCGCGGTCCTCGCCGAACTGCTCGACACGTCCGACATAGATGTCACCGCGGATCTTCTGCAACTGGGACTGGACAGCATCGTCGCGCTGTCGGTGGTTCAGGGTGCCCGCCGCCGCGGAATTCCGCTGCGCGCCAGGCTGATGCTGGAGTGCGCCACCCTGCGCGAACTCGCCACCGCGATCGACAGTGAGCACGTCTGCCTGCCCGGCGGCGACGCGGGCGCCGGGCCGATCCCGGTGCTACCCGCCGCGCACTGGCTCTACGAACACGGCGACCCGCGCCGGCTCGCGCAGACCGAAGCGATCCGGCTGCCCGACGGCATCACCCGCGAACAGTTGACTCGGATGCTGCGGGCGGTGATCGACGGCCACGAGGTGCTCCGCAGCCGCCTCGACGTCGCCACGATGATGTTGGTCGAGCACGAACCCGGCGACATCCTGACCGAGGCGCGGATCGACGGGGACATGGCCGTCGCCGTCGCGGCGCACACCGCCGCCGCGGTGCAACGGCTTGACCCGCAGCGGGGTGCGATGCTGGACGCGGTGTGGCTGCGCGACGGCGAGGGCCCCGGTGTGTTGGTGATGACCGCGCACGTGCTGGCCCTGGATCCCGCGTCGTGGCGGGTCGTGCTCGGTGAGCTCGACGCGGGATGGCATGCGATCGCCGCGGGCCGCAGTCCCGTGCCGGCACTGGAGCACACCAGCTATCGCCGGTGGTCGCGGCTGCTCGCCGAGCGCGTCGAAAGCCTTGACACCGTGGACTTCTGGGCCGCGCAACTCGACGGGGCTGATCCGCAGCTCGGTTCCCGACGGGTCCGCCCGGGCCACGACCGCATCGGCGACGTCGTCGTCACCATGTCGATGACCGACAGCGACGTGACCGCACGCCTGCTCGCCGGGCCGCGGCCCGCCACACACCTGCTGGCCGAGGCCACCGCGCGGACGGTGACCCGGTGGCGTCGGCGCCGCGGACAGGCCGAGCCGGCGCCGCTGCTGGCGCTGGAGACCCACGGCCGCGCCGACCATCTCGTCGATGCCGACACCTCCGACACCGTCGGCCTGCTCACCGCGATCTACCCGCTGCGGATGGCCACTCCCGAGTCGATCGAGACGATCCCCGGCGACGGAATCGACTACGGCCTGTTGCGCTATCTGCGCGCCGACACCGCCGAACGGCTGCGCGGCAGCCCCGAACCGCAACTGCTGCTGAACTTCTTGGGCCGCATCCACGTCGGCACCGGAGGTGCGCTGCTGCCGGATCGCGCCCTGCTGGCCGACGTGTCACCGCTGCCGGAGCCCGACGTGGCGGTGCGCCACGAGCTGACGATCCTCGCGGCGGTGCTCGGCGAGGTCGACGCGCCGCTGCTGGGCACTCAGTGGCGCACGGTGCCCGACATCTTGTCCGCCGACGACGTCGCCACCCTGCAGTCGATGTGGCAGGACGCGCTGCGCGAGGTGGTGTCGTGACCGCGGGCACCCTGGCGATCGTCGGGGCGGGTGCGAAGGCAGTCGCGGTCGCCGCCAAGGCCGCTGAACTGCGTGCCATGGGCATCGACGCCCCCGATGTCGTCGCGGTGGAACGCACCGCGGTGGCCGCCAACTGGCAGGCCGACGGCGGCTGGACCGACGGTCAGCACCGGCTGGGCACCAGCCCGGAGAAGGACGTCGGCTTCCCGTACCGCTCGGCGCTGGTGCCGCGCAGAAACGCCGAACTCGACGAGCGCATGACGCGGCACAGTTGGCAGGCGTATCTGATCTGCACCAACCAGTTCGCCGAGTGGGTGGACCGCGGCAGACCCGCGCCCACGCACCGCCGGTGGAGCCAATACCTGCGGTGGGTCGCCGACAACTGCGCGATGCGGGTGGTCTTCGGCGAAGTGAACCGGATCAGTGTCGACGCGACGGCCGGGCGGCCGCGGTGGGTGCTGCACACCTGTGATCAGAGCGTGGTCGCCGACGGGGTGATGATCACCGGGCCCGGCCAGCCCGAACGCTCGATCCTGCCGGGCAATCCGCGGGTGCTGTCGATCGCGGAGTTCTGGCACCGCGCCGCGCAACGGGATCTGATCGCCGCGGAACGGGTCGCGGTGATCGGCGGTGGCGAGACCGCGGCGTCGATGCTCAACGAGTTGTTCCGGCACCGGGTTTCGACGATCACCGTCATCTCGCCGCAGGTCACCCTGTTCACCCGCGGCGAGGGGTTCTTCGAGAACACGCTGTTCTCCGACCCCACCGGCTGGACCGGCCTGACGCTGGCGGAACGCCGCGACGCGATGGCGCGCACCGACCGTGGCGTGTTCTCGGCGCGGGTGCAGGACGCGCTGCTCTCCGACGACCGGATCCGCCATCTGCGCGGCCGGGTCGCGCACGCGGTGGCCCGTGACAGCCGAATCCGGTTGACCCTGAACACCAGCCAGGGCGGCGAGAAGCTGGAGACCGTGCACGGTTTCGATCTGGTGATCGACGGGTCCGGGGCCGACGCGCTCTGGTTCGTGCCGCTGTTGGCCCAGGACGCCCTGGACCTGCTCGAACTGGGTCTGGGCGGCCCGTTGACCGGCGAGCGGCTTCAAGAGTCCATCGGTGACGACCTCGCCGTCGCCGAGGTGATGCCGAAACTGTTTCTGCCCGGCCTGGCCGGGCTCACCCAGGGCCCGGGATTTCCCAACCTGTCCTGTCTGGGGCTGCTGTCCGACCGGGTGCTCGGCGCCCAGCTCACCTCGCCCACCGACACACCACTCAGGAGAAGTGATGAGCACCAACCCATTTGACGACGAAGCCGGCACGTTCTACGTGCTGGTCAACGACGAGGACCAGCACAGCCTGTGGCCGACGTTCGCCGATGTGCCCGCCGGCTGGCGCGTGGTGTTCGGCGAAAGCACCCGGGCCGACTGCCTGGCCTACGTCGAGGAGAACTGGACCGACATGCGTCCGCGCAGCTTGCGCGAGGCCCGCGAGACCATGTCCGCCGACACCTGACGGTGGCGGATCAACGCGGCTGCGGCTGGGCCCACGCCGCCGCTTCGTCCATGTCGAAGATCCGCGCATGCAGCACGGTCCGGTTGCGCAGCGCCGCGCGCACCGCGCGGTGCAGCCCGTCCTCCAGATAGATGACGCCCCGCCACCGGACCGCGTGCGGGAACAGGTCGCCGTAGAACGTCGAGTCCTCCGACAGCAGTCGGTCCAGCGCCAGCACCGTGGTCGTGGTGACCAACTCGTCGAGGCGGATCTGGCGGGGCGGGATCTGCGCCCACTGCCGGTGCGACAGCCCGTGCTCGGGGTACGGCCTACCCTCGCGGACACCCTTGAAGATCATCGACGCGCCTTCGCCTACTCGGCCCCTCGGCATGACAGGTTAGCCGAGCGGGTCGCCATCGACCCGCCAGCGCCACGCGCAGAACCCGCACGAGCGCTGTGCGTTGTTCGTCACCCGTAAAATGGCAAGTAAACGATGTGCGAGAGGTGCGAGAGGTAGGTGAACATGGGTAGCGCCGAAGACAGACGCTTCGAGGTGCTGCGTGCCATCGTCGCCGACTTCGTGGCCACCAAGGAGCCGATCGGCTCGAAATCCCTCGTGGAGAGACACAACCTGGGGGTCTCGAGCGCGACGGTTCGCAACGACATGGCGGTGCTGGAAGCCGAGGGCTACATCGCCCAGCCGCACACCAGCTCGGGCCGGGTGCCCACCGAGAAGGGCTACCGCGAGTTC
This sequence comes from Mycolicibacterium sp. XJ1819, assembly GCF_053483675.1. Taxonomy (NCBI): domain Bacteria; kingdom Bacillati; phylum Actinomycetota; class Actinomycetes; order Mycobacteriales; family Mycobacteriaceae; genus Mycobacterium; species Mycolicibacterium sp. XJ1819. Next base: position 13,529 of record NZ_JBEFST010000023.1, on the reverse strand, counting down.
GTCGACCGGCTCGACGAGGTCAAGCCGCTTTCGACGCCGGAGCGCCGCGCCATCCTGGACTTTCTGGAGTCCGGCGTCGACCTCGACGACGTGCTGCGCCGGGCCGTCCGGCTGCTGGCGCAGCTGACCCGCCAGGTCGCGATCGTGCAGTACCCGACGCTGTCGACCTCGACGGTGCGCCACCTGGAGGTGGTGGCGCTCACCCCAGCCAGGCTGCTGCTGGTGCTGATCACCGACACCGGCCGGGTCGATCAGCGGGTGGTGGAGCTCGGCGACACCCTCGACGAACACGACGTCGCCAAGCTGCGCGACCTGCTCGGCCAGGCGCTGGAAGGCAAGCCGTTGGCCGCCGCGTCCATCGCGGTCTCCGATCTGGCCTCGCAGCTGCACGGCTCCGACGGCGGGCTCTCCGACGCCGTCGGTCGCTCGGCGACGGTGCTGGTCGAGACGCTGGTCGAACACCGCGAGGAACGCCTGCTGCTGGGCGGCACCGCGAACCTCACCCGCAACACCGCCGACTTCGGCGGCACCCTGCGGCCGGTGCTCGAGGCGCTCGAGGAGCAGGTGGTGGTGCTGCGGTTGCTGGCCGCCCAGCAAGAGGCCGGTAAGGTCACCGTGCGTATCGGCCACGAGACCGAGGCCGAGGAGATGGTGCAGGCGTCGGTGGTGTCCACCGCCTACGGCAGTGCGGGCAAGGTGTACGGCGGCATGGGGGTGGTGGGACCCACCCGAATGGACTATCCGGGAACTATCGCTAATGTCGCTGCGGTTGCTCTGTATATCGGAGAAGTCCTAGGCAGCCGATAACCGGCGTTCGAAAGGTCAAGCGTGGCACGCGACTATTACGGCCTGCTCGGGGTCAGCAGAGGTGCGAGTGACTCGGAGATCAAACGCGCCTACCGACGACTGGCCCGTGAGCTGCATCCCGACGTCAACCCGGACGAGGAGGCGCAGACTCGGTTCAAGGAGATCAGCGTCGCCTACGAGGTGCTCAGCGATCCGGAGAAGCGCCGCATCGTCGACATGGGCGGCGACCCGCTGGAATCCGCGGCCGCCGCGGGCAACGGATTCGCCGGTTTCGGCGGACTCGGCGACGTGTTCGAGGCGTTCTTCGGCGGCGGAACCACCTCGCGCGGCCCGATCGGCCGGGTCCGGCCCGGATCGGACTCCCTGCTGCGGGTGCAACTGGACCTCGCCGAGTGCGCCACCGGCGTCACCAAGCAGGTGACCGTGGACACCGCGGTGCTGTGCGACCTGTGCCAGGGCAAGGGCACCCACGGCAACTCCGCACCGGCGGCCTGCGACACCTGTGGCGGACGCGGCGAGATCCAGACCGTGCAGCGCTCCCTGCTGGGCCAGGTGATGACGTCGCGACCCTGCCCGGTGTGCGGCGGTGTCGGTGAGGTCATCCCGGATCCGTGTCACCGCTGTGGCGGCGACGGCCGGGTCCGCGCCCGACGCGACATCAGCGTCAAGATCCCCGCGGGCGTCGGCGACGGGATGCGGGTGCGCCTGGCCGCACAGGGCGAGGTCGGCCCGGGCGGCGGGCCCGCCGGTGACCTCTACGTCGAGGTCCACGAGAAACCCCACGACATCTTCGTGCGCGACGGCGACGACCTGCACTGCACGATCTCGGTGCCGATGGTCGACGCCGCGCTGGGCACCGCGGTGACCGTCGAGGGAATCATCGACGGCCCCACCGAGATAGCCATCCCGGCAGGCACCCAGCCCGGTGCGGTCGTGGTGCTGCGCGGGCACGGCATGCCGCATCTGCGCTCGGGGGTCCGTGGCGACCTGCACGCCCACATCGACGTCGTGGTGCCCAGGAAGCTCGATCACGACGACATCGAGCTGCTGCGCAAGCTGAAGGAGAAGCGCGGGCGCGACACCGCCGAGGTGCGCTCCACCCAGGCGGCTTCCAGCGGCGGTGGACTGTTCAGCAGGCTGCGGGAAACGTTCAGCGGCCATTAACATCTCGTGACGTCTGGTGGCTGACGACTCCGGCGCGCTTCGCGCCCGCGGCGCACTGTTCTACGTCGACACCGTGCCTGCCGTGGGGGAGGTGGCCGTGGTCGACGGCGACGAGGGCTTCCACGCCGCCAACGTGCGACGCATCCGGCCCGGCGAGGCGCTGGACCTCGGCGACGGCGCCGGGCAACTCGCCGGCTGCGTGGTCGAAGAGGTGGCAAAGGGCCGGCTGACGGCACGGGTGCTCGACCGGCGGACGGTTCCGGCGCCCACCCCGACCGTCACCGTCGTTCAGGCACTGCCCAAATCCGACCGCGCCGAACTGGCCGTCGAGCTGGCCACCGAGGCCGGCGCCGACGCGGTGGTGGCCTGGCAGGCGCAGCGTTGCGTGGCGCGCTGGGACGGGCCGGCGCGGGTCGACAAGGGCCTGCGACGCTGGCGCGCGGTGGCGCGCGCGGCGGCCAGACAGTCACGGCGCGCCCACATCCCGCCGGTCAGCGGCGTGGAGACCACCGACGACCTGGTGCAGCGGATCCGCGAGGCCGTCTCGACACGAGCTCTGGTGCTGCACGAGTCGGCCACCCGATCGATCGCGGATGTGCCGCTGACCCAGGCCGATTCACTGATCCTGGTCGTCGGACCCGAAGGGGGCCTCACCGACGGGGAGATCGCCGCGCTGTCCGACGCCGGCGCCGAACCCGTGCTGCTCGGGCCGACGGTGCTGCGAACCTCCACCGCCGCGGCGGTGGCCCTGGGGGCGTTGGGGGTGCTCACCGGTCGGTGGTCCTAGCTGGTCCTCGCTGGTTCGAGCCGGCCGGAGGCGTTAACCGTTGGGATGGGTCGACGCCCGGCGCTAAACTGGACCGGATAGCGCAAACAACCAGGCCAGAACCCAGAAAGCAGGCAGAAAACCCCAGGTGACGCCCCGCGAGACGAACGCTGACTCCGACGCCGAGAGCGGTTCCTCGGTCCGCAGCAGCATTGATGTTCCGCCCGACCTCGTCATGGGCCTGCTTGGTTCCGCCGACGAGAACCTGCGCACAATCGAGGACCTGCTGGCCGCCGATGTCCACGCCCGAGGCAACGCGCTCACACTGTCCGGTGAACCCGCCGACGTCGCGTTGGCCGAACGGGTGATCTCGGAGTTGCTCACGATCGTCGGCAGCGGCCAGACGCTGACCCCCGACACCGTCCACCACAGCGTCGCCATGCTCACCGGCACCGGCAACGAGTCACCCGCCGAGGTGCTCACACTCGACATCCTGTCGCGGCGCGGTAAGACCATCCGACCCAAGACGCTGAACCAGAAGCGCTATGTCGACGCCATCGACGCGCACACCATCGTGTTCGGGATCGGCCCGGCGGGCACCGGCAAGACCTACCTGGCGATGGCCAAGGCCGTCAACGCGCTTCAGACCAAACAGGTCACCCGCATCATTCTCACCCGTCCCGCGGTGGAAGCCGGCGAGCGCCTCGGGTTCCTGCCCGGCACCCTGAGCGAGAAGATCGACCCGTATCTGCGGCCGCTCTACGACGCGCTGCACGACATGATGGATCCGGAGTTGATCCCGAAACTGATGAGCGCCGGGGTGATCGAGGTGGCGCCGCTGGCGTACATGCGGGGGCGCACGCTCAACGACGCGTTCATCATCCTCGACGAGGCGCAGAACACCACCGCCGAGCAGATGAAGATGTTCCTCACCCGGTTGGGCTTCGGCTCGAAAGTCGTTGTGACAGGCGATATCACCCAGGTCGACCTGCCCGGCGGGGCGCACTCCGGCCTGCGTGCGGCAATGCAGATCCTCGACGATATCGACGACATCCACTTCGCCGAGCTCACCAGCGCCGACGTGGTGCGCCACCGGCTGGTCTCCGAAATCGTGGACGCCTACGCGAAATTCGAGGAACCCGGTCTGATGAACCGTGCGCAGCGGCGCGCGTCCGGAAATCGTCCCCGGCGGTAGCGGAAGTCGAACATGAGCATTGAGGTGTCCAACGAATCGGGCATCGATGTTTCCGAAGAGGAACTCATCAGCATCGCCCAATTCGTCATCCGCAAGATGAAAGTGCATCCCGCGGCTGAACTGTCGATGGTGCTTCTGGACACCGCGGCGATGGCCGATCTGCACATGCGCTGGATGGACCTGCCGGGGCCCACCGACGTGATGAGCTTTCCGATGGACGAGCTCGAGCCCGGCGGCCGACCCGATGCCCCCGAACCGGGGCCGGCGCTGCTCGGCGACATCGTGCTGTGCCCGGAGTTCGCCGCCGAACAGGCCGCCGCGGAGGGCCATTCACTCGGGCAGGAGCTGGCCCTGCTGACCGTGCACGGCGTGCTGCACCTGCTCGGCTACGACCACGCCGAATCCGACGAGGAGAAGGAGATGTTCGCGCTGCAGCGTGAACTGCTCGAGGAGTGGGTGGCCGACCAGGTCGAGGCCTACCACCAGGACCGGCAGTCGGAGAAGGACCGCAGGCTGCTGGACAAATCCCGATACTTCGACGAGCCGTGACCGGATTCGGGCAGCTCGTCGGCGCGATCGCCCTGATCGGACTGGGTGGGCTGTTCGCCGCGATCGACGCGGCCGTGAGCACCGTGTCGATCGCGCGCGTCGAAGAACTGGTCCGCGAGGAACGTCCGGGTGCGGTCCGGCTCGACCGGATCATCGCCGAACGACCGCGCTACATCAATCTCGTCGTGCTGCTCCGCATCGCCTGCGAGGTCAGCGCCACCGTCCTGCTGGCCGCGTACCTCGACGACTACCTGGGGGTCAGCTGGGGTCTGGTGTTCGCCGCGGCGATCATGACGGTGGTCAGTTTCGTGGTGATCGGGGTCGGGCCGCGCACCGTGGGCCGGCAGAACGCCTACAGCATCTCGTTGGCCGCGGCGCTTCCGCTGCAGGCGATCTCGATCGTGCTGACCCCGGTGAGCCGGCTGCTGGTGCTGCTGGGCAACGCGCTGACCCCGGGCCGGGGCTTTCGCAACGGCCCGTTCGCCTCGGAGATCGAACTGCGCGAGGTGGTCGACCTCGCACAGCAACGCGGCGTGGTCGCCGACGAGGAACGCCGAATGATCCAGTCGGTGTTCGAACTCGGCGACACCCCGGCCCGTGAGGTGATGGTGCCGCGCACCGAGATGGTGTGGATCGAGAGCGACAAGACCGCGGGGCAGGCGACGTCGCTGGCCGTGCGCAGCGGGCATTCCCGCATCCCGGTGATCGGGGAGAACGTCGACGACATCGTCGGTGTGGTCTACCTCAAGGACCTCGTCGAGCGCACCTACTACTCGACCACCGGCGGCCGCGACACCCGGGTGTGCGACGTGATGCGCCCGGCGGTGTTCGTGCCGGACTCCAAACCGCTCGACGAACTGCTGCGGGAGATGCAGCGCGATCGCGTTCACATGGCGCTGCTGGTCGACGAATACGGCGCGATCGCGGGGCTGGTGACCATCGAGGACGTGCTCGAGGAGATCGTCGGCGAGATCAACGACGAGTACGACGCCGGTGAGGTCGCCCCCATCGAGGAGCTGGGGGATCGGCGATACCGGGTGTCGGCCCGGCTGCCGATCGAGGACCTCGGCGAGCTCTACGACATCGAGTTCGACGAGGACTTCGACGTGGACACCGTGGGCGGGTTGGTGGCCTTCGAGCTGGGCCGGGTGCCGCTGCCCGGCGCCGAGGTGACCTGGGACGGGCTGCGGCTACGGGCCGAGGGCGGCCGCGATCACCGCGGCCGGGTGCGCGTCGGTACGGTCCTTGTCAGCCCGACCGAGCCGGTGGACGAGGAGCGTGATGACAGAGCTTGACCCCGAGGACGCCAAACTCGTGACGTTGGCCCGCGGCGCGATGGGCCGCGCCGAGGCGCACAGCGGTGCGGCCGTGCGCGACGTCGACGGCCGCACCTACGCGGGCGCGCCCGTCGCGCTGGACGCGCTGAAGCTGACCGCGCTGCAGGCCGCCGTCGCCGCCGCGGTGTCCAGCGGCGCCACCGGACTGGAGGCCGCGGTGCTGGTCGGGGGGTCCGCCGACGATGCGGGCGTCGCCGCGGTGCGGGAGCTGTCCGCGCAGGCCGCCGTCATCGTCGCCGACCGCTCCGGCAACGTGATCGCGTGAGCGAGTTTCGGTCCGGTTTCGTCTGTTTCGTCGGTCGGCCGAACACCGGCAAGTCGACGCTGACCAACGCGCTGGTCGGCACGAAGGTCGCGATCACCTCCAACCGCCCGCAGACCACCCGCCACACCATCCGCGGCATCGTGCACCGCGAGAACTTCCAGATCATCCTGATCGACACCCCGGGTCTGCACCGGCCGCGCACCCTGCTGGGCCAGCGGCTCAACGATCTGGTGAAGAACACCTACTCCGAGGTCGACATCATCGGGCTGTGCATTCCGGCCGACGAGCGGATCGGGCCCGGCGACCGGTGGATCTACGAACAGATCCGCGCCGTCGCGCCCAACACCACGCTGATGGTCGTCGTGACCAAGATCGACAAGGTGGCCAAGGACCGCGTCGCCGCACAGCTGATCGCGGCCAGCGAGCTGGCGGGACCGGAGGCCGAACTGGTGCCGGTGTCGGCCACCACCGGCGACAACCTTGACGTGCTTATCGAGGTGATGGCCCGGCAACTGCCGCCCGGCCCGGCGTTCTACCCCGACGGCGAGCTGACCGACGAGCCCGAGGAGGTACTGATCGCCGAGCTGATCCGGGAGGCCGCGCTGGAAGGCGTGCGCGACGAGCTACCGCACTCGCTGGCCGTCGTGATCGAGGAGATCACGCCGCGGGAGGGTCGCGACGACGCCGACCCGCTGGTCGACGTGTACGCGATCCTCTACGTCGAACGTGACAGCCAGAAGGGCATCGTCATCGGCAAGGGCGGCGCCAGGTTGCGCGAGGTGGGCACCGCCGCGCGCACCCAGATCGAGAGGCTGCTGGGCACCAAGGTGTTTCTCGACCTGCGGGTCAAGGTCGCCAAGAACTGGCAGCGCGACCCCAAGCAGCTGGGGCGGCTGGGGTTCTGAGACGTCCGGGCGTCAGCCCGGGACGCCCGCGCCCGGCTGGCCGACGTCGCGACCCGGCGCCTGCACCGGCGGTGCGCTGTCACCCTTGCCGTATACCGCGACCACCACCGTGCGGTCGATCAGGTTCTCCGACCAGACGCCGATGTCGACGTTGGAGCAGTCGGCCATGATCGCGTAGTAATCGGGGCGGTGATACCACTGGTTGATCAACTCGATGCCGCTGATCGCCAGCGCCGGGTTGATCGCCACCGTCTCGGACACCTCGCCGGCGTATCCGGCCCTGCTGGCGCGGTCGGCGACCGTCGAACCGTCCGAGCCGATGTCGGCGTTGAGCGCCCGATTGTGCAGCACATCGTTGGTGTGCCACTGCGCCGCCAGCCGCAGCTTCGGGTTGATCTTGATGTCCGTTTCGCAGCCGGCCTGGGACTTGACGGTGTAGACGTTGGCCACCACACCGTCGTTGAGTCGCTTGTTGTCGGCCTGGGCGGTCGGCATGCCTACCAACCCGCCGACCATGGCGAGGATCGGTAGCGCGTACGCGCCGCGCACGAAAGGGGTCGTCGAAAGCCTGCGTCGCGGAATCATGATCGAAGACCTTACGCGACCTCGTCTGTGACGATCCTCTCAACGTCAGGATTTGCTGTGTCCGTGGGTCCTTGGTCGGATGTCCACCACATCTTCGGCTGCTTGGTCGACCAGCCGTTGAGCGCCTCGAGTTCGGCGGCCAGCGAGAACAGCAGGGGCTCGCTGTTGGCCGGGCCCATCAGCTGAACCCCGATGGGAAGCCCGTCGGAGGTGAATCCCGCGGGCACGTTGATCGACGGCCAGCCCAGCAGGTTCCACGGCCACGTCACCGGGCACGCCTTGATCATCGTGCGGTCGGTGGACAGTCCGCCGCGGTGGTCGAAATCGTGCACCGGGGGTGGCGGCTGGGCCGTCGTCGGCGCCAGCACGACATCGGCGATGTTGAAGATCCAGCCGATCCGACGCTGCGCGTCGGCCTCCCGGGCGCGGGCCTTGCGCAACACGTGCTCGGAGAGCAGCCGGCCGGTGCGCAGGTTGGCGACGGTGCGCTTGTCCAGCCTGACACCGTGGCCAAGGCGCTCGGCCCAGGTCAGCAGCCCAGATGTGGACCGGGACAGAAAGTTCCACGACATCCGCAGGTGGTAGTCGGGATCGGCGGTGACCATCGTGTGGCCGAGATCCTCGAGTTGGCCGGCGACGACGTGCATCGCGGCGCGGATCTCGGGATGCAGCCTGGCCCGGAACACGGTGTAGGGGAACTTGGTGGAGAACGCGATCCGCAACGGGCCGCGGGCCTGACCCACGAAGTCGGACACCCGCACCGGCGCCGGCCGGTGCAGGTCGCCGTCCACATTGCCCGACGCCGCGTCGAGCACCAGGGCGGCATCGGTGACCGTGCGTGCCAGTACGCCGTTGACGGTGATGCCGTTGAACGCCTCGGGCAGCGGCCAGGTGGAGATGCGCCCCCGCTGGGGCTTGATCCCCACCAGATGTGTCCACGCCGCCGGGATGCGCACACTGCCCGCGCCGTCCGAGCCGATGGCCGCGGTCACCAGTCCGGCCGCCACCGCCGCGGCGCTGCCGCCCGACGACCCGCCCGGTGTGTGCGCACGCGACCACGGGTTGCGGGTGTGGCCGAACGCGGGACCGCTGGTGAACGGCCACTGACCCAGCTCGCAGGTGTTGGTCTTGCCGACGATCACCGCGCCCGCCGCGCGCAGTCGCCGCACGACCTCGGAATCGGCCGTGGCGGGCGCGACGTCGCCGTCGGCGCCGAACCGGGTCGGCACGCCCGCGACGTCCACGTCGTCCTTGACCGCGATGGGGATGCCCAGCAGCGGAAGCTGCGACCCCGCGGCCCGCTTGCGGTCGGCCTCGGCGGCGTCGGCGAGGGCCGCTGCGGTGAGCACCACTCGAAACGCGTTGAGCGTCGGCTGGCTGGCCTCGATCGCCGCCAGCGCCCGACGCGTGAGTTCTTCGGACGTGACAGTGCCACTGGCCAGCTGGAACAGCTGCTGAGTGAGCGTGGGAAAACGAACCGTGTCGGACATCAGTTACGAGGATATCGGCGCTGCGTCTCGGTTCCTGTCCGATCGCAGTGCGAGACTGTGTCGATGCGGCTGTACCGGGATCGTGCGGTGGTGCTGCGCCAGCACAAGCTCGGCGAGGCCGACCGGATCGTCACCCTGCTCACCCGCGACCACGGGTTGGTGCGCGCGGTGGCCAAGGGGGTGCGGCGCACCCGCAGCAGGTTCGGGGCCAGGTTGGAGCCGTTCGCGCACATCGACGTTCAGCTGCACCCCGGGCGGAACCTCGACATCGTCACCCAGGTGCAGGCCATCGATGCGTTCGCCACCGACATCGTCAGCGACTACGGCCGCTACACCTGCGCGTGCGCGATGCTGGAGACCGCCGAACGGCTGGCCTCCGAGGAGCGCCTCCCGATGCCCGCGCTGCACCGGCTCACCGTCGCCGCGTTGCGGGCGGTGGCCGACGGCAGCCGCCCCAGGGAACTGGTGTTGGACGCGTACCTGTTGCGTGCCATGGGGATCGCGGGCTGGGCGCCGGCTCTGCTCGAGTGCGCCCGCTGCGCCGCGCCGGGGCCGCACCGGGCGTTTCACGTCGCGGCGGGCGGCAGTGTGTGCGTGCACTGCAGGCCGTCGGGGTCGGTGACACCTCCGCAGGGGGTGCTGGACCTGATGGCCGCGCTGTACGAAGGAGACTGGGAACACGCCCAGGTCTCGTCGCACTCGCATCGCAGCCAGGCCAGCGGTCTGGTGGCCGCACACCTGCAGTGGCATCTGGAGCGTCAGTTGCGGACGTTGCCGCTGGTGGAACGGGTCTATCGGGTGGACCGGACAGTCGCTGAGAATCGCGTGTCATTGGTCGGGCAGGATGTGGCTCATGGCAGTGAAACGGCCGGGGCAGCGGACGACGAAGGCTACCCATCCACAGCTGCCTCCGGCGCCTGACGACTACCCCAGCTTCCCGGACAAGTCGACGTGGCCCGTCGTGTTCCCCGACCTGCCACCGCACACCAACGGCCGGTTCGCGCGCCCGCCGCAACACACGTCGAAGGCCGCCGCGCCGCGGATACCGGCCGAGCAGGTGCCCAACCACGTCGCCGTGGTGATGGACGGCAACGGTCGCTGGGCCACCCAGCGCGGCCTGCACCGCACCGAAGGGCACAAGATGGGCGAGGCAGTGCTCATCGACATCACCTGCGGCGCAATCGAAATCGGCATCAAACATCTGACGGTGTATGCGTTCTCCACCGAGAACTGGAACCGCAGCGCCGAAGAGGTGCGCTTCCTGATGGGGTTCAACCGTGAAGTGGTGCGCCGCCGCAGGGAGAACCTCAACGACATGGGCGTGCGGATGCGCTGGGTCGGTTCCCGACCGCGGATGTGGCGCAGCGTCATCAAGGAGTTCGACATCGCCGAGCAGATGACGGTCGGCAACGACGTCATCACCATCAACTACTGCGTGAACTACGGCGGCCGCACCGAGATCGTCGAGGCCACGCGCGAGATCGCCCAACTCGCGGTGGACGGCAAGATCAAGCCGAACCGCATCACCGAGGCGACGTTCGCCAAGCACCTTCACCGCGCCGACATCCCCGACGTCGACCTGTTCATCCGGACCTCGGGGGAGCAGCGCGCAAGCAATTTCCTGCTGTGGCAGGCCGCCTACGCCGAATTCGTGTTCCAGGACAAGCTGTGGCCCGACTACGACCGCCGGGACCTGTGGGCGGCCTGTCAGGAGTACGTCAACCGCAACCGCCGATTCGGCAGGGCCTAGAGGACAGCCGATGCCGGCCTGGCCCGACCGACTCGCCGCCGTGCTCGGCGAGGTGTCGCCCGTGCAACGGGAGTCCGACGGTGCGGTCACGGTGTCCCACGACGGCACGTTCGCCTCGCTGCGGGTGGTGGAGATCGCCGCGGGCCTCGAGATGGTCTCGCTCACCCAGATTCTGGCCTGGGATCTACCCCTGGACGCGAAGCTGCGGACGACGGTCGCCGACCATGCGCACCAGACCCTGTTGGGCACGGTGTCGCTGACGGCCAAGAGCGTGGCGGGCCAGGCCGGCGGCAAGCGTGCCAAGAAGGTCGCAGACGTGTTGCTGCGCTACAACTTTCCCGGCGCGGGCCTGACCGACGATGCACTGCGCACGCTGATCATGATGGTGCTGGCCACCGGGGCCGACGTGCGTCGCGCGCTGGTGGGGGCCGCCTAGGGTTTCGCGGCCGCGGCGCTGCCCGCGGCGCAGCCGCCGCAGACGCCGAAGATCTCGATGGTGTGGCTGACGTCGGAGAAACCGTGCTCGCGCGCGACCTCGGTGGCCCACGCCTCGACGTGGCCGCCCTGCACCTCGACCGTGGATCCGCACGCGCGGCACACCAGATGGTGGTGGTGGTCCTCCGAGCAGCGCCGGTACACCGACTCGCCGGTGTCGGTGCGCAGCGTATCGACGGTGCCCGCCGCCGCCATGTGCTGCAAGGTGCGATAGACCGTCGTCAGCCCGATGCCCTCGCCGCGCTGGCGCAGCTCGTCGTGCAACTCCTGGGCCGAACGGAAGCCGTCGAGCTTGTCCAGCAGAGCGGAGATCGCGGCGCGCTGCCGAGTCGAGCGCACACCGGCCGTCCTTCTCACCCCTGATTCACCCTGTCTTCGTCACTGTCTTGACTGTCTTCGCTGGCGTGCGTCACCGCGGCCACCACGATGTCGGCCAGGTGCCCGTCGACCAGGTGATACATCACCTCGCGCCCCGACCGCTGCCCGGCCACCACACCCGCGGCCTTGAGGATGCGCAGGTGCTGGCTGACCAGCGGCTGCGGCACCGCCAGCGCGTCGACGAGTTCGTGCACGCACCGGGCCGACTCCCGCAGCTGCAGCACGATCGCGATCCGCACCGGCGCGGCCAGCGCGCGCAGCAGGTCACCGGAGGTGTCGAGCACGTCGCGCGGCGGCAGCTCGGGATACGGCGTGCCGCTGTGGTCGTGGTCGTCGTCGACCCGGGCCGCGATAGTGGAAACGGTTTTCATTATGGCGCCAGAATACATGCGCACCCATGCATGTCAACGATGCGAGCCGAGGTCGCTAGGCTGTGCAGTCGTGGCTTCATCTTCTTCGAGATCTTCATCGATCGTCGACACCGTCGCGAACCTCGCCAAGCGTCGTGGCCTGGTGTATCAGTCCGGCGAGATCTACGGCGGGACCCGCTCGGCATGGGACTACGGGCCGCTGGGTGTCGAACTCAAGGAGAACATCAAGCGCCAGTGGTGGCGCTCGGTGGTCACCGCCCGTGAGGACGTCGTCGGGCTGGACAGCGCGATCATCCTGCCGCGTGAGGTGTGGGTGGCCTCCGGCCATGTCGACGTGTTCAACGACCCGCTGGTCGAGTGCATGAACTGCCACAAGCGCCATCGGCAGGACCACCTGCAGGAGGGCTACGCGGAGAAGAAGGGTCTCGACGATCCCGACGCGGTGCCGATGACCGAGATCGGGTGCCCCGACTGCGGCACCAAGGGCCAGTGGACCGAGCCGCGTGACTTCAACATGATGCTCAAGACTCATCTCGGCCCTATCGAGACCGAGGAGGGGCTGCACTATCTGCGGCCCGAGACCGCCCAGGGCATCTTCGTCAACTTCGCCAACGTGGTGACGACCGCGCGCAAGAAGCCGCCGTTCGGTATCGCCCAGACGGGCAAGAGCTTTCGCAACGAGATCACCCCGGGCAACTTCATCTTCCGGACCCGCGAGTTCGAGCAGATGGAGATGGAGTTCTTCGTCGAGCCCGCGACCGCGCGCGAGTGGCACCAGTACTGGATCGACGAGCGTCTGCAGTGGTACGTCGATCTCGGCATCGACCGGGACAATCTGCGGCTCTACGAGCATCCCAAGGAGAAGCTGTCACACTACTCGGAGCGCACCGTCGACATCGAGTACAAGTTCGGCTTCACCGGCAATCCGTGGGGTGAGCTGGAAGGTGTGGCCAACCGCACCGACTTCGACTTGTCCACGCACACCAAGCATTCCGGCGTCGACCTGTCGTTCTACGATCAGGCCTCCGATACCCGCTATGTGCCGTACGTGATCGAACCGGCAGCAGGGTTGACCCGGTCGTTCATGGCGTTTCTGGTCGACGCGTACGCCGAGGACGAAGCGCCCAACGCCAAGGGCGGGGTGGACAAGCGCACGGTGCTTCGCCTTGATCCGCGCCTGGCACCGATCAAGGCCGCGGTGCTGCCGCTGTCGCGGCACGAGAACCTCTCGCCGAAGGCTCGCGACCTGGCCGCCGAACTGCGCAAGCACTGGAACGTCGAGTTCGACGACGCGGGCGCGATCGGCAGGCGCTATCGCCGACAGGACGAGATCGGCACACCGTTCTGCGTGACCGTCGACTTCGACTCACTCGACGACCACGCGGTGACGATCCGCGAGCGCGACGCGATGACGCAGGACCGCGTCGCGCTGGACGCCGTCAGCGACTACCTGGCCGCCCGCCTGAAAGGCT
>NZ_JBEFST010000022.1:0-114755 GCF_053483675.1 Mycolicibacterium sp. XJ1819 | reverse complement strand
ACTGGAACTCCCGGCTGGACCGCGGCCACCCCGTCGAGGTAGTGACAAAGCTCAAAGCGGAGACCGACGGCAACCTGGAGGTAGCCGGCGCCACGCTGGCCGCACCGATCGTGCAGGCCGGACTGGTGGACGAATACCGGCTCGTGATCGCGCCTACCGCCGTGGGTGGTGGCACTCCGTTCTTTCCGACACTGCCGTCATGGATCTCGCTGCGGCTGTTGGAGAACCGCACCTTCCCATGCGGCGCCGTCCTGCTGCGCTACGAGGCGAAACTTGACTGAACTACTCCGCTGAACGGCCGCAGTCTCAATCGAACAATGTCGCAACCGGCGAAACCCTGCTCCTCTCCATGTCGAGCAGCGCCCTCTTCCGATCCAGGCCACCGCCGTACCCGGTGAGGCTGCCATTCGAACCGATCACCCGGTGACACGGAACGATGATGCCAATCGGATTGTGGCCGTTGGCCAACCCGACGGCACGGAATGCGCCGGGTGATCCGATCTGCCTGGCGATCTCGCCGTAGGAGCGGGTCTCACCGTAGGGAATCGTCAGCAGTGCCTCCCAGACCCGCCGCTGAAACGCCGTACCGACCAGATCCAGGCGCAGGTCGAATTCACGGAGGTCACCGGCGAAGTAGGCGTTCAGTTGCTCGACGGCGTCGGGGAACGCGTTGTCGTCGGGCTCCCAGCCGTCACGGCTGGGCTCGTAGGTCTGATCGACCATCCGCAAATGCCTCAACCGCCCGTCGGTGCCTGCCAAGGTCAGTTGACCCACGGGGCTGTCCATCGCGCGAAATTGCAGCGCTGTCATCGGTTCTCCTTCGGCGGCCACTCATTGACCGCGTGATCGAGGGCTGTCCAGAGGTGCTGGGTTGCGTAGGACCGCCACGGGCGCCACCGCGAACTGTGCTGTTCGAGTGCCCGCTGATCGCCCGGCAATCCGATCTGCTTGGCGGCCAGTCGTACGCCGAGGTCACCAGCGGGGAACGCGTCCGGATCGCCGAGCCCGCGCATGGCGATCACCTCCGCGGTCCAGGGCCCGATGCCGGACAGGCTCAGCAACTGTGCGCGCGTTCGGTTCCAATCGCAACCCGCGTCGAGGCTCACTTCGCGGTCTGCGAGGGCGCGGACGAGCGTCAGCAGCGACCGCCGGCGAGACTTCGGCACCGCCAAATGCGTCGGATCGATCTCGGCCAGGTCCTCCACGGCCGGAAACACATGTGTCAGACCGCCGTTGGGGTCGTTGACGGGGCGGCCGTAGGCCGCCACCAGGCGTCCGGCATGGGTTCGGGCAGCCTTGAGGGACACCTGTTGGCTGAGCACCACGCGCACGGCAAGTTCCTGTTCGTCGACCGTACGCGGTATGCGTTGCCCCGGGGCCTTGGCGACCAACACGCTGAGCTCAGGATCTGCGCCGAGCATGTCGATAACCGCCTCCGGGTCTGCGTCGAGATCGAGCAGGCGGCGACACCGGGCGATCGCGGTGGTGAGATCGCGGAAGTCGTCAAGCACGATCTGACATTCCACGTGGTCGGGTTGCGGTGTGAGACTGACAATCCCGTTCCCGTTTGGCAGGCGCAGGGTGCGTCGGTACGCGCCGCCGCGAACCTCCTCGATGCCTGGGACGATGCTGGCCGCGAGGTGGCCGAACAGCCCTTCGTAGGCGAACGGCGTGCGGACCGGCAGGCGTAATGCGAGCGCTCCGGCGCCGGCGGGCTCGCGGCCGACGGGTGTGCGTGCCCGCTGACGCAGGGCCGTGGGTGTCAGGTCGTAGACCTCGCGCACGCTGTCGTTGAACTGCCGGATGCTGGAGAATCCGGCCGCGAAAGCGACGTCGCTGAACGCTAAGTCAGTGGTTTCGATGAGAATCCGTGCGGTGTGGGTGCGCTGTGCTCTGGCCAGCGCCAGCGGGTTCGCGCCCACCTCGGCCTGCAGCAGCCGCTCGAGTTGCCGGGTGGTGTAGCCCAGCCGAGTAGCCAAGCCGGATACGCCTTCCCGGTCGACCGTGCCGTCGGCGATCAGACGCATCGCGCGCGCGACCACGTCGCCGCGCACATTCCACTCAGGTGAACCCGGTGACGCGTCGGGCCGGCACCGCTTGCAGGCGCGGAAGCCGGCCTTCTGCGCGGCTGCCGCGGTGGGGTAGAACCGCATGTTGTGCGCGTGCGGCGGCCGCACCGGGCAACTGGGCCGACAGTAGATTCCCGTCGTCAGCACGGCGGTGACAAACCAGCCGTCGAACCGGGCGTCCTTGGACTGCACGGCCCGGTAGCAGCGGTCGAAGTCGTCGTGCACGCCTCAACAATTACACGTGCCCACCGACATGACTAGCGGAAAAACGACATCGTCGTCGCGTTTCCCCGGGGGACGCTGGATGGCGATCAGGCTCGCACGGAGCGGTCGATTCCCCTGGCCATCCTTGAGCGCGCAGCCTAGGCCCTGCGATATGGCGGTCGACCGTCGACGTCGGCCCGGTTGCGCATGAGCATGATTGCGGGAACCGCGGCGAGGCCGAAGAGCCCTCCGGCCAGGAGGATGTAGAGGTGAATGCCGCTGGCCGTGCTGGCCGGGGCGCCGTCGGAGACGGTGCTCGGTACCTGGGTGGCCTTGAGCACCTCGCCGCCGGCGACGGTTACGGCAACCGATCCGACGGCGAGCACGACCGACACCAGCCCGGCGATCGTGCCCTGATGCTCGGGTGCAGCGAGATCGGTGGCCAGGTTGTACCCCGACGCACCGATCGCGCCGGCGGCCGCACCGAGCATCGCGCAGCAGATGATCGCCAGCGGGAGCACTGATACGCCTGCCAGCATCGTGAACGTCGCGACGACGCCGACGAGGATGCCTCCGATCAGGGGGCTTCGAGGACCCAACAGACCCGCGAGCCATCCGGCGCACACACCACCGATGACGATGCCGAGATTGGGCGTGGCCAACAGCACTGCGATGGCCTCGCCATTGCCCAGTCCGTAACCCAGCCGCAGGTCGGCAGGTACCTGCGCGACGATGCTTGTCAGTTGCAGCATGCTCCGAAACGAGCCGGCGGCCAGTGCGAGGGCCAACAGCGTCAGCAGGATCGGGCGGGTGAGTGCTCGGATGTCGATGATGGGTTCGTCCACCCGAAACGTGCGAAACGCCCAGCCGGCCAACGCGACGACCCCGGTGGCCAACAGCGCAAGCATGCCCGCGGACAGCCATCCGAGGTCGCTCCCGAGGCTGGGATAGGCGAGCACCGCACCAAGAGCAGCGCCGAGAAGCAGCGCCCCGACGACGTCGATCCGGCCGGCGATTCGGATCGGCGACTCCGGGATGAACAGGCGCACGCACAGCGCGGCCGCCGCGGCGAGCAGTGCCGCCGCGATGAACACGCTCCGGAAGCCGAACACATCGATCACCGGCTTCATCAGAAACGGCTCGACGATTCCGACCGCCGCCGAGCCGGATGTCACGAGTCCGACCACGGCCATCGCCACTCGCGGGCTACAGATTTGACGCGCGAGGGCGACGGTGATGAAGACCGCTGCGAAGGCGGCACCTTGGATGAAGCGCCCCACCAGAAAAACCCAGAGACTGGTGGCCACGAAGCAGACCAGCGCTCCTGTGCACGCGAGGACTAGTGTGGCGACGAGGACGCGGCGCTTCCCGAAGATGTCGGAACTCTTCGCCAGCAGCGGCGACCAGATGGCGCCGGCCAGCATCACGCTCACATTCAGCCATGCGACCTGATCGGTGTCGAAATGCTGCAGCAGCTGGGGCAGAACCATCATGGGCGAGCCGACGGCCACATCGGCCAGGACGTTGGCCAGGACGAGAATGATCACCCATACCAGAAGTCGCAAACTCCACCGGTGCTCCTGGCCGACGTGACCGGATAGCGCGCGCGCCGCGTCTTCCATTGTGGTGTCAGCGGTCGACGAGTAGCACGTCGAGAGTGCGCGGACCGTGTACGCCTTCCACGCGGTTCAGTTCGATGTCGCTGGTCGCGCTTGGACCGGAGATGAAGGTCAGTGGTGCAACGGGATTCAGCGACGCAAATGCCTGCGGCACGGTGTCGACGATCTGGTCGGCGAACACCACGCAGATGTGGTGGTCGGGGACCAGGGTCAGCGCCCGCCTGCCTTGGGCTGCTCCGGCGTCGAGTACCACAGTTCCGGTGGCGGCGATGCCGAGCGCGCATCCCGTGACCACTGCGCCGACCTGATCGAGCTGTTCGACGGTCAGCGGTGTTTCGGTCCTGTCGGAGATGGTCTCGATCCCCTCAACCCATCCGCTCGGTAGATCGGCGGGGACGGCGACCGGTCCCTGCGTTGTCGCCAAGGCGGCGATCGTGGCGGGTATGGCCCTCGCATGAATGCGGTGGACGCGGGCGCGGTACTCGCTCACGGCGTCGGCGAAACGATCCGCATCACCGGTGCCGGCCAGTGGTGAGTGCTCGTAATCACGCGGTACGTCGACGTGGTCTGGCTGGGCGCGTAACGCCGCGCGAATGCGGGTGAGTATCGCTGTGCGAGCGTCGGAGTCACTCATCGGGTGCTGTGCCGTGCGTTCGGTCCCACCACTGACGGAAGGTTTCTGCCGGCGGTCGTGGCAGATCCCGGCTCGTCGTCCACCGTGATCCCGGCCACGGCAATGCACTGATCTGACCATCGGAACGCATCAGTCGTCGTGTCGCCCCCGCTGCCCGCTCGGCCAGGGCAAAGCGGCGCGGCGACCGCATCGTCCACGCCGCGGCCTTCATCGCCAGGTCTTGTCCACCGGGTAGGCCACCGCGTTCGGAGTCGACTTGCTGTGCACGAAGGTGGACCAGGATGCTGGGGATGTCGATGAGCACCGGGCACGCATCGAAACATGCGCCGCATAGCGAAGACGCATATGGCAGCGAAGCATTGGGGTCGCCGTGGCCCTGGGTACCGGTGAGCTGAGGGCTGAGAATCGCGCCGATGGGACCCGGATACACCGAGCCGTAGGCATGTCCACCGGTGCGTTCGTAGACCGGGCAGACGTTGAGGCAGGCGCTGCAGCGAATGCAGTACAGTGCGGCACGGCCTTCGGGATCGCCCAGTACCCTGGTGCGTCCATTGTCCAGCAGTACCAGATGGAATCGTTGTGGCCCGTCGCCGGCATGTACGCCGGTCCACATGGACGTGTAGGGATTCATGCGTTCGGCAGTCGATGACCGCGGCAGGAGTTGCATGAATACCTCGAGATCGGAAAACCGTGGGATGAGCTTTTCGATGCCCATCACCGTGATGAGCGTTTCCGGCAACGTCAGACACATCCGTCCGTTGCCCTCAGACTCGACTACCACCACGGTCCCGGTGTCGGCGGCCGCGAAGTTGGCGCCGCTGACGGCCACCCGCGCGGACAGGAACTTCCGGCGCAGATGAGTGCGCGCGGCCATCGCGAGTGCTCGCGGATCGTCGGTCAGCTGCCCGACATCTGACATCTCACGCATGAAGGTCTCGCGAATCTCGGCTCGACTTCGGTGGATGGCGGGGACCAGGATGTGGCTGGGTTTGTCTCGGCCCAACTGCACGATGAGCTCGGCGAGGTCGGTTTCGATGGCGGCGATGCCGTGGGCTTCCAGGTGCTCGTTGAGTCCGATTTCCTGGGTCGCCATGGATTTGACCTTGACGACTTCGTTGCTTCCGCAGTCGCGCACTATGCCGGTGATGATCTGGTTGGCCTCGGTCGCGTCTCGGGCCCAGTGCACCACACCGCCGTTGGCGATGACGTTGTGCTCCAATTTTTCAAGCAGTTCGGGTAGACGGGCCATCACGTCACGCTTGAGTGCGCTGCCAGCGGCGCGCAGCTGCTCCCAGTCGCTGCACTCTGCCACCGCCACAGCCCGTTTGGATCGAATGGTGTGGGTGGCATGGCCGACATTTCGGCGCATCTGGGTGTTGCGAAGTTCACGACGCGCCGCCTCGGGGAACGGTTCGGTTCCGCGCAGATTGCCGAAGCCTGGTATGCCCAGGAAGGTTGTCATCGAGAGCTTGCCTGCGGTCCGGGGCCGGCTTCGGTCGATGCCAGGATCTCGGCAAGATGCACGGTGCGCACCGATGCGCGCATTCGGTTCAACCCGCCACCGATCTGCATCAGACAGGATGAGTCACCCGCGGTGCAGATCTCGGCTCCAGATTCGAGTACGCATGCCATCTTGTCGGCCAGCATTGCCGTAGACGTGTCGGCGTTCTTGATCGCGAAGGTTCCGCCGAACCCGCAGCACGTGTCGGCGTTCGGCAACTCCACCAGGGTCAGCCCTCTGACGTTGCGCAGCAACTCGAGCGGCTTGTCGCCGACGCGCAACATGCGCAACGAATGGCAGGTGGGGTGGTAGGTGACCCGGTGGGGGTAGTACGCGCCCACGTCGCGTAGTCCGAGCACGTCGAAGATCAGCTCAGACAGCTCATAGGTGCGCGCAGCCAACACTTCGGCGCGCCGTGCCAATGCCTCGTCTCCTGCTCGACGGGCCACCCAGGCGTGCTGATGGCGCACCGAACCCACACACGAGCCCGACGGCGCGACGACCACGTCGCATTGACAGCGCTCGAACACTTCGACGTGATGTCGAACCAGGGGAGCGGCCTCCGCGAGATACCCGGTGTTGATGTGCATTTGGCCGCAACACGTCTGCCCGGCGGGAAACACGACTTCGTGGCCCAGTCGCTCGAGCAACGTCACCACGGCGATCGCGGCTTGGGGAAACAATGCGTCGGCAAGGCAGGTCGCCATCAGGCCGATACGCAATGTGGCTCCAAAGTTTCGTTGATGGCCTCGGAGTTGGTGAGCGTATCTGAGCGGCCGATGGCCAGGATCCGTAGCTGTACGGATTGCCCGCCACTATCACGTTGGCATTCTCGGTTCCAAGTCCTACACCGCGTCGGGAGGCGACAATGACGACCACCACCGAAGGAGCGCAACGCAACAAGGCGACGGCAGAGGAGTTCATCGACGCTTACAACAGTCTGGGCTGGTCGGGCCAGGACGATGCGATGCGGCGTTTTCTTGCGGTGCTCACCAAAGACGCCGAGATAGATTTTCCCGCGGCGGGCATCAAGCAGACCCCGCACATGGAGGTTTCCGCGTCAACAGGAGTCGCACTCTTCTCTCGACGCCACATGGATGTCCGTAGGCTGATCGCCTCCGACGACACGGTGGTTTACGAGATGGAGTGGACTGCAATCAGTGGTGGGGGGCCGGGATTGGCGCCGGCTGGTGAGCAGATCAAGATGGAAAACTGCGTCGTACTGAGCTTCCGGGATGGCTTGATATGCCGCTACGTCGAATACGTCGGTGTTCATGAAGGCATCGATCTCGACGTCGTTGCCGGCCGGTTGAAGGGGGACTGACCGGCCGGTTCAACTGTGTCCTGGCTCCGCGACCCCACGACGAGGGCCACTCGAGGTATCGCGACCCGCGGTGCGCGTTGGGAGCCGAGGTCGAACTCCAGCGACCGCGATGGGTGCATGGACGGATGCTCCCTGCGCACCTCTCGCCAGAATCAAGGAGATTGCCGGAATGTCAAGTACAGGTGCCTTCGATGTCATCGTCGTCGGCGGTGGCGCTGCGGGTGTGTGCTGTGCTGGTGAGCTTGTGTTGCAGGGGCTTCGCCCTCTGCTCATCGCCGAAGGTCCAGAGGTCGGGTATCACTTCCGATCCGTGCGCTTCGGACAGAACCGCGGAACGGTGCAGGCATTGGCGTGGCAGTCGAGTTGGGGAGGTGGCTGGTGGGTCCCGCTCGCTCGCAGGCTCGACATCCCCCTGAAACTGCGGGATTACCAGCCGATGGAATCGACCGTCGTGGGCACCGGCAAGCGCGCTGATCTGCCTTACATGGCGACTCCATCCGCGGTCGCCGAGGTGTTGTCATCTCTGGGCGGCGATCCGCTTCCCGACGATGCACGTTCAGAGATCGTGGCAGCGGCGCGCGCGGCGTTCGCTCTGTCCCCCGAAGAGGTGCTCGCACTGGATCGGGTGCGCTGTTACGACTGGCTTCAAAGCCACGGAGCTGGCCCAGAAGTCGCGGCCCGCTTGTCTGTCATGTTCGGCCGCCCCAACGGGCTGAACCAGTCCGACGCGGTGCAGTACCTGTCCGCTGCATGCGGGCTCTGGACGCTGCGGATCTGGTACTGCCACGAAGGGATGGGTTGCGAGATCGTTCCCGATCCGTGTGACGGAGTGTGGATCCCGATGGCCCGCGAGGTCGAGTTGCGCGGCGGCGAAGTCTGGCGGGGTCGCAAGGTCAGCGAGGTCGTCATCGAGGACGACCGCGCCGTGGGGGTCGTGTTGAAGGACGGCACCGAGGTGCGCGCGCCCGCGGTGGCGCTGTCTACCGGCAACGCGCGTATCGCGAAGCTTCTCGACCCCACCCCCACCGAGGTTCAGGTCACCCGAGATTTCGATGGCCCTCAACCGCAGCGTCAGCTGGTGATGTTCGCCTTGTTCGACCGAGAGGTGATGGCCCCTGTTTCGCTGAGCATCAGCTGGCCCGATGGTCGACGGTTGGGGGCGGCCGTGCCCACTCACCACAGCAACGTCGAGCCCGGAAAGCAGCTGATTCACCTGGTTGCGACAAACATCGGTGACCGCCCCGTGGACGAGGCGGTTCGCGAGGTCGAGGCTGGTCTGGCTCAGGTCATCCCGGGCTACCACGATGCGGTCTTGGAAGTGAAGACGCTAGTGCACACATCGGAGGCCTGGCTGGACTATGTGACTGTGGCGCCGAAGCTTCCGCGTCGCAGCGGCTCGCTCGATGGACTGTGGTACGTCGGTCAGGGGGCAGCACCTCTGGCGGGATGTTGGACGGAAGCGGCCGCCGGCTCTGGCGTTTTGGGGGCGCGAGCGATTGCGGCTGCACACTGAGTCGTGTCATATGACGTATTGAGGCAACGATGAATTCCGTAGAGCTACTGATGCTGTTGAACTCAACGGTTGCCATCCTGTGATCGCGGCCTGGCGGACCGGTGGCCGACGGGGCTCGTTACCGACCGAATTCGATGCATATGAGGACTACTTTGCGCGGCGCCACTGGAGAAGAATCGCGTGACCTGAAGAATACTTCGGTAAGGGATCTGCGTTCACAGATCCGTCGCTGGCTCGAGCACGAGCTCCCCGCCGACGGCCGGACGTGCCTCGGCATGTCGGGCGGCCACGATGCGCGATTTTCGCGTCGGCTCGGTGAGGCCGGGTGGCTCGGCTTGTCTGTGCCATCTCAATACGGTGGGCGCAACGGGACCGCTGTGCAACGCTTCATCGTGACCGAGGAATTGTTGGCCGCCCAGGCACCGGTTGGAGCGCACTGGCTGGCCGACCGGCAAGTAGCCCCGTCGATCGTGCGAATCGGTACCGACGAGCAGCGCCGCACCTTCCTTCCAGACATCGTGCGTGGCGCTTGTTACTTTTCCATCGGTCTGAGCGAACCCGAAGCGGGCAGCGACCTTTCGGCAGTTCGCACGCAGGCCCGTCGGGTGGCGGACGGATGGCGGGTATCCGGGACGAAAATCTGGACGACCTTCGCGCAATACAACGACTACCTTCTCACGCTGTGCAGGACCCAACCACGCGGCGAAGACCGTCACAGTGGTCTGTCCCAACTGATCATCTCCCTGAAGGCCGAAGGCGTGCACGTCCGCCCGATCCGCACCATGGATGGCAACGAGGAGTTCTGCGAGGTTGTCCTCGACGACGTTTTCGTTCCCGACAATCGGCTTCTCGGGCGTGAAGGACAGGGGTGGACTCAGGCGGCAGCAGAGCTGGCCTTGGAGCGTTACGGGCCTGAGCGCTGGCTTTCGGTGTGGGGTTGCCTGACCGGTATCACTGGCCGAATTGCCCGCGACGGGCTCGACCGCGGTCCTGCATTCGCCGAGATCGGGCGGCTGATGGCGAAATATCGCACTGTGCGACGGGTGTCGTTGAATGTCGCTCGACGTATCGATCGCGGAATGACCCCGATTGTGCAGGCGGCGGTCGCCAAAGATCTTGCCACCGCCCTCGAACAAGAGACGGTCGAAGTTGTACGTCGCTTGTGGGGCGAGGAGTTGACACCCTCTTCTGCCGACAGCTTCGAATCGTTACTCGCCCGAGCCGTACTGACATCGCCAACCTTCACCATTCGGGGTGGCGCCACCGAGGTGTTGCGCGGCCTGATAGCGCGCGATGAACGTCCCGCAACGACGCCGGCCGCATCCGCGGCGGTGTCAGGTGTGCGATGACCGCCGAGATCGGCGCGACCGGCGCCGCGGTCTCCGACCTGTTTGCGCGCTCGGCGAAGCCGGCTGGGCCGACGCCCGATGTGGATGGGCAGTGGCAAGCGTTCGTCACCGCCGGGTTTCCATGGGCCGCCGTCCCGGAGGAACGGGGCGGCCCGGGCGGAACCGCGCACGACGCCGTGGAGATTCTTCGTGAGATCGGCCGAGCCGCCGCCTCCGTCCCCACCGGTGACACAGACCTGTTGGGTGATTGGCTTCTTCGGCAGGCCGACCTACCGGCGGTGCCCGATCTGCTCTGCGTCGCGCAGGGTGACGCCTCCGATGATCTGCGACTGCTCCGTGACGGCAGTAACGTGATGCTGACTGGTACCGCACACCGCGTCGCGTGGGCGTCGCGAAGCGGTCACTTCGTGGCCCTCCTGAGCGATGCATCCGCCAACTATGTTGTGCGCGTGCCGATCGAACGACTGGCCGTCGTCTCCGGTGAATCCCTCGCCGGGGAACCTCGTGACCTCGTCACCGCTGACGCCGTGCCCGTGGCCACCGATGAGATCGCAGTCGCCCCCGCTCTCGACATTGTCGAATTGCGGGCACGGGGAGCAGCGATCCGCACCGTGTTGATCCAGGGCGCGGTGGATGCCGTCGTCGAATTGGTCTCGACCTACTGTGGAATGCGCGAACAGTTCGGACGACGCCTGCGGGACTTTCAGGTGGTCGCCCATCAATTGGCTCTGATGCGCGAGCGTGCCGCACTGGTGAGTGCCGCGGCCGAACTGGCCAGCGCCACCCTGAACGGCTCCGACTCCTGGGAGGCCGCCGCGACCGCGAAAGTCGTTGCGGGCGAGGTCGCCGGTCAGGTCGCCACGACAGCACATCAACTTCACGGCGCCATCGGCGTGTCGGAGGAATACGCCTTGCACCGCTATACACGACGGTTGTGGGCGTGGCGAGACGAGTACGGCAACGAGTACGAGTGGGCCCATCGCTTGGGCACCGCGCTTGCCGACCGCGGTCCAAATGAGTTGTGGCCGTGGATAGTGTCATCCGACGACCCGGCCGGGTGAAAACCACATCGGCCCCGAAACGCTTCGGTAGCGGTACGGATCCACCGCAGGCGAGCGCGGGCGGATGATCTCACAATGGTGCAAGCTCGAACCACATCTGGCCGGGTCCGCGGCGTCGCACGCAACGGGGTTGCGGTTTTCCGAGGTGTGCCCTACGCCGCCCCGCCGATCGCAGACCTACGTTTCTGTCCACCGCAGCCCGTGGCCCCCTGGACGGAGGTCCGCGATGCGACCCAGCAAGCAGCCGCCTGTCCGCAGCCTGGGCTGCCGCGGTTGTTCGACAAGCTCGACCCCACCGAGTCGACCGACAAGTTTGTCGAGCGCTATGACGAAGACTGCCTGACCGTCAATGTCTATACCCCTGCGGTGGACTCGGCCGCACGCCCGGTCATGGTCTGGCTGCACGGCGGGTGGTTCTCGGTCGGTTCCGGTAACGAACCCGGCTACGACGGGAGCAATCTGTGCCGGACGGGGGACGTGGTCGTCGTCACCGTCAACCACCGCCTCGGCGCGTTGGGTTTCCTCTCCTTGGCCGGCCACGAAAATGGCGAGTTCGGGGCGTCGGCCAATCATGGCCTTCTCGACATCGTTGAAGCGCTGAAGTGGGTACGAGACAACATCGCCGAATTCGGGGGCGATCCGTCCCGAATCACGGTGTTCGGTGAGTCCGGCGGCGCGGCCAAGATCAGCATGCTGCTGGGCGTCCGGCAAGCTCGCGGCCTGTTTCATCGGGCCATATTGCAAAGTGGGCCGATGTTACGGGCGGTCGAGCCCGAACGAGCCGAAGCCACGACGACAGCGCTTTTCGCCGAGCTGGGAGTCACCTCGATTCAGAGCCTGCGTGAGCTGCCGGTGACGAAGCTCATCGATGCGCAAAGCGCGGTTCTTGGCGGCCCGTTGGGTGGCCTGTACGGCGATGGATACCGGCTCGCGCCGACGGTTGATGGCCGCGTCATCGATCAGCATCCCTTCGCCCCGGTCGCCTCACCGTCCAGCCACGGTGTCCCGCTCTTGATCGGGTCATGCCGCAACGAAGCCAGCATGCTGGTGGCCGCTGTGCCCGGAATCGACTCGATGGACCCCGAACAGCAGGTGGAGATGCTGGCCGACAACGTGTTCGGCCATGGTCTTGACGACCTCTTGGAGCACTACGTCTCGACCAGACCGGCGTCGTCAGTCGCGGATCGTTTCCTTGCTGCGGTCACCGACCAGATCAGGATCGGTGGCATCACCATGGCCGAACGCGCTATCGCAGCCGGCAGCGGGGTGCACATGTACCGGGTCGATCACGTCCCTTCGGTGTACGGCGGCAAACTCGGCGCCCCACACACGATCGATGTCGGCTTCGCGTTCGCGAACACCGACGCCGGTGCGGGGATCACGTCACCGAACCGAGGTCTGTATCGGGATCGCGACGTCCCGCGGCTGACCCTGGAGATCAGCGGCGCCTGGATTGCGTTCGCGCGTAACGGCGATCCCACTCACGACAGCCTGCAGACATGGCCGAACTACGATGTCGACCGCCGCTCAACCATGATCTTCGGTCCGCGGTCGGGCATCGTCGAGGACCCTGACGCCGCTGAGCGCGAACTCTGGGGTGGCCGCGAAGGCGGTATGTAGTGCTGCTCGTCTGCGTACCGGTACGGATGCCGCCTATAGTCGGGGAAAATATCGTCGAGGCCGTGAACGTAGGCGGACCATGCCGCAGATGACTGCCAATATCGTTGTCAGACGATCCGGCAGCGTGGTCCACGTGGCGTTGAACAGGCCGGCTCGCAAGAACGCGATGCTGCCCGAGATGTGGGCGCAGCTGGCCGACATCGTCGAGGATGTCGAGGCGAACGACGTAGACCGCGTACTCGTCTTGACCGGCGAGGGCGGGTCGTTCTGCAGCGGCGCCGACATCTCCGCGCGCTCGAATACACCAACCGACGCGGCTCCGAGGATGAGCGCCGAGCAGCTCCTCGCCGATATCAAACGATGTGTGCTGAGCCTCACCAAGATGTCGAAACCCAGTGTGGCGGCCGTCGACGGCGTTGCCGCCGGCGGGGGTTGTAACCTTGCGCTCGCCTGTGATCTCGTTGTCGCCAGCGACCGGGCACAGTTCAGCGAGATCTTCATCCGCCGCGGACTCACCGTAGACACGGGTGGTTCCTGGATCTTGCCCCGCCTTGTCGGGATTTCGATGGCGCGCCGTTTGGTCTTGCTGGGCGAGATCGTCGAGGCCGAACTCGCCTTCCGGATGGGCCTGGTCACACACCTGGTGCGTACCGATGACTTTCACCGGCAAGTCGCGGCCATCGCCGGCCGCCTGGCCGAGGCACCCGCAGCCACACTTGCCGCCGACAAGCGCCTCCTCGCCGAGTCGGCGAAGCTGACTTTGGCCGAAGCCCTGGACCGAGAAACGGCCAGTCAGCTCGACATGCTGGGACGACCCCACGTCCAAGCCGCTCGAAGCGCATTCTTGGCCCGCCACCAACCCACCACCAGCGCCAAGGTCGGCGCGTTTGGCGAACACGGATAGGAGAAGAACGAGTCTTGTGAATCATATTGCGAAGCAGGCCAATATGATGGCTGAAGTTTGTAAAGCGGTGCGCGGGCGCGAACCGATGCCCCGCCCGTGGATAGGTTCGCACACCAACCGAGTTGGCCGATGAGCGCCCTCGTCGGCTATGGCGCCTACATTCCGTATTGGCGACTCGCGGCCACCGACATCCGTGCTGTGCTTGGCAGCGGTGGTGGTAAGGGAGTGCGCGCCGTCGCTGCATACGACGAAGACTCGACCACGATGGGCGTCGAAGCCGCTCGCGACGCGCTGGCGAGCGCACCGGAAACCTTTGCTCCCGAGGCGCTTTACTTTGTGACGACCAGCCCGGCCTACATCGACAAGACCAATGCGGCCGCGATACATGCCGCGCTGGGACTGCCGCAACACGTCGCCGCATTCGATTTCGGCGGCGCAAGCCGATCCATTGCCGGGGTGGTCGAGCTGGTGCAGTCGAGCAACCGGCCGGCAATCGTCATCGCCTCCGACTTGCGCACCGGCTTACCGGGAAGCGCGGACGAGGTGAACGGAGGAGACGGCGCGGCCTGCCTGTTGTTCGGCGACTCCGATGAGGCACTGGTCGACGTGCTGGCATCGGCCTCGGTCACCGAAGAAATCCTCGACCGCTGGCGCATCCCCGGCCAGGACTCGTCCCGAGTGTCCGAAGACCGTTTCGGCGAGTCGGCTTATCAACCTCTGGGCCGAGCAGCCTTCAACGACGCGCTGGAAAGGGCCGGAATCACCGCCGATGACATCGACCACCTTGTCGTCACGGGACTGAATGCCCGTGCAGTGAAGACATTCACCAGGTGGAGCGGAGTGCGTGCTGAGGCACAGGTAAAAGACCTGGAGCCGCGGATCGGCAACGCAGGCACTGCTGCTGCGGGAATCAGCCTGGCGCACATCCTCGATCAGGCCGAACCCAAGTCCGTGATAGTGACCGTCTCGTTGGCCGAGGGCGCCGACGTGGTGGTCATGCGCGCCACCGAACGCGTGGTGTCGGCTCGAGCGAAGCGCAATCGCACCGTGGCGGGGCTGATCGAGGGTGCGCACGGTCAACTCACCTACGGTTCGTTCCTGACCTGGCGTGGCCGCCTGGACCGAGAGCCACCACGACGGCCGAACCCCCCGTCGCCGGCTGCCGGTCCGTCACTGCGGCGTAAAGACTGGAAGTACGGCTTGATGGCCAGCCGTTGCGAGAAGTGCAGCACCCGTCATCTTCCCGCCGCCCGCGTGTGCGTGAAATGCCATGCCACCGATCACATGGTCGCCGAACGGGTCGCCGACGAGCGAGCAACTGTAGCGACGTACACCGTCGATCGGCTGGCGTACTCACCGTCACCTCCGATGATCGCGGCCATGATCGATTACGACGGCGGTGGGCGCGCCGGTGTCGAAATCACCGATGGCGGGCCCGACGACATCGCGATCGGCACGCGGGTAGAGATGACCTTCCGTCGGCTCTATACCTCCGAAAACTGCGTCCACAATTACTTCTGGAAGGCACGTCCGATCCGAGAGGCAGGCGTATAGATGGGATCCACAGGCATTCGCGACCGTGTGGCGATTGTCGGAATGGGCTGCACTCCGTTCGGCGAACACTGGGACAAGAGCGCCGACGATCTGCTCATCGACGCCGTCAACGAGACGTGCTCAACCAGCGGAATCGATCTCGAGGACATCGACGCGTACTGGCTGGGCACGATGCTGTCCGGGTTCGGTGGCACGACGTTGTCGGTGCCGCTCAAGTTGTCCTACAAACCTGTGACCCGGGTGGAGAATTACTGCGCAACCGGCTCGGAGTCGTTTCGCAACGCGTGCTATGCGGTGGCGTCAGGCGCCTATGACTTGGTGATGGCGACCGGGGTCGAAAAGCTCAAGGACTCAGGGTATTCCGGTCTGGCGTACGCAAACCGGCCGGATGACGGTACCGAAGAGGCGATCTCCGCGCCGGCGGTGTTCTCCTATCTCGAGCCGGCTTACGCCGAAAAGTACTCTGTTCCCCGCGATGTGATGAAAGACGTCATGACCCACATCGCGTGGAAGAACCACCAAAACGGCGCGCTGAACTCACGTGCACAATTCCAGACCGGCGTGAGCAAGGAGACTATCAACGCAGCACCGCTCATCGCTGGTTCGTTGGGTATCTTCGACTGCTCCGGCGTCTCGGACGGCGCAGCCGCGGCGATCTTGTGCCGGGCCGAAGACGCTCACAAGTACACCGACCGTCCGCTGTACGTCAAAGGGCTTGCGCTCGCATCCGGCTCGGGCGAAGGGGTGCTGTCCCCGTCCTATGACTACACAACGTTCGACGAAGTCACACGTGCGGCTGCGGATGCCTACCAACAGGCCGGCATTCGAGACCCCCGTGCTGAACTCGCGATGGCCGAGGTGCACGACTGCTTCACGCCCACCGAATTGGTTCTGATGGAAGACCTCGGGTTCGCGCCGCGCGGGCAGGCCTGGAAGGAGGTGTTGGCGGGCGCGTTCGACCTCGACGGACAGCTTCCGGTCAACCCGGACGGTGGACTGAAGTCGTTCGGTCATCCGATCGGGGCGTCGGGCCTTCGGATGCTGTTCGAATGCTGGCTGCAATTGCGGGGGGAAGCCGGCGACCGGCAAGTCGACACCGACAGAACTCGCGCGCTGACACACAACCTCGGCGGAAGGCCTGGGCGCTGTGTGAGTTTTGTCAGTGTGGTTGGTAGCCAACCGGATGCATGACCACGACGTCGACTGCGGCGGAGCCAGCTTCGCACTATAGGAGGTCAACATGACCCATGGAACTCTGAGGATAGGTGCACGATGAAGGCCGCGTTCTTCGCCGAGCAGGGCGGCCCGATGTTGGTCGAGGAAGTAGTCGCGCGTCCTCCGGGACCGCGCGACGTCGTGGTGCAGCTGCGCGCGGCGGGAGTGTGCCACACCGATGTATTCGTGGCCTCCGGGGGCGTGCCGTGCCCGCCCGCAATTCTCGGACACGAAGGTTGCGGAGTCGTCGACTGGGTGGGCCCGGACGTGACCGACTTTCGGGTGGGCGACCGAGTCGTGGGTTTGACGATTCCACGTTGCGGCGTCTGTGCACACTGTCGCAAGGGCGACTCGTATATGTGCGACGCCGCAGCGTTGTACGGTGCGCAGCGAGCCGACCGAGCCGACGGCACTGGTCTGGTGGCCACCAACGGGCTGGGTACTTTCGCCGAAGCGATGACCGTTGACTCCAAGAGCGTCATCCGGGTGGACAGCGACCTGCCCGACGACCAGCTCGCCCTGGTCGGATGCGCGTTCATGACCGGATGTGGGGCGGTTTTCAACACAGCACAGGTCAGTCCCGGCTCGTCGGTGCTGGTGGTGGGATGCGGCGGCGTGGGCCAGGCGGTGATCCAGGCCAGCCGCGTCGCCGAGGCGGCACGGATCATCGCCGTCGATCCCATCGCCTACAAGCGCGGCATTGCCGTCCAGTCGGGTGCCACAGATGTCTACAATCCCGAAGACGCCTCGCTGCAAGACGTCGTCCAAACGGCTGGACTGGATGGCGTCGACCATGTTTTCGACACCGTCGGTGCCCCACAGACGCTGCACGACTCCTACGGAGCAGTGCGCCGCGGGGGGACCGTCGTGGTCATCGGGGTCGCAGCCGTTCGATCCGAAATCCGCATACCAGGAACGCTTGTCGTCGATGCCAAGCGGATCGTCGGATGCGTGTTCGGAAGCGCCAACGTCGACCGCGACTTTCCCCGCATCATCGACCTGGCACAGCAGGGAAGACTCGACATATCGTCGGCCGTGACGGACACTGTCGCGCTCGAGGGGGTCGAATCCGCGATGCGCGCGATGGACTCCGGCAACACCCTGCGGACCGTGGTCGCGTTCGGGTGATCACCGGCCGGCGTCGGCGCGATGCGTCCGGTGACCAGCTACAAACCCAGTTCTGGAGCGCGTCTGACAAGTTCGATGCGCGAGCGGATTCCAAGTTTGCGATAGCCATTGCTGACGTGGGATTCCACCGTGCGTTCGCTGATGAACAACTTTGCGCCGATCGCGCGCGCGGAGATTCCCTGACTGGCAAGGGACAGTACTTGTCGCTCGCGTTCGGTGAGGGGTTCGATGTAGACCGGCCTCTCCGATCCATCGAACGCGGCGTGATGAGCGCTCTGACGGCGCACGATCAAGGTCTTCGACGAGCTCCAGAGCCTTTCGCTGACCTGCCGACACTTGTCCATGAGCAAAACCGCGTCGGAACCTTGGGCCGTCGACGGCGTAGCGTTGAGCACCGCAGCGGGAAAATCGGCGATGACAATGGTCGACACCGCCGGGTTGTCGATGTGGTCGGCCACTGCCCTGAGGGCATCGAGTTGGATTTCGTGCAGGTCAGCCCGGCACGAATGATCGGGCGTCACCCATCCGGTGCCGCCTTCGACCCGGGTCTGGATGATGGTGCGGCGTTCAACCGTCGTCATCGGTCACCTCGTTACACAATCTGGGCTGTATGTGTATTGAAGCTGAAGTTACACTATTGCGCGGATTTGTGTAAAGAAAGCCGCAACACTGGAAGAAATAAGATTTGGGGGAAGTGAAAGGCCTGGTGAACAACCTAAATGGTGCCGATGAGCGCGAAGTCCGAGTCCGCAGGCGGATCCTGACCGTGGCCGCGGCGATCTTCGAGCAGCGTGGCCTACACCGCACCACGATGGAAGACATCGCGGAGGCTGCGGGGGTCGCGCGCAAGACGGTCTACAACTACTTCGAGAACAAGCCGAAACTGCTGGGCGAGGTCATCGAGGAGGCGAGTGCACGCACTGCGGCCATCGCGTTCGAATCACTGGACCTGACCGCGCCTCCGGAGGACCTCATCGTGGATGCGGCGATGGCCCTTCTTCAGCAAGCCCGTACCAGCCGCTACACCGACATGCTGCTGCGACCCGACGCGCTGGCAACCACCTCCAGGACCGTCGAACAGTCTGACCGGATCGCGCGCGTGGAGCGGAGCTACTGGGCGCCGATCTTGGAGCCGCTTCGTGATGCCGGGCGACTGCGCGTAAGCGATATCGACGAGGTCGTCGAGTGGCTGACGTTCATTCACTTGGTCTTCCTCACCCGGCCGGCCACGTTCGAAGGGGATCCCGAGGTAACGCGGCGGATGTTGCGTACGTATCTGGTGCCCGCTCTACTTCGCTCGACCGACACGGCTGCCGACACCGCTGGACCCTGACGAACGCTCGAACATGAGCCGCGAGTGGGAACGTTTGTCCGAGTAATGGCGCGATCCCAGCGCAACAGCGAGCAGACAATTTGACGTAGCCGTTATCGGAAGCGCCAGTACAACACTCGGACACTCTGGTACGGCCTACCCCGCCCAAGGGAATCCGTACTGGTACGGACGTCTGCGTCGGCGATCAAGTCGTAGCGTGTGCACGGTCACAGCAAGTGCACGTCCGACCTATCCGGTGCCGTGTGAATTGGCCACGGACTCTTGGGCGGTCGGGAAGGGTAAGCCCGGCATGGCCGACATTGACAGGCAGTTCTTTTGGGTCGACAAGAGCACTCCGAGCGCTAGATGTTGATGCTTCAGACGGCGGTCAAGCCCGCGAACGAGCTTGGTCGGTTCTTCGGGATGTGCCTGGACACCTTCGCCGCGATGTTTCGGCCGCCCTGGGCATGGCGCGAATTTCTACTCCAGACATGGTTCGTCGCACGGGTGTCGTTGGTTCCCACGATCCTGCTCTGCATCCCGTTCACTGTCCTGACGACCTTCACGCTCAACATTCTCTTGGTGGAAATCGGCGCGTCAGACTTCTCGGGCTCAGGGACCGCACTGGCAACGGTCACTCAGAGTGGGCCCGTGGTGACCGTTTTGGTGGTCACCGGGGCGGGTGCTACAGCGATGTGTGCCGATCTCGGTGCGCGCACGATTCGCGAAGAGATCGATGCCATGCGAGTGCTGGGCATCGACCCGATTCAAGCCCTGGTCGTACCCCGTGTGCTTGCTGCGACCGTAGTTTCGCTGCTTCTGTCATCGGTGGTGACGATCACCGGTCTTGTGGGCGGCTTCGTCTTCGGTGTCTATCTGCAAGACGTGACGCCGGGAGCGTATGCCGCCGGACTTACTCTTCTGGTCGGCACTCCCGAGGTGGTCGTGTGTCTGGCCAAGGCGGTGGTCTTCGGCTTGGCTGCCGGACTTATCGCCTGTTACAAGGGTATCCACGCCGGCGGAGGGCCACAGGGGGTCGGTAACGCCGTCAACGAAACCGTTGTCTTCACGTTCCTGGCGCTGTTTGTCATCAATGTGATCGCCACCGCGGTCGGTGTGAAGGCGACGACATGAACGCATCGCAACCCAGCCGGCTTCATCCACGACTGCGAGCCGTCGTCACCCGGACGACCACGGGGTGGAAACGGATGGGGTTCCAGACGGAGTTCTACTGGCAGACGCTGCGCGGCATCGTCGACGCCCTCAAGCACTACCGAATCGAAGTGGTGCGGTTGATGGCTCAGATGAGTTTGG
Source organism: Mycolicibacterium sp. XJ1819 (assembly GCF_053483675.1). Classification (NCBI taxonomy): domain Bacteria; kingdom Bacillati; phylum Actinomycetota; class Actinomycetes; order Mycobacteriales; family Mycobacteriaceae; genus Mycobacterium; species Mycolicibacterium sp. XJ1819. The sequence continues at coordinate 94,434 of NZ_JBEFST010000022.1, read as the reverse complement.
GCACAGGTGCGTTGGCGATCATCGGCGGTACCGTGGTGGTTGTAGGCTTCTTGACATTGTCGGCCGGTTCGCTTATCGCAGTCCAGGCCTACAGCCAATTGCAGCAGATCGGCGTGGAGGCGCTGGCAGGCTTCACGTCGGCCTACCTCAATGTGCGGATCATCTCACCGCTGGTCGCCGGCATTGGTCTGGCGGCCACGATTGGCGCCGGCGCCACTGCTCAGTTAGGCGCAATGCGCATCAGTGAAGAGATCGACGCTTTAGACGTGATGGGCATCCGCTCGATGGTGTACCTGGCATCCACACGTGTGGTCGCGGGGATCATCGTCGTCATCCCGCTGTACTGCATCGCCGTGTTGATGGCGTTCATGGCCACCCGATTCGGTACGACCTTTGTCAACGGCCAGTCGACCGGCGTCTACGACCACTACTTCAACACCTTCCTCAACCCCATGGACCTCATTTGGTCTTTCGTTCAGGCCATTTCGATGTCGATAGTGATCATGTTGATTCACACCTACTACGGGTTTACCGCATCCGGTGGACCTGCGGGGGTGGGAGAGGCGGTAGGCCGTGCGGTGAGAGCATCGCTGATCACCGCGGTGTTTGTCGTTCTCTTCCTGTCACTGGCCATCTACGGCCGCTCCGGAAACTTTCATCTGGCCGGCTGACATGGAACCAAGGCCAGGAGAGCGACGCATCCACCCGGGGCTGTGGACGGTGATCTTCATCGCGGTGCTCAGCCTGTTCGTGTCCGGCACATTCGCGTTGTTCGACGGCACCTTCGAGTCATACGTGCCCGTCAAGGTCGCCGCGCAGCGCTCGGGCTTGGTGATGGAACCCGGCGCCAAGGTCAAGATGCGCGGGGTCCAAGTAGGCACCGTCGCAGAGATTGGCGGCGGCAGGGAACCTGTGAGCCTGACGTTGCAACTCTACCCGGACCAAGTCCAGAACATCCCCGCCAACGTGGCCGCCCGCATCCGCGCCACCACTGTGTTCGGTGCGAAGTACGTCGACCTCATCTATCCGGAAAATACTGCCAACAGGCATATCTCGGCAGGCGCCGTGATCACGACCGAGAACGTCAGCACCGAAGTCAACACCGTCTTCGAGAACCTGCGCGATCTGCTCAACGAAGTTGATCCGGCGAAGCTGAACAGCGTCTTGGCCGCTATGGCAGAAGGACTGCGCGGCAGAGGCCCGATGATCGGCGAGGCGATCACCGACGCCAATGACGTTCTGCTGGCGCTGAACCCCCGCGCGGAAACGTTGCGTCGAGACTGGCAGTCGATCAAGGGGGTCAGCGACACTTACGGCGCTGCCGCTCGAGAGGTTCTGAGCATGCTCGACTCGTTCAGCGTCACCAGCTCTACGATCGCCGACCACTCACACTCGTTGGATACGCTTCTGGTCAATGTCGCCGGGTTCGCCCGAAGTGGTGTGAACCTGCTCGCGCCGAACAAGAAGAACCTGATCACGACGGTTGAAACGCTAGAACCGACAACGAACCTGCTGCTGAAATACAACCCTTCCTTGACGTGCACCATCGTGGGCGGCAAGCACTTTCTCGACAACGGCGGTTACGCACTTGGGGGTGGAAACGGCTACTCGCTCATCGTGGACGCCACGCTCCTACTCGGAGTGGATCCCTATCGGTACCCTGACAATCTGCCCATCGTGGGTGCCAGAGGCGGGCCAGGTGGCAAGCCGGGCTGTGGTTCGCTTCCTGACGTCACCAAGAACTACCCCGTTCGCTACCTGGTCGCCAACACGGGATGGGGCACCGGGTTGGATGTACGTCCGAATCCGGGCATCGGGTTTCCTGGCTGGGCCAACTATTTCCCAGTAACCCGCGCCGTACCGGAGCCGCCAAGCATCCGCTATCCGGGTGGCCCTGCGCCGGGACCCATCCCGTACCCGGGCGCACCTCCATACGGCGCCAAGTTATATGCGCCCGACGGCACTGCGCTATATCCCGGCCTGCCGCCCGCGCCGCCCCCTGGTGCGCCCCGGGAGCCGGGCCCGACTCCCGGATCCGAGCCGTTCACCCCGGCCCATCCTGCAGTGGTGCAGCCCACGCCACTTCCCGCCCTGCCCACGCCCGCCATTCCGATGCCGTGACCACGTAAACGCCTGAGCCGGACACCAGAAAGAGAGAGGCGAAAGCAGCCGTGAGAAATAGCCTCCCGGGCACCATCTGGCGTCTCACCGTGTTCGTCAGCGTCTGTGTGATCTTCATGGTGGCGATGTTCGCAGTGTTCGGTGGCCTGCGTTTCAGGTCAGAAAAGACTTACAACGCGATCTTCACCGACGTATCCGGGCTGCAGGAAGGACAGTTCGTTCGAATTGGTGGCGTGGAAGTCGGCCAGGTCAGACATATCGAGCTGCGGCCCGACACCACGGTGCGAGTCGCCTTCGGCGCCGATGACTCCGTCGTTCTCACCCAGGGCACCAGGGCGGTAATCCGGTACGACGACCTCATCGGTGGACGCTATATGGCGCTTCAAGAAGGCGCGGGTAACACGGCGACACTCGGTCCGGGGCAGACGATCCCGATAGTGAATACCACACCCGCCCTAGATCTTGATGCACTGATCGGCGGGTTCCGTCCGCTGTTTCGGGCTCTTGACCCCGATCAGGTCAATGCGCTTACCGGTCAGTTGATCAGCGCCTTCGAGGGCCAGGGCGACACCATCGTTTCGTTCTTCACCAACATCGCCGCGCTCAGTGCCACACTGGCCGACCGCGATCAGCTCGTCGGCGAGGTCATTACCAACCTCAGCTCGGTGCTCAGTTCCCTGGCGGATCAGCGCACGAAGTTCGCCGAAGCCGTCCAGTCCCTGTCTCAACTCGTCGAAACGCTGGCCGATCGTCGCACAGACATCAGCAGTTCCGTCGCGCACACCGATGCCGCTGCCGCGTCGATCGCTGATCTGCTGGCAGACGGACGGGGGCCACTGCAAAAGGTAGTCGGCGAAACCGACCGAGTCGCAGGCACTGTCGTCGCCGATAAGGACTACCTGACCAATCTATTGGACGGTCTGCCGGAAAAGTACAAGGTTCTTGCCCGACAGGGCATGTACGGCGATTTCATCAGCTTTTACCTGTGTGATTTGGTCTTGAAGCTCAACGGAAAAGGTGGGCAACCGGTGTACATCAAGATTGCAGGGCAATCCAGCGGGCGGTGTACGCCAAAATGAAGTCGTTCGCCGAACGCAATCCCTTGATCCTTTGTGCCATCGGCATAGTTCTGACCATCTCGATGACAGCGGTCGCACTCAACTACGACAAGATTCCGCTCGTCAATCAAGACAAGCAGTACACCGCCTACTTCGAGGACGCGGGTGGATTGACCGCCGGTGCTCCCGTCGAGATCTCCGGCTTTCGTGTGGGCAAAGTCGAAAGCCTTGGATTGGACGACGGACGCGTGATCGTCGGTTTCAATGTAGACAACGACATTCGACTGGGCGACAAGACCGAAGCCGCCATCAATACCAAAACCCTGCTCGGGGCAAAGCTGTTGAAGGTCACCCCTCGCGGGGACGGCCATCAGGCCGGCCCCATCCCGATCGAGCGGACCCGGTCCCCATATCAGCTTCCCGACGCGCTCGGCGATCTGGCTTCGACGATCAGCGGGCTGGACACACAACAGCTGTCCCACTCTCTGGCCGTGTTGTCGAACACTTTCAAAGACACACCGTCCAGCCTGAAACGCGCCGTCGACGGAGTGGGCAGACTTGCCGACACTCTTGACCGGCGCGACGCACAGTTGCGTAACCTGTTGGCCAACGCCGACAAGGTCAGCGCAGTGCTCGCCGAAGACAGTGACAACATCGTCACGCTCGTCACCGCCACCAATGCGTTGTTGGAGTCGCTGCAGCGTGAAGGTCGCGCCTTGGACGCCATATCGAACCACATCGCCGGCGCCACCAACCAATTGCAAGGCCTGATCGCAGACAATCGCGACACGCTCAAACCGGCGCTGGACAAACTCAACGGCGTGCTCGTCATCCTCGACACTCACAAGCAGCAGATTCAGGAGTCGATCAAGCTGCTCAACGCCTACGCCATGTCGCTGGGCGAGGCCACCTCGTCAGGGCCGTTCTTCAAGTCCTACTTAGCCAACCTCTTACCAGGTCAATTCGTCCAGCCATTTGTCGACGCAGCGTTTTCTGACCTGGGTCTCGATCCGAACACCCTGTTGCCGTCGCAACTCACCGATCCCCAAGTCGGCCAGCCTGCCACACCACCTCTGCCAATTCCCTATCCGCGCACCGGCCAGGGTGGCGAACCGATCCTGTCATTGCCCGATGCCATCACCGGCAAGCCCGGTGACCCGCGCTACCCGTCTCGTCCGCCGCTGCCCGCCCCACCGCCAGGTGGTCCGCCACCGGGCCCCCCGGCGCTGCCGCCGCCCCACCCGGCTTCCGCATCTGAGACCGCTCCGGCATCGAGTGCCGTTCCGACTCCCGAGGGGGACTCGTGACCCGACGTACGGCGCGGATCGGGCTGATGTCGCTTCTGGTGGCAGTCCTCGTAGGCGGGTCGCTCATCGCGCTACGAAACGCTGCACTCGCCGACCGCGTCCACGCGACAGCGTATTTCGCCAACAGCAACGGTATCTACGCAGGTGACGAAATCCGGATACTGGGTATCCCGGTCGGCAAGATCGACAGCATCGAACCACAGCAACAGCGGGTAAAGATCGACTTCTGGTATGACCGGAAGTATCAGGTCCCCGCGGATGTCAATGCGGTCATCATTTCCCCATCGCTTGTCTCAGTGCGAGCGATCCAACTGACGCCGGCCTACACCGGCGGTCCGACGCTGCGTCGCAACGCGGTGATCCCGTTGGAGCGCACCGCAGTTCCGGTCGAATGGGACGACCTGCGAAATCAGCTACAAAAACTGACTGAGACGCTCCAGCCCACGCGGCCCGGAGGCGTGAGCACCCTGGGGGCATTCATCAACACCGCAGCCGACAACCTGCGCGGTGAGGGACCAGACATCCGCGAGACGCTGATCAAGCTGTCCCAGGCATTTTCAACACTCGGCGACCACAGCGACGACCTCTTCTCGACGGTGAAGAACATCTCGGTGCTCGTATCAGCTCTACAAGACAGTAAAGACGTGTTACGACGACTCAATGTCAACCTCGCGAACACAACGGCGTTGCTGGTCAACCAGTCCGACGAAATCGGAAACGCCCTCAAGGGCATCAACGGCGCCGTCGACGACCTGACCGCCTTCATCGCCACCAACCGCGAGAGCCTCGGCACGACGTCAGACAAACTCGCTGCGGTCACCGGCACACTGAACCAAAGCCTCGATGACATCAAGCAGGCACTGCACATGTTCCCGACGGGCATCGCGAACTTTCAGAACGTCTATCAACCGGCCCAGGGTGCGCTCACCGGTGTGCCGGTGCTCAATCAGTTCGCGAACCCCCTGGCTGCGATCTGCTCGGCTGTCCAGGCCGCCTCACGGTTGGGCGCAGAGCAGTCCGCGAAACTATGTGTCCAGTACCTTGCCCCGATATTCAAGAATCGCCAGTACAACTTTCCGCCGGTGGGCTGGCACCCCTTCGCCGGAGCGATGGCCCGGCCTAACGAGATCACGTACAGCGAAGACTGGATGCGCCCGGATTACGTTCCACCCCAGTCAGAATCACCTGTACCACTGGACAATGCCACAGCACCGCCGTTACCTGCCGAGGCGGCACCACCAGCGGCGACGCCGGCGCCCACATTCGGGGGGCCGGCCAATACCCCAAGCAATCTGCAGGAACTGATCATGCCCACGGAGGTGGGGCGATGAAGTTCACCAGGGCCGCGTCGATCACAGGGCTGGGCGCCACCGCCAAGGTCCTTGCTCTAGGTGCACTCGTGTTGGTCGCCGCCACGATGTCAGGTTGCGGATGGCAGGGCGCCAACTCATTGCCTCTTCCCGGTACTCAAGGCCGCGGCCAGGGCGCCTACATGATCCAGGCTCAGCTGCCCGACGTCACCAACATCCAACGGAATTCACGCGTCCGGGTAGGCGATGTCACGGTCGGCACCGTCACCAAGATCGAACGCCAAGGGTGGCATGCGCTGCTCACCATGACCCTCGACGGCGATGTTGATCTACCCGCCAACGCGACAGCCAAGATCGGCCAAACCAGCTTGCTTGGATCGAAGCACGTCGAGTTGGCGCCCCCGGTGAATGCGCCACCCGAAGGTGAGCTACGCGCTGGATCCTTGATCCCCTTGAGCTCGAGCGGTGCCTATCCCACCACCGAACAGACCTTGGCCAGCTTGTCGCTGGTGCTCAATAACGGGGGCATCGGACAGATACAGGACATCACCAAGTCCCTCAGCACCGCGTTCGCCGGCCGAGACGATGACCTGCGCAGTCTGATCGCCCAGATCGAGACGTTCATCGGTCATCTCAACGATCAATCCGGTAACATCGTCGACGCGACGAGTAGCTTGAATGGCCTGGCGACACAGATAGCCGAACAACGGCCGGTGATCGACAGAGCCATCGCTACCATTCCCGACGCGCTGGCGGTGCTCAGAGACGACCGCGATCAGCTGGCCGACGCCCTGGATGCGGTGGGCGAGTTCGGCGCTGTCGCTGCGGACGCGGTCAACCAGACCAAAGACGGGATTGTCCAAGAACTCAACGGCATCGGACCGGTCTTGGAATCGCTTGCCAACGCAGGTCCGGCTCTGACTCGCTCCCTGAGTTTGTTCGCCATGTTTCCGTGGCCCTACGAAACCTTGGAGAACTGGGTGAGGGGTGACTATGCGAACCTCACAGCGATATTCGACCTCACTCTCAGCCGTCTCGATGCCGCACTGTTCACCGGCACACGCTGGGAAGGAGACCTGACGGAACTGGAGTTGCAATGGGGCCGAACGATCGGTCAGATGCCCAGCCCGTACACGGCCGCCAACCCGCTGATCGTCCCGTACCACCTGAATCAGGGGCCCTAGCATGCGCATAGACCGACGGATCCGGTCCCAGCTGGCGGTGCTGATCGCCATCTCCACAACAGCTTTCATCGTCATGGCGCTCGGCTACGTGCGGCTGCCGGAGTTGTTGTTCGACGTGGGTCACTATCGGATCACGGTCGAACTGCCCGAGGCCGCAGGGCTCTACGAGCGGGCCAACGTGACCTATCTGGGCACCGAGATCGGGCGAGTGAAAACGATCGCGCTCACCCCCAACGGAGTGAGCGCGGTGCTGTCACTGCGCTCCGACGTTGCTGTTCCGTCCGATCTAGATGTCGAGGTGCACAGCGTCTCCGCCGTGGGCGAACAGTACGTTGCATTGCTACCACGCGAAGGGCACTCGGCGCCGCTCAAGAACGGTGACGTGGTTGCGGCCAGCCGCACCAGTGTGCCTCCCGACATCAACGCCCTTCTCGACGCGACCAACGCTGGGTTGCGAGCTATTCCGGGTGACAACCTGAGGACGGTGATCGACGAGTCCTATCTCGCGTTCGGTGGGCTCGGTCCCGATATCGCACGAATCGTCGACGGCTCCAGCCGCCTGGCGATCGACGCCCGCGCGAACCTGGCCGATCTGACCAACGTGGTCGACAACGCCCGTCCGGTGCTCGATACCCAGACCGATACTGGCGATTCTGTGCGGGCGTGGGCTTCTCATCTGGCCACCATCACACGGCAACTGAAGGAAAACGACGAAGCCCTCGAGGGCGTGCTGCAGAACGGGCCAGCCGCCGCCGAGGAAGTCCGTCGGCTCTTCGACAGACTGAATCCGACGTTGTCAGTCGTGCTGGCCAACCTCGCCAGCATCGCGCCGGTGCTAGCGACTTACAACCCGAGCCTCGAGCAGATCCTGGTGCTGCTCCCGAGGGGAGTGCAAGTCCTGCAGGGGTCAACGGTCGCCAACCAGAACGTCAAGCAGCCTTACCACCTCGGCTCGTATCTGAGCTTCAACTTCAACGTCAACTTGCCGCCACCATGTCTCACCGGGTATCTGCCCGTCGCGCAGATGCGCTCGCCCAGCCTCACAGACGCCCCCGACCGGCCTCCTGGCGACATGTATTGCCGGATACCGCAAGACGCCATGTTCAATGTGCGAGGTGCACGCAATCTGCCATGTGCAACCCGACCCGGCAAGCGCGCACCCACCGTGAAGATGTGCGAAAGCGATGAGAACTACGTACCCCTCAACGATGGCTACAACTGGAAAGGGGATCCCAACGCGACACTGTCCGACCAAGACGTTCCGCAACGTGATCCCGGTGTCCCACCCGCGTCACCGCCGGCTGACGCCAGTGTCGCCGCTGGACATCTGCCACCGATCGCTGTCGCCGAGTACGACCCTGCGACCGGCACGTACGTCGGTCCCGACGGGCACCGGTACACACAGTCCAACCTTGCGCAACCGCGAAACGAGAAGACATGGCAATCGATGTTCTTGCCACCGACGAGTCCGTGAGACGGACACGACCGGCCGCCGAAGCACTGAGACTCACATCGAACACCCACCGCGCACTGCCGCAGGAACCTCACCGACTCAGGTAATCGAGGCCCGTACAACTACCGAGGCATGTTGACCCGCCTGACATTAACGTCGGCGCCATGGTGGCTGTTCAGTCTCTAGTCAGTTCCGCGCGTGGCGCGACGCCCCACGGCCTCGAAATGCACAGTCGGTATTCGGAGGCGATGCAAGGAGCCGCTCATCTAAAGGAGGATGCATGGCGAGTCCGGTGACCTCTGACCTCGAGGTCTGGATTGCACGGCTGCCGGGCCTCGAACTTCGTCTCCCTGGCGGTAATGGGCGAGAGGACGATTGTGCCTTTGCTTCGGAAGTGGCCGTGTTTGACCATCTGCGCCCCCACAGCTTCGTCTGTGTCGACGAGTTCCCCTCGATCTTGTGCCGTGAAATGACGGCTGTCACCGCGGCCGCTCACGGCCAGGTGATGGCCCGCGTGCTCAAGGCCAACCCTGCGCGGCCGTGGCCACAGCCACCATGGCGGCGACGCACCGCGGGTGCCCGAATCAGCTTGCTCATCGCGGGCACCGTGTGGTTCGACCTCGCCGGCACCGGGGAGGAATCGTTCAGCGCCAACGATTCGTGGTGTCTGCCTGCGGGTCTCGACCATTCGCTCCTCGAGGCCTCCAGCGATTTGGAGCTACTCGAAATCGAATTGCCCGGCCCGCGCGGTTCTTCGGATCCGACCTCGACGATTCCTGAGATGCTGATGTTGTTCGCGAGCTACAGCTATCGGCCGATTCCACGCTTCGCCGGCCCAGTCCACACCGAGCACCCGCCGACCGACACTGCTGATCCCAGCGCGGCGCTGTCACTGCGACTGGATGACTCGGCACCCCATGGCTGGGCCGGATGTCCATGGCATCTACACGATCAAGGAATTCAGTGCGGCTACCTCACCAGCGGTTCCGCTCACATCGATGTCGAAGGCCTCGGTGTTGTCGATGCGCGACCCGGGACATTCTGGCTACAGCAAGCCAAAACCGCACCCACCCGGTACGCGGCAGACACATCACGATAGATCCCAGATGCAGACCGGCACTGCGTGGGACAACCGAGCACGCGACTCTACCGTGGCCGCGCCCGATCGGTGTTACAGCGCCCTCGCAAGAGAACGCGAAAACCACAGCGGGGGTGGCACTTTCCGCGTGGAGCCAATCCGACGCAACTTCATGCTGACCAGACTCGGGAGACGGCGAATCAGTACTGGTACGGACGTTGCGACCGATCCGGACCCGTAGCGTATTCAAGGTCACTGGCGGGTTTGATCAACGGCATCGACGCCGCTGTGTTCCATCGTGTGGTGGACGAAGCCAGCCCGGAAGGAGTTGCGTTCCATGACGGCCGCGAATGTAGCCGAGGGCCTGATCGCTGATGCGATGCGGTTCTTGACAGATCCGGTGTTCAGAGAATCCCCGGAGGAGTTCTACGAGCGGTTGCTGGATGGTCACCGTGTCTTGGCACTGGGCAACGGAACGTGGTTGGTGGCCGGGCACGCCGAGGTGCGTGCGGTGTTGCGCGACACCCGTTTCAGTCGCGCGGCTCGTGCGCCCCAGGAAGTGGAGTATCTGAGCGCCGATCCCCGTCCGGACGTTCAGAAGATGGCCGGCTGCCAGGCGGCGATGTTGTTGTTCACCGATCCCCCCGAGCACACGCACCTCCGCAAATTTCACCGGCCCCCATTCATGCCTCGCGAGGTGGTTCGCTGGGCCGACTATGTCGACGACCTGGCTGACGAGTTGGCCCGTGGGCTGCCTCATGACCGCGACTTCGACATCAAACACGACTATGCGCTGCCGATCCCGGAACGGGCCATCTGTCGCATCCTGGGCGTGCCCGCCGAAGACCACAAGAGTTGGGAACGCTGGTCTGAAGCGGTGCTGAACGTGGACCGCACCGGACACGGCGGAGGTACCAGCACCACCGAGGCCGGCGAAGCCATGCGCGATTTCGGCGCCTACTTCGCAGAACTCATCGAGGAGCGGCGCAACAATCCTTCGGATGATTTGATCAGTGAATTGGTCAACGCCGACGACGACGGCGAACACCTCAGCGACACCGAACTGATCGGCAACCTGATATTGCTGATCATGGCCGGTCATGAGACCACCGCCAACACCATTGCCACGACGGTAACGCTGATGATGGCGCATCGGGACCAATGGGACCGCGTGGTCGCCGACCCGACGCTTGTCGACGGTGCGATCGAAGAAGTCCTGCGCGTCGACGGTGCTCAGCGGTTCGTGGTGCCGCGCATCACCCTCGAGGATGTGCAAGTAGGGGAGCATCACATACCCGCCGGCGATCAGGTGATCTGCCTTTTACACACCGCGAACCGCGACCCCGACGTGTTTGACGCACCGCGGCGTTTCGACATCACTCGCGACAGTTCCGCACATCTCGCCTTCGGCCCGGGCACCCACCTGTGCTTGGGCATGCACCTGGCCCGGATGGAGCTGAGAGCCGCCCTCACAGCGCTCGCCCGCCACCATCCCGCACTGCAGTTGGCGGTGCCTGCCGAACAACTCCAAGCGGCTCCGTCGCCCACCGTCAGCGGCTGGCTGACAGTGCCCTGCATCTCCCCGAGCTCCTAAACCCACTCGAGAACGAAAGCACACACCATGCCGATCGACCTCAACGAACGCCTCGACGAGCAACACAACGCGGGGAGGGTTGTGCGCCGTGAACGCACCCTCGTCCCGGATCCCGAACCTCGAAATGTCTATCTGCCACTGATTTCCGTCGACGATCACTTCATGGAACCGCGCGATACCTTCGTTGACCGGATGCCGGCGAAGTTCGCCGATCAGACGCCGCGTGTCGTCGAGGACTCCGACGGTATGGAGTGGTGGCAGTTCGAGGACGAGCGGGTCATGAACTCGGGTGCCAATGCGATGTCCAGCTGGCCTGCAGCTGAGCGGACCGGCGGGCCGGTGCGCTTCGACGAAGTGCGCCTCGGCACCTATGACGTGCACGGCCGCGTGAAAGACATGGACGTCAATGGAGTCGCCGCATCGCTGTGCTTTCCCTCGATGGTCTTCGGATTCTGTGGACAGCGCTTCACGAAATTCTCCGACCCCGAACTGGGAATGGCGGCCATGCGGGCCTACAACGACTGGATCATCGAAGCCTGGGTGGGGGCGTATCCCGACCGGTTCATCGCACAGCAGGTGACGTGGTTGCCCGACCCCAAGATCGCGGCCGACGAGATCAGGCGCAACGCCGAGCGTGGTTTCAAGGCCGTCAGCTTTAGTGAGAATCCAGAAGCGCTCGGCTTCGACTCGTTGTACTCGGGCAAGTGGGATCCGTTCTTCGAGGCATGCGCCGAGACCAGCACGGTTGTCAACCTTCATGTCGGTTCGTCTTCACAGACGATGGTGCCGTCAAAGGATTCACCGCCGCCTGTCATCGCGGCCCTGTTCGAGATCAACGCCTTCGCCGCGGCAACCGATTGGCTTTTCGCGGGAATACCCTCGCGCTTCCCTGAACTCAAGATCGTGATGTCAGAAAGCGGCATCGCCTGGGTGCCCATGCTCATCGACCGGCTCAGCTTCCTGGAGAGCCGGTTCAACAAGGACAACGATGGCGGCATGAACTCGACGTGGTCAGATACGTTGACCCCCAACGAAGTTCTGGCGCGCAACTTCTGGTACACGTCGTTCTTTGATCCGACCGCCTACCGGCTTCTCGACGTCATCGGCGAAAGCCGCGTGATGATGGAGGTCGACTATCCGCATTCGGATTCCACGTGGCCCGACACCCAAGAGGTCATCAAGTACCAGATCGACGCCCTTGACCGCGACGTGCAGGCGCGTCTCACGTCAGGAAACGCGGCAGAAGTCTACCGTCACCCGCTCGTCGCTTTGCCGGGTCAGTAGTCGAAGTTCAGTCATCCATACAGCATCAGAATGAAACGGGATAGGTGGTTGTGACATCACTTGAGGGGCGTACGGCGATCGTCACCGGTGCCGCGCGCGGGTTGGGAAGAGCGCACGCACTTCTGTTGTCGCGCCTCGGCGCGCGCGTCGTCGTCAATGACACAGGTGGCGGCCTCAACGGCGACGGAGACAACAACGATGCGGTCGCCGGCGTCGTTGCCGAAATCAAAGCAGCAGGCGGTGAAGCGGTCGCCCACTTCGGAAGCGTCAGCGATTGGAACGCCGCACGCGAGATGATCGAGTGCGCCGTGCAGACATTCGGCAGTCTGGACATCCTGGTGAACAATGCCGGCATTCTCCGGGATCGCATGCTGGTGAACATGTCCGAGTCCGAGTGGGATTCCGTGATCGACGTTCATCTGAAGGGGCACTTCTGTCCACTGCGTCACGCCGCGGTCTACTGGCGATCAGAGAGCAAGGCAGGTCGAACGGTGGAGGCGTCGGTACTCAACACCTCGTCGGGGTCGGGCCTGCGGGGCAATCCCGGCCAGATCAACTACGCGTCGGCAAAGTCTGGCATAGCGATGATGACTCTTGTGGCTGCGCGCGAACTGTCGCGATATGGGGTCCGAGTCAACGCGATCGCACCGGTGGCACGCACCCGGTTGACCGAGAACACGCCCGGCCTCGGCGACCGCATCGGTCAGCAGGAGGGCTTCGACAAATGGGCACCCGAGAACGTGTCTCCCCTCGTTGCCTGGCTGGTGTCGCCTGAATGCAGACTGTCCGGCGAAGTATTCGGCATCGTCGGCGGTCGTATCGCGCGCCAGAAGTGTTGGACGGAACAAGAAGTCTTCGATATCGATCGCCGCTGGTCGGTGGATGAGCTGAAATCGGCACTCGAGCATATTCCCGCGGGTCCTTCTGAGTTCGTCTTCTCCTCATGAGCACGATCTGCACCAAGCACCACAACAGCGGCGGCCTCGTGCCGGTCGCGATGGTCAAGACAGGGGAGACGACATGAGCCCGACCCGCCCGTCGTGGGCCACCGATGAACTCGCCGATCTCTACGACATGGCATGGGATTTCTTCTCCTCTGAGACCGACCGACAGAGCGAAGAGTGGTCTCGCAACAAATGTGTCGACCGTGATTTCTGGCTGCGTGCGGGAAAGCTCGGCCTGCTGTGTGCATCGGTGCCCGAGAAGTTCGGCGGTGGGGGAGGGGGATTCCTGCACCATGCTGCGATCGCCTCCGCATACGCCCGCACCGGTGACAAGTCATGGGGCAACGCGATCCACAGCGGTGTCGTCGCCGACTACCTGGTGGCGTACGGGACTGAAGAGCAGAAGCGGCAATGGTTGCCCCGCATGGCGACGGGCGAAGTCGTGGCGGCTCTCGGGATGTCTGAGCCGGAGGCCGGCTCGGACCTCAAGAACATCCGAACCACTGCCATTCGCGACGGCGATCACTATCTGATCAACGGCGCAAAGACCTTCATCACCAACGGATCAGCGGCTGACATGGTTGTCGTGGCGGCGAAGACGGACCCATCGGCCGGCGGACGAGGGATCTCGCTGTTGATCGTTGACACGCAACTTCCGGGCTTCTCGGTAGGGCGCGTGCTGGACAAGATCGGTCAGCACGGCTCGGACACGGCTGAACTGTCGTTCGACAATGTTCGGGTTCCGGCTGATCAACTCCTCGGCGTCGAAGGCCGGGGCTTTCCGCAGATGATGGCCCAGCTGCCCCAAGAGCGCCTGATCATCGGTATCAACGCCGTCGGAGCCACCGAACTCGCCGTCGAGCTCACCGTCCGTTATGTCAAAGAACGGCAGGTCTTCGGCGCGCCGTTGATGGACATGCAGAACACCAGGTTCGAGCTCGCCGAGTGTGCGACGCTGGCACGGGTAGCGCGCGAATTCCTCGACAACTGCATCGTGGGTCACTCCATCAAGGGTGTCGACACCGCCACCGCGGCGATGTGCAAATGGTGGTTGACACACGTGCAGTGCGAGGTCATCGATCGCTGCCTGCAGCTGTTCGGCGGCTACGGCTACATGCGGGAATATCCGATCGCCCGACTGTATTGCGACGCACGCGCCCAGAAGATCTATGGCGGTGCCAATGAGATCCAGAAGGAGCTCATCGCCCGCTCACTATGACCGGCCGCCTTCTTTGATCCACCTGAAAGGATCCGATGTCGAACTACACGCAACTGGCGCCGCACGTGCTCGTCGAGAAGCGCGATTCGGTGCGGGTGATCACCCTCAACGCGCCGGACCGTTTCAACTCCGTTGACGACGACATGCATCAAGCCATCGTCAACGTGTGGCGACTGCTCGAGAACGACGAGGAGGCCTGCGCGGCGGTGCTCACCGGGGCGGGCTCGGCGTTCAGCGCCGGCGGTGACATGGGGCACCTGAGGAATCTCCATGATGATCCGGTGCTTCGACGGCGAACGATCCGGACGGCGGAGCGATTGGTGCGTGCAGCGGTATCGTGCGAATTGCCGGTTGTCGCGGCCGTCAACGGTCCGGCTGTGGGTGTGGGCGCGACACTGGCATTGTTGTCCGACCTCGTTGTCATTGCCGAGGATGCGTACATCGCCGATCCGCACGTGTCAGTCGGTGTGGTCGCCGGTGATGGTGGGGCCTCGCTGTGGCCTTCGTACATGAGCATGCTGCGTGCCAAGGAACACCTGTTGCTGGGAACTCGTGTCACGGCCGAGGAGTGCCTACGACTGGGTATCGCCAATCGTGTCGTGCCCCAGTCGCAGGTGTTGACGGTCGCGCTCGACCTCGGATCCCAACTGGCTAGCCAGCCTCGCCAAGCCCTCCGTGACACCAAACGCGCACTCAACCTGCATCTGCGTCAAGCACTGGACCGCACCATCGATTTTGCGCTGGCTGCGGAGGGAGAGTCCATGGCCGGCGAAGACGTCATGGCCACGGTTGACCGTTTCGCCGCTCGTACATGATGCGCTTTGGCCCGAGGTGCCGGGCCTGACCGCAGTGTCAGCCCGATTGAGGAAGGGTTGGAGACCTGGCTACGGCTGGTCCGGCTTTTGAGCAGGTTTCAGGACTGCCTTCTGCTCCAATTGACAAGCGAATTGAGCTATTTCGTCCCCGTTACGGAAGCCGAAGATCGGCGCGAGCATGTCCAGCTCACTCGTACTCAGTTTTGGCGCCGCGGGAGCAAGCGACGTTCTCGACGACGACTTGGTACGCACAGTCCGGCGATACTGCCCAGTGCGATCAGATCGCATCATCTTTCTCCCTATGAGAAGCGCTGGTTACACCTGTGGCCCACGACGACAGGACGTGGTCTTCGTCGGCGTTGAGTACCGGTGCCGGCGAGCCGTCGGATGCTGGGCGCCAACCCTCGGCGGCGAATCGCACCGGGTCGGCAATGAAAGGCAGCGACGTCTGAGCCGACTCGCCTACGAGGCCGCGCGCCAGGAGGTGGGGATGTTCGACAACCTGTTTCTCGGTGAGTAGCGCGCAGCCAGCCACTCCCCATTCCGTGAATCGTCGAGTCCACTCCGCGCCAGGAGCGCTTGCGATGATGCGCGCGATCTCCTCGCGCATTTGACGGTCGCCCGGCCGTTCCGTCTCGTCGATGTAATCTCGCTGCTGCCAGCTGTCGGCCAAGTCTTGACGGCCCAGCGCATTCCAGAAGTTTTGCCACAGCCGTTTCTCAGTGGCCATGATCTGCACAAACGAGCCGTCTTGGGCACGATAGATGCTCTGCATCGGTGAATGTGAACCGGTAAGACCGGGGATCGGCGCTCCGGCGAGCATCGGATAGAGGTTGAGGCGGTGCGCCTCAACGCTTGCGTCCCAACACGATACGTCCAGCCACGTACCGTATCCACTCATCTGGGCGCGAAACAGCGCCGCCAGCACTGCAACCGCACCGTTGATCGCCCCGAGTTCGACGCCGTACGAAACGTCGGTGGTCAACCGATAGTCGCCCTCGGTCCCGGTGACCGTCGAGCTGGCCGACAGGAAGTCCACATTCAAGCCGTGAGCCGGCAGGTGGGCAAGCGGCCCGTCTTGGCCGAAGCCGGATATCGAGCACACCACCAGCGCTGGCCGCCGTTTCCTGGCCTTCTGAAGATCAACGCCCAATTCCGCCAGCGCACCGACCCGGTAGCCCTCCACCACGACGTCGGCGGCGTCGAGGAGGGTGTCCAACCGTGCGCGACCTTGATCTTTGCGGAGATCGCACACGATACTGCGCTTACCCCTGTTGACTGCTTCGAACATCACGGAGCGGCCCTTGACGATCGGCGGGAACGCTCGCATGGGATCACCGTGCGGTGGCTCGACCTTGACGACATCTGCGCCCAGATCGCCGAGTTTTCGCGTCAGCAGCGGTCCGGGTAGTAGCTGCGCGATTTCGAGCACCCTGATTCCCTCGAGAGGAGGGTTGGTTGCGGTGTTACGCATGATCACTTCTTCGAGCCAGTCGAATCGGGAAGTCCCAGAAGGCGCGTCGCGTTGCCTCCCAACACCGCCTTTTTGTCGGTATCGCTGAGTGATGAGGAAAGGATTTCCGTCGACAGCTCGGTCACCGCAGGGATTCCGCTCGCAGCGGAATGAAGGTCGCTGCCGTACATGACCCGGTCGGCGCCGCACCGCGAAATCAGATTCTGGACAACGCTGAACCCGTGTGCCAAAGCGGTATCGAACACCAGACGCGGTCGTCGATCGGCGACATGGGGTGCGAACAGCGATTGTTCGAAGGTGGAGAACGCATCCAAGACGACCATTGGCAGATCCGGGAAGTCGCCCGCCAGCACGTCGATTTTCCAGAGCGACTCTGAAGACGACTCGCCGATGGAATGCAGGAAGGGGACAAGTCCCAATTCGCCCATGCGATGCAGATAGTTCCGCACCCATCGGCTGTCGAGGGACACGCCTTGTAGCCGGGTGTGGAAGCTGATGCCGTGCAGTCCGAGCTCGTTCTTGCATCGATCGAGCTCATCTAAGCCGACAGGTCCGTTGAGCGGCTCGACGATGCCGATGGCGGCGGGGAACAAGTCCGGTCGGCGATCTCGATAGGCGGCGATGTCATCGTTTACCCTGCGGTTGTCGGCGATGCCGTCCGGGCGTAGGTAGTCGTGGCTCGCGATGACCACCGCCTGGGTCACCCCACGTGCGGCCAGGATGGCGCCGCGCGCCGTCGCATCATCATCCATATCGACCGATTCTCCGCGGCTCGACATCGTCGACGTCCCAATGTGATTGTGGACGTCGATGATGTAGGGCTGCTCGTGCATGACCGGGTACTTTGCCATGGGGCGCACGCGATGACCTCCGTACAAATTCGGATTGCACGAAAAGACGATCGTGGTACTTCTGGACCGATCAGCCAGCGCGTTGCACATGAAATGAGGATGAAATGGGGACCTTCTCGCTCGGCGTCACCTATGAGATCGATCCGCTACCGCTCGTCGAGGAGGACACCACCTTTTTCCCGGCCGGGGTGGTCACCATCGGAGTCGAATTTCGTCAAGTCGATGTCGAGACCCTAAAGGCAGGCTTCGGGGAGGAGTTGGTGACCTCGGAGAACCCCACCATCGATGACGCGGGTGTCTC
The DNA here is from genome assembly GCF_053483675.1 of Mycolicibacterium sp. XJ1819. Classification (NCBI taxonomy): domain Bacteria; kingdom Bacillati; phylum Actinomycetota; class Actinomycetes; order Mycobacteriales; family Mycobacteriaceae; genus Mycobacterium; species Mycolicibacterium sp. XJ1819. Next base: position 76,441 of record NZ_JBEFST010000022.1, on the reverse strand, counting down.
GCTGCATGTGCTGGGTGCACAAGACCACAAGGAGTATCTGCGCTTCGATTGCTTCACCAACGATGCGCACTATCACTACATCGACTGGGGTGTACGTCAGACCATCGTGCCGTTTGACCAGGCCGCCGGTGGCGACATGCTCACCTGGGCACTGGACGCGATCACCCACCGGCTCGATGCCATGCTCCGATTCGCCGGTGCTGATGACCTCGCAGAGGTCGTCGACATGACCGTTGTCCGCGAGACGATGACCGAGGTGGCTCGGGCCGCACGCGAAGCCCAACGGTCGCTCGGCGACGCCATCGCATAAAACGCGTCCATGCCCTCCGTACTGGTACGGAGTGGATTATTGACGTTGACGCCTAACTTGACTGGGCAACAAGGTGGCAACGTCAGAAGGGTCGTGCGCGGTGAGGACAAATTGGCAGTCGTTGGTTGATGAGCACGGTGCTGAAGCGCCAGATCCAATGCGCTATAACCGAACTGGGGATGCTTGGGGGCAATGGCTTCGCGTGGGAGCCGTCGCATTCGGGTTGGGCGTCGCCGTCACGACAGGCCAAGGTGTCGCTTCGGCTGAGTCTTCGGACGCCAGATCCGACTCGTCCGACGGCTCGACGTCGGGAGTTACCTCGTCCGCGTCGTCATCGTCGACGCAACGACCACCTTCCACCTTGTCGGGGCAACAGGGCGTCGATTCCGAAGGTGGTGTCGGGTCCGAATCGTCAGCGCCGGATACTGATTCCGACGTCGACGTCGATCCCGGATCTTTGGCGCAGGAATCTGCTTCGACGTTGCCAGACGGGCATGAGCTCGGTTTGGATTCCGAGGTAAAAGTCGACGGCGCTATCGGATTCAACAGTGACGCGTCCAACGAAGGAAAGAATCGGGCCGTAGTGGACGCCGATGCTTCGCAAGTGTCCGATCTCTCGACAGCAGATTTTTCGAGCGCGGCGTCGGAGCCCGTGCCGCCGTCGGAGCGGCTTGTGCCGGCGCAGGATGTTGCGGCCGAGAAGGACATTCCCGCGACCGGCGAAGCCGTCGACACCGCCCGACCGCTGTCGGTCGCATCGTCAGCGTCGGCGCCGCAAAGCTCACTGCCCGCGGAAACACCGAAGGTCGCGTCGGTCGACGTCATCAGCAGCGTGCTGGCATCGTTCGGGTTGGGGTCGCAGACCGCGGACAGCCCGGCTCCTGCGGCGCCGGCAGGCGGTGCGCTCGTCAACGCGCTGTGGTTTGCGGTGCGTGATGTCGAATCCGGGCCGGCCGCCAATCCCGCCTCCTCGATCTTCGGTACCGGACTGTTTGTGCCGATCAACTCGCTGTTCGCCGTCGGCGGGCGTTGCGGTTTGATATGTGACGGTGCTGACGGCACGCAAGCTAATCCGGACGGTGTCAGCGGAGGCTGGTTGATCGGAAATGGTGGTGCCGGCTGGTCGAGCACCGTGGCCGGTGTGGCCGGTGGCAACGGTGGTCACGGCGGCTTGCTCTGGGGCAACGGCGGCAATGGCGGTGTCGGCGGCGCCGGGATGAATGGCCTCGCGGGTACGACCGGAGTCAACGGCGGTCTCGGCGATGACGGCACCTCTGGCGGCCGCGGTGGGAACGGCGGTAACGCCGCCCTGCTGTGGGGTTACGGCGGCAAAGGTGGTGCCGGCGGCGCCGGCGGCGCTGGCGGCATCGGCGCACACGGTGTGGATGCGACTGCGGCCGAGGAGGACGGTGGCGTCGGCGGCAGCGGCGGAACCGGCGGTGACGGAGGTGTGGGCGGTTCAGGTGGCAAAGGTTCACTGCTGATAGGTCGTGGTGGTGACGGTGGTCTTGGCGGCGCGGCCGGTATCGGTGGTGACGGCGGCTATGGCGGTACCGGAGGTGCAACTGTCATCACGTTGGCCGACGGCAAGATCGTCGACAGCGACGCCGTCGGCGGCGTTCCGGGTCTGGGTGGTGCGGCGGGTCAGGCCGGCACGGGCGGTATCGGCGGTGCCGGCGGTCTGTTCGGCCAGGTGGGCAGCAACGGCGCCAGCGGTGCCATCGGCGCAGCGGGCCGCACCGGGGGCGAGGGCGGCGCAGGCGGGCTTGGTGGCCGACTGCCGATCATTGATCTGAATACGGCAACCCCCGCGCAGGCAGAACTGGCCGCACGGATGAAAGCTGTGGTGATTCCGCTCGGGGAGGCGACGGGCATCCAGATGGTGGATGCCGACGGCCGCCTCGTCGGACCCTTGAATGCCTATCTGTACAACACTGTCATCGGCGAGGCGCTCATGGAGGTCGCCAACGCGTCCGCGACGGTGTCGCTTCCAGCGAGGGTCAAAGAGGTGGTGGTCCTTTCGGTTGGCGGTCTGTGGGGCTCGGATTTCGAACTGTATGCGCATGAGTTGGTCGCGCGCCTCGTCGGGCTGCCCGAGGAATCGATCCAGTCGTTGGCCAGCGGTCAACCCCCGGTGGGACTTACGGGGAATGAACAGCTTGCCGCCCAATTCGCGCAAGAACTCATCTCGAACCGTCGGGTCAGCGACGAGCTCTATCAGGCTGCCGAGGCAGCGTTCGGCACGGCAGGTGTCGTCGATATCGTCTACTTGACCGGCACCTACCTCAGCGCCTCGTCGTTGTTCAATGCGTTTGAGTTGCTCGGACCATCGACGTACGGTCCCGGGGTGGCTCCCGCACCGACGCCTCCGCAGTTTGACGGTGACTACGGTTTGGGCGGCCGGCTTGCGTTGGTGGATCTGGAGACAGCGACCCCCGCACAGTTGGCCTTGGCCGCTCAGATCAAGGAGATCGCCGTTCCGGCACAGGAAGCCACGGGGGTTCAGATGTTGGACCCGGAGGGCCGTCTCATCGGTCCGCTCAATACCTACCTCTACAACCCGGTCATCGGGGCGGCGCTTTTCGAAGCGGAGAATGTCTTCGCAACGTCATCGCTTCCTGACAGAGTCAAAGAGGTTGCCGTGCTGGCGGTAAGCGGCATCTGGAACACCGAGTACACGCGTTACGCGCATGAGAGGCTCGCTCTGGCCGCCGGGCTTCCCCAGGAAGCGATCGAATCGCTGGCCAATGGGCAGGCACCGGTCGGGCTCACCGGAAATGAGCTGATCGCCGCCCAACTCGTGCAGGAACTCGCGTCGACCTACCAAATCAGCGACGAGCTCTACCACTCCGCGCAGGCGGCTTTCGGTCGCGTCGGCGTAATCGACCTGATCAATCTGGCGGGCACATACCTGGGCACATCGGCCATGCTGAACGCATTCGAGGTGCCGGCGCCACACCACCCGGCGCCGTAACTGCACCGCCAGAGACGGAATTGTCGACGACGCCGACGATTCCTTGAGTAGGGCCCGAGCGCGGTGCGCTCGGGCCCTACTGCCATCCTCGCGCAGGTGTCCTCGGGTCTATACTGGTTGTCGGCCGCGTCGCCGAGCATCGCTCGAGAAGTTGCCTCTTTACCTGCCGCGACGCCTTGCAGGCGGCCCGTTCTAGCAGAGCAGATCGAGCCGTACTTCGGTGGTAGTACTGATTCGTACTCCCTTTGCCGCGCGTAACCTGCCTTCTGCAACAACGAGTGCAAGGGCAGGTTGATGACCACGGTCGAACACGCTGACATCCAGGACCATTTTGACCACACCGCCGAGGGGTTTGCGCAGCGAGCGCTGAGCACATATCGCGAGATGCGCGAGAAGTGCCCCATCACCCGGTCGGACCAACTCGGAGGATTCTGGGTGGTCAGCAAGTACGACACGATCATCAAGATCCTGCGTCAGCCCGACGTTTTCGCCTCCGGCGAAGGCATCGTGTTGCCGGCTCTACCGTTTCCCCAACGGGGGATACCGAGCGAATCGGACCCACCGCTGCACACCGACTACCGCGGTGTGTTCATGCCGTTCCTGACGCCGAAGGCGGTCGCCGGATACGAGCCCCTTGTCCGCGAACGGGTCAGCGCGCTGATCGACACGTTCATCGCAGACGGTCGGGCCGATTTCGTAGCCCAGTTCGCCACCCGGCTTCCTGGCCAGGTGGTCGCGGAGTTCTTCGGGTTCGACTTCCAGGACGGTGAGCGTTGTTATGAATGGCTCAACACCATGATGGCGCCACCCGACGGCGATCCTACGACAGCCGCAGCAGCGGGTCAGAACTTGTTCGAGTTCATCGTGGGCGTCCTGGCCCAGGCACGTGCGGAGCCGAAGGACAATCTGATTTCCGCGATCGCGAACTACGAGACGAAGGCCGGCACTCGTTTCTCGGATGACGAATGCATCGGATTGGTCTTCACCGCGATCGGCGGTGCACTGGAGACCACGGTAGCGGCCCTTACCGCCATTGTCGTGTTCCTCGACGAGTTTCCCGCCGCGCGTGCTCAACTCATCGCCGACCCGACGCTCGTCAATCAGGCTGTGCAAGAGGTCTTGCGTATGTCGTCGCCTGCCCACTGCCCAGCCCGCACCGTGCGCAGCGACGTCGAAGTCGACGGAATGACCTTCAAAGCGGGCGACCGTGTGCTGTTGCTGTTCGGATCCGCGAACCACGACGAGGAACGATTCGCAGAACCTGAAGAGTTCCGATTGGACCGCGGAAGAAACCCTCATATCACTTTCGGCCACGGAATTCACCGATGCGTCGGGGCGCCGCTGGCTGAACTCGAAATACGGGTGACGATCGAGGAAATCCTCAAACGGATGCCGGATGTCAAGGTGCTCAACCAATCCGGGCCTACCATCCGTAATGGCGGAACGTGGGGCTTCGAATCGCTAGACGTCGAGTTCACACCCGGACCGGTCGAGACACCCTCGGATGTATCGCCAAGTCGCGCAGAGGAGGCAAGCGTGAAGGTATGGCGCATGAGTGACGACAACTACTGGAAGGCCGCGCCGGCGGGCACGTCGTGGGCGGCGACCGTCGCGGCGGCCGGCGAGGCCCAGGGCTTCAAGACGGCCATGCACGCACTCGGAGATCCGACCGACGAGAAGACCACCGTCGTCGTCATCGTCCAGTTCCCTCCGAACTATGTTCTGCCGCGGCATTCGCATCAAAGCGACCGACTGGAACTCGTCGTCGCCGGGTCAGTTGAGGTCGATGGGTACTGGTTGGGCCCCGGCGACATCTGGACGTCCCGCGCGGGGGAGTTCTACGGACCACACACCATGGGTCCCGACGGTTGCACCACAATGGAACTGGCCACCGTCGCCGGAGCGCACAAGCTGTCCTTCGACGTCGAGGGCACCGCTATCGATGTCGACTTCAGCGACCCTGCCGCACTGGCCGGCCTGGCGAGCTTTCTGAAATAGCCTCACCTGCGAAGGGTAGGCGTAGAAGCCGGCGGCGATCCCGCCGGCTTTCTGCGGTCACCGTCGGCAGACGTGTCTCATCGCCGCATAGTCGGCCTGTGCCGACTATGTGGGGCGCAGAAGTCGCGCATCATGTCGTCACTCATGCCGCCGATCGCGGCGGGCGTCGCCTAGCCGCTGCGCGCGCAAGTAGCGCATCAAAACTCAATGGGGGACCGACTTCCCGCTGATCACCACCACCGGAGTCGAGTGGCCGTCACATCTGTGCGACGACGGTAGGCCGCAAAACCTCGGCCAGACCTTTCCGTAGGGGTACGGAGGCGCACGGCGAACACCGGCGCATACCTTGACGGACAACAGACGAATTGCCAGAAAGGTGCGTGTCGGGTGAGGACAGATTGGCTGGTGTCGGTCGATGACCACATCGTTGAAGCGCCAGACGTGTGGACCAAGCGGCTGCCTGCGAAGTACCAGGACACCGCGCCCAGAGTCATTCGCATGCCAGATGGGCAGGATGTCTGGGCCTACGAGGACGCCCGGTGGGGCGTGGCCGGGGTGTCGGCGGTCATCGGCCGCGAGAAGGAGGATTGGAGCCTGGCGCCGGTCAATTACGATTCGGTACATCCTTCGTGCTACGACCCGGCGGCCCGGATCGAGGCGATGAACATCGCAGGCATCCTGACGATGACGAACTTCCCGACATTCCCGCGCTTCTGCGGGCAGGCGTTTGCCGAAGCCAAGGACAAGGACCTCGGTCTCCTGTGCGTGCAGGCGTGGAACGACCACATTCTCGAGGATTGGTGTGGGCAGTACCCGGGTCGTTTCTTGCCGCTGGCGTTGGTCCCGATGTGGGACGCGAAGCTGGCGGCCGCGGAAGCGCGTAGGGCGATCGAAAAGGGGGCGCGCGGCATCATCTTCTCTGAGAATGCGGCCACCCTCGGCCTGCCCTCGATTCACAACAAAGACGGGTACTGGGAGCCGCTGTTCGAGGTGGCGAATGAGAGCGGATTACCGATCTGCATGCACATCGGGTCCTCGTCGAAGATCCCCACAACCGCCGACGACGCGCCGTCCATCATCCAGGTGGGAGGTGGCCCGGTCATCAATGCGATTCAGTGCCTCTGGGATTGGATGTTCAGCGGGCTCTTCTTCGCGTACCCCAATTTGAAAATTGTGCTGTCCGAGGGTCAGGTCGGGTGGATACCGTACATGCTGGAGTGGATGGACCATGCGCTGGATCGACAGCGGTGGGCACGTGACGGGGACTTCGACGCCGATTACGCTTCCGGTAAGTACACCAAGCGAGAATTCAAGCGCAAGATCGTCGACCCCGACGTGGCACCGTCGACGTTGTTCCGCGAACACGTCTTCGGATGCATCATGGATGACCCCGTCGGTATCGCCAACATCGATCGGATCGGTATCGACAACGTGATGATGGAAACCGATTTTCCGCATTCCGATGGCTCCTGGCCGGACTCGCTCAAACTTGCACACAGCCAACTCGCCCCACTGGGTGAAGAAGGTATGTACAAGGTGATGGTGGGCAACGCCGCGCGGGTGTTTCAGTTCACGCCCGCTGAGCCACCCGTGCTTTCGACCAACAGGTGACACCCGGTGGTCAAGGACCCACCCGCACGGCCACCGCTGGACGGCTTCAACGTCATTGAGCTTTCCAGCGGTGTCGCCGGAGCCTACTGCACGAAGTTGCTCGTCGATGCCGGCGCGCAGGTCACCAAACTCGAAGATCCGACGGGTGACCCGCTGCGCCGCTGGTCGGCGTCACACACACCGCTCGCTGGGGGCGCCGATGGTCCACTGTTCCAGTATCTCTCGGCGTCGAAGGCCAGCGTCGTGCTCGATCCTGCCGAAGACGCCGATATCGCTCGGGCTCGTGACATCGTCACCAACGCCCACGCCGTCGTCTGGTCGCCGGGGTCAAGCCTGGCTGCGCACCCGCTGTTGGCGCCGGCCCGTCTGCATGACGACGCACCCAATCTGATCGTCACCGCGATCAGCCCGTTCGGTCTGGAGGGGCCGTGGGCCGGCCGGGCGGCGTCAGACCTCACCCTGCAGGCGTGGTCCGGGGGCATCTGGGCAAGGGGCTTTCCAGAACGGCCGCCGGTCTATGTCGGCGGGAAACAGGACCAATGGGCGGCCGGCATCGTCAGCGGTGTGGCCACAATGTTCGCGAGGATCACTCAGATACGAGAAGGCTGCGGCCAGTTGGTCGACGTCTCCATCCTCGAGTCGCTGTGCCAGTGGTTATTCGGCTATTCACCCGTGACCTGCTTCGATGTCGCCGGATCGCCGCTGAAGTCCACACGCTCGGTGCATGTGCCAGGCGTCGAGAAGACAAGCGACGGCTACGTGGGAACCATGGTGGGCACGGGCCAGCAATGGCTTGACTTCTGCGCCATGGTCGAACACCCCGAGTGGGCGGAAGACCCGTCTCTGTTGCGCGTTGACACGCGATCCGACAACGGATCCGCGATCTCAGCGGCAATCACCGAATGGACTTCGACCCGCTCGACCGATGAAGTACGAGATCTGGCCAGCGCGTTTCTCATTCCCAACTCGCCGGTCGGAAACGGCGAGACCATTCCACTGTTCGATCACTTCGTGGCACGGCAAGCCTTCGTGAAGAATCCCAGTGGTGGATTTCTTCAGCCGGCGCTGCCTTACACGCTGCACGGTGTTCCGATGCGCGACTTCGGACCCTCGCCGGCGTTGGGCGAGAACGCAATCGAGATCGAGGCCACCGCCGGCGCCGGTGACGATCGGACATGTGGCGCCAAAGCCGTCACCGAGCTACCCCTGTCGGGTGTTCGAGTGTTGGACCTCACCTCGCTGTTCGCCGGGCCGTTCTTCACCCGCCTGCTGGCGATGTTCGGCGCCGAAGTCATACATCTGGAGTCGGTGGGCAGACCGGACCTGTACCGCATGTATTCATTGCGTCAGGTGGGTCGTGAACCGCAATGGCAGGAGTGGGTACCAAATTTTGCGGGTGCGAACACGAACAAGCGCGGTCTCACCCTGGACCTACGGGCCGACCGTGGCCGCAAGCTGTTCCTCGACCTGGTGGCGACGTGCGACGTAGTGGTCGAGAACTTCAGTGCCAGAGTGATGGACAACCTCAAGCTGGGCTACGAGGAACTTCGCTCGATGCGGCCCGATCTGATCATGGTTCGGATGCCTGGGTTCGGCCTGGACGGCCCATGGCGTGACGTGCCTGCGTTTGCGCCGATCATCGAAGATGCATCGGGAATCACCTGGCTGACTGGATACCCAGACGAAAAACCGCAGGAGGCACAGTCGGTAGGTGATCCGAACGCGGCACTGCATGCGCTGTCGGCCACGTTGATAGCCTTGTGTCACCGCCACCGCACCGGCGAGGGAGCGTTGGTGGAGGCGCCGATGATCGGTGCGGCGCTCAACATTGCCGCCGAACAAGTCATCGAGCACAGCGCATTTGGGCAGTTGCTGATGCGTGACGGAAATCGCGGCGCGGCCGCCGCGCCACAAGGTCTCTACCTCAGTGCAAGCATCGACGAATTCGAGCGCAGGGACTGCTGGGTGGCGATCGCCATCGAAACCGAGGAGCAGTGGCGCGCGCTTCGTCGCGTGATACCGCGGGTCGATCGCGACGGAATACTCAACGATATCCACGCCCGACGGCGGAGCCACGACGAGATCGACGCGGCGATCGCCGAATGGTGTGCGACGCGCGAGTCCGACGACATCGTCGAGCGACTGTGGTCGGTCGGTGTGCCCGTCGGTAAGGTGATCCCCCCGCACCGGCAGGGAGAACTTGCCCAGATTCAAGCACGTCGATTTCTCGAGACCGTCGACCATCCCGTTTTCGGCCCCGCACGCTATGACACCTTCCCGGCTCGGTTCTCCGCAGGGCCGACGCGGTACAACCGAGAGCCGGCGCCGATGCTCGGTGAGCACAACGCGGTGATACTTGCCCGGGTCGGCTGCGCGGAGGACGAGCTGCGCGACCTCGAGGAGGAGGGGGTGATCGGCACAGAGCCACGGATGGGTTGAATCTGCTCGCAACAGCGCAGCTGATGTGCCGCGCAGGCGGGCAGTGGTCGTCGGACTAAAGCCGAAAATGATGAGTCGCATATCCAGCTGGTGTTCTCGAAAGTATCCGCCGAGCCGAGGATGGTTGTCCAGTGAACGCTGTTGACCGGCGCCGCACCGTGCAAACTCGTGTCGACGCGGCCGGCATTGGATGGCTCACCGCCCATCCGGACCACCGTGGTGATCCGCGCACCACTCAGGGGGACCTCCTTGACGCACTCTTTGCACTGCTTGATGACGCTGATATCCGTACGATCATCGTCGTCGGTCTGCCTCTTACAACGCTCAACGGTTCGCCGGCCGAGGATGCCTCGCCTGCCGACACCGTCTTCGCCGAGCGGTTCCGCCAGTTCAGCGAGAAGCTGTGGGCTTCGGGAAAGACGCTGGTCATCCGTCGCAACGTCGAGGGCGCCCCGGGTACGACGCCCGATTCGCCGGCCTATACCGAGCCACTCACGGAACGGGAACTACAGGTCCTGTCGTTGACTTGCCGAGGCACATCCGCTCGGGAGATCGGTGATCGTCTGTTCATCAGTGAGCGCACAGTCGAATCCCACGTGAGCAACGCGTATCGCAAGCTCGGCATCCGCTCTCGCGTCGATCTTGTGAGACGCGCTGTGCAATTCGGCTTTTGAGGGCTCAGACCGCCGCATACCATGCAGAGCCACGAAAAGGGATCGGAGAGTCGAGAGTCACGGCTGCGGCAACGGATTCTCGATGTGGCCAACGAGGCTTTCGACCGTCGGGGCCTGAGGCGTACCACGATGGATGAGATCGCCGAAGCCTCCGGGGTGGCGCGGCGAACGTTATACAACTATTTCGAGAACAAGCCCACGCTCATCGGCGCGGTGATTCGGCATGAGAGCGTTCGTGTTGCCGCCACGGCGCTCGAGGCTCTCGACTTCTCGTCGCCACCAGAGGATTTGATTGTCGACGCCTGGCTGGCATTGCTCGAAAGCAGTCGCGGCAGCCGGTACGAGGAGTGGCTGATGCAGCCGGGGGCGCTGACCATCACCGCCAGGGTTCTTGAACAATCGGAGTTGGTTTCCTCTGTTGCTTCGCCCTTTTGGGAACCGATCCTGCAACCGCTTCGCGCGGCGAACCGCCTACGGGTGACGGATATGCGAGAGGTCATCCAGTGGCTCACCTTCTTGCGGATCGTCCTTCTTTCACGTCCAGCGACGTTCGGCGCGGACAACGCGGTCATCCGGCGGATGCTGAAGACCTACCTCGTCCCAACGCTCCTGCGCCCCTAGCGGCACCGGAGCACTCTTCGAGGTGGCAAACGTCTGCGGCAAGCCTCAACCGGCGTATAAAATGTTCACGTGGGCTCGAAAGGCCATCACCGTACCCGCAGCGAAGCGGCGGAGCATCGCGCTGAGCTCGGCAGGTACTTAAGGGCGCGTCGGGGGCAAATTCGTCCCGAGGACTTCGGCATCGCGCGGGCCCGACGCCGCCGCGTGCAAGGTCTCCGTCGCGCGGAAGTCGCTGAGCTCGCAGCGGTCAGCCCCACCTGGTATACCTGGCTCGAGCAGGGACGTGACATCCAGGTCAGCGCTGAGGTTCTCGACGCGGTGTGTCGGGTGCTCCGGCTCGACGAACATGCTTCTCGGTACGTCCGGCAGTTAGCAGGCAAGCCGGTGCACGAGCCCTCGGCCACCGAGCGGGTGGTCGATCCGGCCGTCGATACCTTGCTGGCCGATCTTCTGCCCGCCCCCGCCTGCGCGGTCACCGAGTGCTACGACATCCTGAGCTGGAATGCGGCGCTGGTCAAGGTGATCGGGGAGCCGACAACCACTCCACCGGAGCAGCGCAACCTCGTTCGGATGTGCTTCGACAACCCGTCATTTCGGCGAAGTGTTTCGGGTTGGTCTTCCATCGCCAAGGCGGCGGTCGCTGAACTACGAGTCGTGTCAGCGCTACACCCGCACAGTCGGCGACTTCGTCAGCTCATCGATCAACTGAAGGCGTCGAACTCAGACTTCCAGCTGGGCTGGGAGGACTTGAAGGTCCGACCCTTCTTCGGTGAGATCGTGACCATCGACGTCACTGGTGTCGGCGCCATAACCATCAAGGTGATGGAACTCGTGCTACGCGATGAGTGCCCGATCACGATCGTCGTGTTCCAGCCTGTCGATACCGAGAGCCGAAAACTGCTGGCACATCTCGTCGAAACCGAGGTTGTAGGTCAGGATAACGCGACGGGGCGGCGCTAACCCAAGCTGCTCGAGCACGCGGGCTCGGGACTGCGGCGACCGGGCCGGCGACTGAAGGTGGTATGAAACGCCACCTCCATAATCGCCTCCGTTCCATTGCCGATCACCGCGTACCTCAGTACCGTCATGTCGTCGATGTCAGAACGATTCCTCGCACGACCTTGATAGGCCGCGAATTCATCTTCATCTGCCTTGTTCGCGCGCGCATTCGAGCGTCTTGCAGCACCAGGAGGACCCACAGGTGTCAGCTAAACCCGTAATCGAGTTTGACCACCATTCCGCCCAATTCGCGACGGGGTCAGACGACATTCTGACCGACCTTCGTGAACGTTGCCCGGTCGCTTGGACAGAGGCCCACGGGGGATACTGGGTGATCACGAACTACGACGATATTGCCGCCATTACCCGTGACGATTTCATGTACTCGTCGCAGCATGACCCGGAGGGTCCCAAGCAGGGCGTGATGATCCCGCCGATTCCTACACAGTCGGGAATCCTGGAAATGGATCCGCCAGATTTCCGCACGATCCGGCGGGCCCTGGCACCTTACTTTGCGCCGTCGGCCGTTGAAGCGATGCGCGGCGAGATTCTCGAGTTGACGACTCAATGCATCGACGAGTTCATCGAGAAGGGTGAGGCTGAAATCATCGAACAGCTGGCCAGCCCGGTGCCCGCAATGCTGACAGTTCGTTTGCTGGGCCTGCCCCTGTCGCAGTGGCAACCCCTTGCTGACGTCTACCACAAGGGCGCCTATCTGCCGTCAACCGACGAGAACATGGCCGAGATCCACGAGATGTTGCTCGGGGTCTACGGCCAGTTGCTCGAAGCGGTCGAAGCGCGGCGTGCCGAACCGCAGGACGACCTCATCTCGGCCGTTGCGAGCCTGCGCATCGACGGCGAGTTACTTTCTCTGGAAACCGCTGCTGGAGTCCTGCAGAACCTCGCCGCCGGCGGTATCGATACAACGACGAGCCTGATCGCACACACGGTTGTCCACCTCGACCGTTTTCCGAAGGACCGTCAGTACCTGCTCGACGACCCCGCTCGGCTGCAAATCGCATGCGAAGAATTCCTGCGCGTGTACCCGCCGGTGCCAGGCTTTGCTCGGACTATCACCGCGGATCACGAATTCGGAGCCCAAAAGTTCTGTAAAGATGACCGACTCTGGTTCTCGATGGCGTCGGGAAACCGCGATCAGAGCGTGTTCAAGGATCCCGACGATGTTCGGATCGACCGATGGCCGAACCGGCACATGTCTTTCGGCTTGGGCGCACACCGGTGCCTCGGGTCGAACATGGCTCGAACTGTCTGGGAGATAATTGTCAGTGAAATACTCAGACGTATCCCCGACTACCGCGTGGATCACAAGACCGCGCAACGCTACACCGACTGCGGCGACATCAATGGCTGGATTTCGGTACCGGTTTCATTTGCTCCCGGCACCCGTACCGATCAAGAAGACGGGGAACTCGACAAATGAAACTCACTGTCGATCTGAATCGGTGCCAGGGACATACGCTGTGCTACATGACCGCCCCGCAACTGTTCGTGCTCAGTGAAGTTGACGGACACGCGTCGCCTGCGGTGGACGATGTGCCGGAGGAATTCCGGCATCTCGCACATTTGGCGGCGGACGGCTGTCCCGAGCGGGCCATCACAATTCATGACAACGATTGACTTATCCGCCACCCGGATCTGACCGGCAGGAGATGAGAGGCCTTCGTACCGGGGCGACACGGCACTGCTGAGGCGATCGAGCAAAGGATGGAAACAACATGGGATCGACGTTGACGACCCAAGCAGCTGTCTTGTGGCAGCCCAACACCTCGTGGAGCATCGAAGAGATCGAGTTGGATCCGCCCGGCCGCGGGGAGGTACTCGTCAAGCTGTCCGCCAGCGGGTTATGCCACAGCGACGAACACCTCGTGACGGGCGACATTCCGTTCGAACTGCCGATCGTCGGCGGCCATGAGGGCGCGGGCGTAGTCGAACAAGTCGGTGAAGGGGTGAGCTGGCTCGAGGTTGGCGATCATGTGGTCTTCAGCTTCATACCTGCTTGCGGAGCGTGTCCAAGCTGCTCGACCGGCCACCAGAATTTGTGTGACCTCGGCGCACTGCTCGCGGCAGGAATGCAGGTCAGCGATGGAACAAGCCGCCACCATGCCCGCGGTGAGGATCTCAAGATCATGTGTCTGGTCGGCAGTTTCGCACACCACACCGTGGTAAACGAGGCGAGCTGCGTCAAGATCGATGACGACGTACCACTCGAACTCGCCTGCCTACTGGGATGCGGTGTGGTCACCGGATGGGGTTCGGCAGTCTACGCTGCTGAGGTTTCCCCTGGGGACACCGTGATCGTGGTCGGCATAGGAGGCATCGGCGCAAACGCATTGCAGGGCGCCAAACTCGCCGGTGCAAAACACGTCATTGCCATCGACCCGGTGGAATTCAAACGCGATATGGCGTTCAAATTCGGTGCAGCACACGCCTTTAGCTCTATGGAAGAAGCGCTTCCCGCGGTCCAGGAACTCACCGTGGGTCGTATGGCCGATCGGGTGATCATGACGATGGGGGTCGGCTCGGGGCAGGTACTCGGCTCCGCTCTGGCGCTGGCGTCCAAGCGTGGCCGGGTGGTGGTGACCAACATCCACCCGGCAACGGAGTATTCGGCGTCGATGAGCCTGCTCGACCTGACGTTGATGGAAAAGCAGGTAGTGGGTGCGGTGTTCGGCTCAGGCAACCCGCGGGCCGACATCCCCAAATTGATCGGTCTATACCGCGAGGGGCAGATCGAACTCGATGCGCTCGTCACGAACGTCTATCCGTTGGAAGCGGTCAACGATGGATACGAGGCGATGAGAGCAGGCAGCAACATTCGAGGCGTTCTCCGTTACGAGTAGCGAAACCGTCCGCTCGAATCTCAGGCGAAAGAAGAGGTAATGGCAGCAACTGTCCCAACGTTTGACGGCTTGTACATCGGGGGACGCTGGAGACCACCGGTGGCCGGTGATTCAATCGAGCAGCTTTCCCCGATGACGGGGCGGGCTCTGGGCAGCGCGCCGGCAGCGTCGAACATCGACATGGATCATGCAGTCACAGCAGCTCGGGCGGCGTTCGACGAAGGCCCGTGGCCGCGGATGTCTGTTCACGAGCGGATCGCAATTCTGGAGCGTGCCCGCAAGATCTACTCGGCCCGAGCCGATGACATCGCCTCCCTGATAACCGCCGAAATGGGTTGTCCTGCGTCCATTGCAGAGCTGTTACAGGTTGGTTACCCGCAACTCCTTCTGGACTATTACTTGGATCTGGGACGCACGTGGGATTTCGAACAGCGGCGAGGCAACTCGATTGTCCGTCAGGCGCCGGTGGGCGTCGTGGCGGCCATCGTGCCCTGGAATACGCCGCATAGCGCATTCATGGTGAAGCTGGCACCGGCGCTGCTGAGCGGGTGCACCGTCGTCGCCAAGCCCTCACCGGAGACTGCGCTGGACGGCCTTGTGCTCGCCGAGGTCTTCGCAGAGGCCGATATGCCCGAGGGTGTACTCAATGTCGTTCCCGCTGGGCCGGAATCGGGAGAGCATCTTGTCAGCCATCCCGGCGTTGACATGGTGACATTCACAGGTTCCACAGCTGCCGGGATGCGGATTGGCTCCATCTGCGGTGGCGACATCCGCCGGTTCTCCCTGGAGCTGGGCGGAAAGTCGGCGGCGATCATTCTCGACGACGCCGAGATGCCCTCGGTGGTGCAGGGCCTTCGCTTCGCGTCATTCCTCAACAGCGGTCAGGTATGCACCAATCAAACGCGGATCTTGGCGCCGAGGTCCCGTTACGGCGAGGTGGTCGACGCGTTGTGCGAGATGGTCTCGACGATGACGGTGGGGGATCCGACCGATCCGGGCACCGAGATCGGACCCCTTGTGTCGGAGCGGCAGCGCGACCGAGTCGAGCGCTTGATCGGCATCGGACAACAAGAGGGAGCGACGATCGCTGCCGGCGGAGGTCGGCCGAGTTCACAGGCGGCAGGTTGGTTCATCGAGCCGACCGTCTTCTGCGACGTCGACAACGGGATGACGATCGCCCAAGAGGAGATCTTCGGTCCTGTGGTCGCGGTCCTGGCCTACGACAACGACGACCACGCCGTAGCCATCGCCAACGATTCTCGGTACGGGCTCGGTGGCGGTGTATGGACATCCAACGTCGAGCGCGGGACCGGCCTCGCGCGTCGGGTCCGGACAGGCCAGATGAGCATCAACGGTGCCAGCAGTGAGATGACCTCGCCGTTCGGCGGCTTCAAACAGAGCGGAGTCGGCCGCGAATCCGGTCCCGAGGGATTGATGAACTACACCGAGTTGCAGACGATTTCGCTTCCGGTGTGACACCTGCTACGCCTCCGGCGAGCTCGCCCGGGCGCGTGCGTCACAGCGGATATGTCAGCGCCTGATACTCCAGATAGTCGTCGAGTGCCCACTTGCCGATCTCGCGCCCTATCCCGCTTTGTTTGAATCCTCCTCGAGGAGCGCGAATGCCGTCCATCGCGCCGTTGATCGCCACGGCTCCGCAACGCAGCAGAGGAGCTAGACGTAGACCTGATTGTGTTGTACGGCAGGTGATGTTGGCTTGGAGTCCAAAGATGCTGTCATTGGCGATCTTCACCGCCTGTTCGATCGACTCGTACGGGATGACCGTGAGGACCGGTCCGAAGATCTCCTCCTGCGCGATGGTCATACTGTTGTCGACATCTGCGAATATGGTGGGCTCGTAGAAGTATCCGCGTTCTAGGTGCGGGGGGCGTCGCCCACCGGTGACCAGGCGTGCGCCCTGTTCGAGCCCACTGGCCACGTATCCTTCGACAGCCGACCGGCGCTCTGCTCGGATCAGCGGACCGACGACGGTCTTGGGATCGAGGGGATCGCCGACCGGTTGGCCCGAGACGATCGCCGCCATCCGCTGGACAAGTCCGTCTGCGAGAGCTTGAGGTACCAGCACGCGCGACAACATCGAACACGTCTGGCCGGCTCCGAAACACGCGGGCATCGCCGCGATCTGAGCCGCCACGTCGAGATCAACGTCATCGAGAATGATGTTGGCAGACTTTCCGCCGAGCTCGAGCACGACCCGTTTGACGGTCTCTGCGGCCTTGGCCTGAATGGTACGACCGGCCTCCAAGCCGCCGGTGAAACTGATCATGTCCACATCGGGGCTGGTGACCAGTTCTTGGGCGGCTTCGATTCCCTCACCGGTGACGACGTTGAAAACCCCTGGGGGCAAATCGGAGTCGGCGACGATCTCGGCGAGTTTCAACAGTGACAGTGGGGTTTGTGGTGGCGCCTTCAACACCATCGTGCATCCGGCTGCCAGCGCCGGTGCGATCTTGCGGATCGCGATCATGATGGGAGCGTTCCAGGTGGGCAGCAGACCGCATACCCCGATCGGTTGGCGCAATACCTGCGTCTGCAGGAGTCGGCCACCGAACTCCAGCGGCTGTAGGGATTCCGCAAACGCCTCGGACAACACGAGATCGGCCGCGTCACGCAGAATCTGGATCGGGCCCGACTGGCTCGCGAGGAAGGCCGTCGCCCCGGTCTCTTGGACGAGTACCTCGGAAAGCTCATGCTGACGCTTTTCCATCAGGGTCGCGATCTGGTGGATTATGCGGTACCGCTCTGCCAGCGAAAGCCGCGGCCAGGGACCGTCATCGAATGCGGTGCGAGCGGCCGCAATCGCTTGACGCATATCGGCGGCATCGGCATGCGGTGCGGGCCCCAGGGATTCCTCAGTCGCCGGGTTGACGGTGAAGTATGTAATGCCTGACGCCGCCTCGGTCCAGTCTCCACCGACATACATTCTCCAGGCCACACGGTCGTTCTTACTCACTTCAGCTCTCCTCGGACTTGATGTCGAGTCGCACGGCGTCGCGGGTACTGAGGCTCTGGATCGTTTCCGCAGACATTCCCAGCCAATTCAGGATCTCGGCGGTGTGTTCGCCCAACCGCGGGGCCAGCCGGTGTGGCGGCAGGGTGCATCCGGACATCCGGAAGTACTGATCAGGTTCCCTGATACACCCTTCTTCGGGATGGGCGAGCACTGCCACCCGGCGGGTGCGGACATTCTCCGGGTCGCGCATGAACGCCCGGTTGTTGAATGGCTTCGGCTCCGCAACGGGGATTCCACCCTGGTCGAGTCGATCCAACCAGTACGAGTTCGGCTCGCGGGCGAAGATGTCGGCGAGCGCCATCCCAAGTTCATAGTCGACGGTGTGGCACGACTGCACGGTCGTGTGCTGAGCGAGCAGTTCACATCCGGTGACCGACTGCAGCGCGCTGATCTCGGCTGGCGTCTCCACCGAGATACATATCCAACCGTCGGCGGTCTCATAGAGCCGGTCCAGTGCGCTGACGCCGTACTGGAGGGGATCAAGCTTGCCCGCTCCCAGCACAGTCCCATCGGCCTGGCGTACGACGTGAGCCAAATGGGTCATGGTCGCGTTCAACTGCGGATTCTCGAAATACAGACCCTCGCCGGTCCGCTGGCGGTGAAGCAGCGACATCACCATCGTGATGGCACCGACGAGCCCGTTGCCCGGGTCGGCATTACCTAACGGGTAGAGGGGCCCGTTGAACTGGCCGGCTACCTCGAACTCGGCTCCGACATAGCCGGACAACATCGGTTCGAAACTCTGCCGACGTGCATAGGGTCCATCCGACCCCCACCCCGCGGCGTAGCCGTAGATGACGTCGGGGTTCAGTTCGCGGATCTGTTCGTATCCGACGCCCATCCGCTCCGCGGCGCCCGGACGCATGTTGTGGTGGACGATATCGGCCCAAGCCGCCAGCTTGCCCCTGGTTGTCTGCAGAGCGGGATCTTTGAGGTTCGCCGCTATCGCGCGCTTTCCCGCCTGACAGTTGCGGAAAAGACTTGGCAGGCCCCGGAATGGATCGCCGTGCACCGGTTCGAGCTTGATGACGTCCGCCCCGAGGTCGGCCATATGACGAGATGCGCACGGACCGGCATACATCGCGCCCAGGTCCAGGATCCTGACCCCATGCAGGGGTGCGCGGTCGTCGACAGCGCCAGAGCCCAGCCAGGGTCGGGTATCGCGCCGCTGGCTCCACTCGGCGAGCACCTCACCCGTGTGCTCACCGGGCTGCGGAGCAGGCGGCAGCGAGATATCGTGCTCGCCGAAGAACCGCGCAGGTGGCGCTACTTGTTCAATCGCGCCGAACACGGGATCGTCGATCGTGACCACCATGCCGTTGTGACGCGTCTGCGGCTCGTCGAAGACCTCCGTGGGACGCAGCACCGGAATGCCACATACGTCAGCTTGGGCCATCGCGTCCACCCAGTACGCGCGGGGCTTGCTCGCGAAAATGTCGTGGATGCTGCCGTGCAGGATTTCCTGCTCCTCGGCCGTAAGGGGAATACCCATGTCCAGACCGCGTACGTCGGAGGGTATTTGGCTCTCCAGCCCGAGCAGTTTCATGAGCCGGCCGAATGCTCCCACCGCGCCGGTGTGCACGCCGATGTACTCGTCGTCGGCGCACCGGAAGCTGCCGGTGATCAGACGTCCACTTCCGGCCGGCATGAATGAATCTTCGGTGTGGCTGGTGTTCTGCTGACCGGTATCAGTATCGCCCCACATCATCGCCAGATAGACGAGAGCCCCGTCGTACAGCGAACTTTCGATGTGACGTCCCAGCCCGTCACGGGCGCGGGCGAACAGCGCGGCGAGCACACCGAGCGCCCCAAGGTAGCCCGCGCCGATCGAGGCGAACGGCAGTCCTTCGTAGATGGGCCCGTCCCGGTGGCCGACTTGCTCGCCCATCGTTCCGATCAGAGCGTGCACCAGCGACTCGCGGGCGGCAACGTCGCGGTAGGGGCCATCTGGCCCGAAGCCGGTGATCGAGCACTGTACGAGTGGTGGATACAGCGCGTGCAACGTCTGGTAATCCAGTCCGTACGCGTCCGCCTCGCCGGGGGCCCAGGTCTCGATGAGAACATCTGCGGCTGAAAGCAGTTGTTCCCGTTCCGTACTGGCCGAATGCACATCCAGTTCGATGGCGCGTTTGCCCCGGTTGAACACCGCATAATCGACTGCCAGTTGCTCGCGGCGGGGAGCGCCGCCTATCGGTTCGACCCACACGACGTCGGCGCCGTAGTCGGCGAGCACCCCCGATGCCCGCGTCCCGGCAAGACCTGTCGACAGGTCGAGAACTCGTAACCCTTCAAGCGGTCGGAACACGATCTCAACCCGCAAGCAGGGGCGTACGGATGCCGTAGAGCTCTGCGGCGTTCGCCCACAATATCTTGTGCTTGGCTTGCTCCGAGACGCCCGACATACCTTCGGTCAGCGCCCACTGGATATCGGTGGTGTCCAGTGAGGTGGAGTGCGGGTAGTCGGTTTCGAACATGATCTTGTCTTCGCCCACCTTCTCGACATGGAAGGGGTCGATCTTTTCGAACCAGTAGGTGGTGTAGATCTGGCGCTTGAAATAGAAGCTGGGGGGCTCGGTGTACTCCGGGCAGTCCTCGCGCACCCCGTAACGTTCGAAGTGGTAGTCAGCCGACTCCAGGCAGAAGTTCACCCAACCGAGCCCGGTCTCGACCATGACGAATTTCAGCTTGGGGTACTTCGGCAATATCCCGGACAACAGAAGGTCATTCATCGAGGATGCGTTGTCGAGGAACGCCTCGGTGACTGTACGCGCCCCCATCCGGCGGGGTCCCTCGGCGGCCAACCGGTCCGCATTGACGTACTTCTCCAGTATCCCCTCGTTGGCGCCCACATGGAACCCCACCGACATACCGGTGTCCTCAGCGGCTCTCCACAGTGGCGCCCAATAGGTGTCAGCCAGTGGCGGTTTGCCGTGCAGCTGCGGCATACCGGTCATGACCAGGCCCCGGTGTCCGAGCTCTTTGCAGCGGTGAACCTCCTCGGCGGCGACCTCGGCGTCGAAGTAGGCCACCAGGGCAACCGGAATCAGACGTTCGCGGTCCGCAGCCGCCCACTCCTCGACGAGCCAGTCGTTGTAGGCCCGGATGATCTGAATCTTGTACTCGGGGTCGTCAACTTGTTCGTGAAGGTCGCTGACGACCAGGTTGAGGTTGGGGTACAGCACCGATGCCTGGACGCCGAGTTCGTCCATGACCTCCAACCTGGCGTGTGGGTCGTAGGACGACGGATGCAGGTCGCGGTATGCGGCGTTGGTCAGGAACTGGTTGCTGGGTGGCTGACGCTTGCGTTCGCCGGTCTCGGCATCGAGATGCATGTAGCTCGACGCGGTGACCGATCCCATCTTCTTGTCGCCGACCACCCAGTACTCGACCCCGTCGATGTCTTGGACGTGAGGAACAAGGTTTCCCCATTTCGACGGCATCCGCTGGGTCCAGATGTTCGCTGTTTCGGTGACGTGGCTGTCGACGTCGAATATGAGTTGTGAGTTCATTGTGTTCCTCTCCAGATTGGCGCTAAGCCGGTGGACTAGTGGCTTGAGATGGTTGGTTGTCGGGCGAGTGTGCGGCCGTGCGCAATGCCGGACGCAGACTCCGTAGCGCGTCGGCGATGTTTTCCGGCACCGGGACCGCCTTTTGTGACGTCGCGTCGACGACGACGAAGGTCGCACCGCCGTGAGCGACGAGTGCGCCGTCGTGCCTCGTCCAAACACCCGTTCTGAGTTCGAAAGAGCGTCGTGACAGCGATTCCGATGTGGCGCCCACGATGACTGGTGTACCTGGAGCCAGCGGCGCGTCGAAGACAGCACTTATTCCCAGGAGCACAGGTCGGATCGGTAGCGAAGCCAACGATTTGAGATCGGCCGCCCCAAATAGTTCGGTGACGAGATCATTGGCGGCATCGTGCAGCATGGCCACCAGATCGATCCCCGGTACGACACCGCCTTCATCTGTCGGTGGGGCGCCCGTCGTGCGCTTCCACGTGAATTCTGTTGCGTTGTAGTCGGCGTCGTGAACCTGTGAGGTCACCTCATCACACCTTTGCGATCACATCGTCGCGGAAGCGCATCGCCCAGTCCCGAAACGAGTCGGGGTCGCGAGGCCGGCCGGCGCCGATTGCCGGGAGGGCAACCACGCGTGACACACCGAGGTCTGCAAGGCGCCGGTAATCATCGACCGTGTCGTACTGAACAGCCGTCGTGGTGATCGCGAAGGGCTGGTCCGCTCGTCCTGCGTCGGCGCGTGCCTGGTTCACCACCGACAGCATCTCGCTGAATTCCTCGAGGCTGCGGGAGCCGATTTCGATCCAGCCGTCGCCAAACCGGCCTGCACGTCTCAGCGCAGCGCGCGATGACCCACCGACATGGATCGGGATGGCGGCACGATTGAACGGCTTGGGATTAAACCGGATCGGGCCGAAACGATAGTATTGGTCCTGGTATTCGATGATTTCCTGGGTCCACAACTGACGAAGAATCTGGATGATGCTGTCGGTTCGCCGACCGCGATTGTGAAACTCCGCGCCGACGGCATCGAACTCCGCACCGAGCCAGCCCACACCCAGACCGAGTTCAATGCGGCCGCTGGACATGCGGTCGACGGTCGCCAGGGAACGGGCCAGGGCCAGCGGATGATAGAGGGGGGCGATGCAGACCGCGGTGATCAGCCGCACAGATTGCGTGCAGGCGGCAAGGAAGCCGAGCTGAACGAACGGGTCGTAGCAGGCCAGGTCGCTCGAGAGAAGTTCGACACCGTCCAGCCGCAGAACTCCGTCGTCGGAGTAGGGGTAGTCCGCAGGGATTCGGTCCGGATACACGAGGTGATCGGGAACGTGCAGGCTGGTGAAGCCGGCTTCCTCGGCGATCGCTCCGACTTGTGCATAGTGCCGAGTGCCCACCACCATCTGCAGCCCGAATTGAAGGCCGGTCGACTTGTCGAGTGTGGACCTTGCTTCCATCGGATTGCGCAGGCTCATCGTCAGACTCCCAGTACTCGTCGGCCGATGATTTCCTTCATGATCTCTGTGGTGCCGCCGGCGATCCGGAACAGCCGTGAGTCCCGCCAGTGCTGTGCAATCGGGTACTCCTCCATGTAGCCCCAGCCGCCATGCAGTTGTAGGCAGGTGTCGATCAACCTGAAATTCAGCTCCGTGGTCCACCACTTGGCCGCTGCCGCATCCTCGCCGCTTAGCTCGCCGGCGACATGCGAAGCGAGTTGCCGGTCAACGTAAACGCGCGCGATGTCGACCTCGGTGCGCAGTGTGGCGAGCAGAAACCGGCTGTTTTGAAACGATGCGATCGGCTGGCCGAAAGCATGTCGCGCTTTGACGTATTCAAGCGTTTCTTCCAGTGCTACTTCAGCCTGGGCGACGGCCCCCAAAGCGATCGACAACCGCTCCTGGGCGAGGCCGTCCATGAGATAGGAAAATCCCTTGTTCTCGTCGCCGAGCAGGTTCGCCGCGGGGACACGAACGTCTTCGAAGAACAGCTCGGCGGTGTCTTGGGAGTGCAAACCGATCTTCTTGAGATTGCGTCCTCGCACGAAACCGGGGGTGTCGCGCTCGACGGCGATGAGGCTGAGGCCGTTACTGCCGGGTCCCCCGGTGCGGCACACCACGACCACGACGTCGCACAGGATTCCGTTGGAGATGAAAGTCTTGGTGCCGTTGAGGACGTAGTCGTCACCGTCTCGCACGGCGCGAGTCGTCAGACCCGCCAGATCTGAACCGGCGCCAGGTTCCGTCATCGCAACAGCGGCGATGAGCTCGCCATTGCACAAACCCGGCAACCATCGCCTCTTCTGTTCGTCGTTTGCGAACTTCATGAAATAGGGCAAGGCAACGTCGGTGTGCATGCCGATGCCCTGGCCGGGTGTCAAACCACCAGTGCGGGCGAACTCTTCGATGCGTACCGCGTTGTAGCGGAAGTCGGGTTCGCCACCGCCGCCGAACTCGATCGGTGCCGCCGTGCCGAGCAGCCCGACTTTCCCCGCCTTCTCGAACAGTGACCGGTCGACGATCCCGGCGTCCTCCCAGCGCTCCCGGTGCGGGACCAGCTCACGCTCAGCGAAGCTACGTGCGAGCTTTCGGAAGAGCTCATGCGACTCTTCAAAGCAGGTCCGGCTCAGCGTCATAGAATGCGTCCCAATTGTCGTCGGCGCGGCCGGAGGCTGAATGCTTGGAATGGAGCCCACCGGCCCGGATGATGATGACGACGCTATTGCGAGCCACGAGATGAGTCGTCCGTACCGGTACGGATTCCGCTACGGCACATTCCAAGCACACTCAACGTGAGCACACTTTGATCGCGTGCTCTGGGTGCGCCCGGCATGACAAGTCGTGACGATCTTGACAATCGGTCGTCTTGTCAGCCGTCAGCGCCCGTCGTTCGCTGCCACACAATTGAGGAGATACCACAAGGTGGAACTCAGGCCTGGCACTCGCCTTCACAGCGCAGTGTGTGACGCCGGAATTATCATTGTCAAGCCGCCGAAGAGTTCAGGCGAGATCCGCTGCGGCGGAGTGCCGATGCTTGGTGTCAATGAGACTGCGCCTGCGGGTGCCGTGCTCAGTGCGGATGCACAGGGCGGAACGTTGCTGGGGAAGCGCTACGTTTGCGAGGAATCCGGCCTAGAGGTGCTGTGCACCAAGACAGGCGCGGGATCGTTGGCCTTCGGCGACACACCCTTGGTCGAGCAGGGCGCCAAGCCGCTGCCCCCGTCGGACTGATCCCGCATGAACATCGCAACACTGCTCGAGATGAGTGCCGAGGGATTCGGCGATCGCACGGCGTATGGGCGACCCACCGACGGGGTGTCGTTTCGACGCCTGTTGGAATTGTCCGAAGCCGCCGCACATCGATTCAGATCCGGATCTGTCGACCATGTGGCGTTGGTCGACGAGAACAGCGCCGCGGTGCCTGTCACGCTGTTCGGCGCCGCGCTGGCCGGAGTCGCGTATGCGCCGATCAACTACCGGCTCGCCGAGGACGCCATCGCCGCGCTGCTCGAACGGCTCGGCCGTACGGCGCTGGTTGCCGGGGCCGGCCACGACCATCTGCCTACGAACGGCGGCGAGGTGATTTCTCCCGCCGAGTTACTATGCGCACCACCACGCTTCAATGAAGCTGTCTTTGCACCCGGGGGGCCCGACGACGTTGCCATCCGGTTGTTCACCAGCGGCACGACCGGTGCGCCTAAGGCCGCGGTGCTCAGACACCGCAACCTGAGTTCGTATGTGCTCGGCACCGTGGAGTTCGGCGGCGCGGGGGAGACCGAGGCGGCGCTTGTCAGCGTTCCGCCCTATCACGTCGCGGGTGTCGCATCTGTGCTGTCTGCCGTGTACGCGGGACGTCGGGTGGTTCAATTACCCAGATTTACCGCGGAAAGCTGGATTTCGGCGGTGATAGACGAACAGATCACCCACGCGATGGTCGTGCCGACGATGCTCACCCGGATTGTGGACCTGCTCGCCCACCGTGCAGTGGCGCTGCCTAGCCTGCGGCACCTGTCCTACGGCGGCGGCCGGATGCCCGTGCCAGTGATCGAGCAGGCCATGCGGCTGCTGCCCGACGTCTCCTTCGTCAATGCCTACGGGCTGACTGAAACCAGTTCAACCGTCGCCTTGCTCGGGCCCGACGACCACCGCGAGGCCTTCGCGTCCGACGATCCCGGTATTCGCCGTCGGCTCGGCTCGGTGGGGCGTCCAATCGCCGGAATCGAAATCGAAATCCGAGACACCGACGGCAAGTGTGTCGGGCCGGAGGTGAGCGGCGAGGTCTGGTTGCGCGGCGCGCAGGTCGCTGGGGAGTACACGGGAATCGACCGGCGCACTTCCACCGATGGCTGGTTTCCCACCAACGATGGGGGATACCTGGATCCGGACGGCTACCTCTTTCTGGAGGGTCGGCTCGACGACGTGATCGTGCGCGGCGGTGAGAACATGTCGCCGGGTGAAATCGAGGATGTGCTCTTGCAGCACGACGCCATCTCCGATGCCGCGGTGATCGGTGCCCCGGACTCCGAGTGGGGCGAGAAGGTCGTCGCCTTCGTGATCTCGAACAGCTCGACTCTGTTTGCCGACGACGTTCGTGAATGGGTGAGGGGCCGTCTGCGTTCGTCTAGAGCCCCACACGATGTGCACTTCGTCGATGAACTGCCCTACACCGATACAGGGAAACTCTTGCGCCGCGAATTGCGGCGACGGCTCAGCGAACCGTCGTCACCAACCCCAACCGGTCAGATCACGTCGGCGCCATGAGTCTGATGTCAGTAACGGGGTTCTGCAGCGCGCGTAGCAGGGCCATCCGACGCGGCGACTCACCCATTGTTGCCGCACGCCAACTCACGAGGCGGTGTTGAAGGTGATCGATCGAATGTTGTTGCCGAAACTGGCGACAGTGCTGCTAGGGGGATTGGTGTGTCTGACTGCCGCGCCGGTGGCGCACGCCGGCCCCCTGGTCCCTCCGACGCCCGCCGAACTTGCCTACCTCGACCACCTGCGCCGCGTACTTCCGGGTAGTGGTGATCCGGTGGCGTTCACCAACGACGGCGAACTACTCGACAAGGGCTGGTATGTCTGCCATATGCGCGAAGCCAACGAGCTTGTCGGATATGAGGCGACATTGGTGTCAGCCATCGTCACGCAGGTGGCGTTCATACACCTATGTCCGAGCTGAACCACCGCCGCTGCCGGCGGCGCCACCTGGTCGGCTGTGGCCAGTCGGCGTAGTTGCATCTGAGGAATAAAGCCATCGCGTCGGGAGGAGCCGTATATGCGCAAGCTTGCCGTGCGAACTGGGTGCGCCACGATGGGAGCGGTGCTCACCCTACTGACAGCACCGGTGGTGCACGCAGACAACGCCAGCTTCGTCGCGCAGACTCGTGCTCTCGGGTTCGTGCAATGGGATGATGTGCTGATTCGGATGGGTCTGTCCGCCTGCAAATTCCTTCAACCTCACTATCGCAGGGGTCCTGTCGAGGTGGCCGAGCACATCAAGCGGTATGCGAACGTCGACTTCGATCAGGCGCGCCACTTCCTGATCCTTGCTGTGACCGAGTACTGCCCGCAGTACGCCGACAGGGTCGGCTCGCTGTAATTCGCACACGTGACCGACGAGATGATCACGGCGGGCATCACGGTGGACTGAGCCAAGTCCGGGTTGGGGTGACGAAGAACCGAAACGGGCCGCGCGCACAGTAGGTGCTCGTATCGGCCATCGTTGCGCACATCGTTCCGTTGTAGGTCACGTAGCTGCGGGGTGGGAGCGACTGTTCTGCTCGTCCCGGCGGAAACTGGAAGCGCAGCAGCGGGTCGTGCGTGCTGTACCGGGTCACGATGTTCCCGTTCACCCATCCGATGTGGGTGGTGCCGCTTGGTGCACCCCGGATGTCGCCTTCGCAGCCGAAGCTTCCCCTGTCCCAAATCCCGCAATTGAGTCCGAGCGGGGACCGGAACCACACGCCGGCCGCGCTCGCGGTAAAGAATTTGTCGGGGTCGAGCTGATGGTAGGACGTCAGAATGAGCGAGTGGTCCGGGTACGGACCTGACGGCCCGTCAGCCGACGAGTCTGCGTTGCCCGCAGGGGTGCCGATTACCAGCCCAATCACCAAAAGCGCTGTCAGCCATCGCCAAACCCTGATGCACAGGTACATTTTTTCGTTACTCCTACGTTTCGCTGAGTGCGTGGCGCGTCATGGCAAGAACCCAGGTTGCTCAGGGAAGAGCGGAGTCCGGTCATACGATGAGTTGGTGTCCGCTTTGTGCGGCACACTGCCGTAGCATGTTGCGTTCCCGACATCGAGCCGGCTTTCACAGATGATGTCGCCCCCCATGGAGATGCGCACAGTGACGAACTGTCCTTGTAAGACGCGACCCACCGTTGCGGCCGTCCTGAACGGCGGTCGCCAGTCAACGCGCAATTCGGCGCCGCGGTCTGTCGGACTGAAAGCGTCCGCCACGGGAACGGTGATTCGAAAGGGCAGCGGTACGGAGTGAAGCGACTTCTTGCCTGATCCGTCGCGATACTCGATTTGTCCCACCATGGGGACGACATCCGAGAAGACCTCGTAGGTCACGATGTCCTCGGCGTGAGCGGTCGGCGCCGACGCCACGATCGCGGCGACTCCGACAACTATCGACGCCACCAGCGCGTGGACAGTTCTGGTGTGGCCGCCGTGCTGGACAGCTCGCATGCGTCTAGGCACCGGCTAGCACCACCGCGGTCAAATAGTGTCCAGTCGCTTGATTCTGTAGCACGCTCAGGCCGTAGTCGGTGTAGGAGCAATCGGGCAGGATGTCATATCCGACCAGCAACAAACCCGCAATGGCCTCGGCGTCGGTGACGCCTGCGCCCTCGATCTGCACGGCCTTACCGCCGGCATAGCCCAGATCCTTCAGTATTGGTAAGGGGTCGGGCACCGGCACGGAGCGACTTGTGTGATCGAGCCATGCATCGGTCGATCGATTGACGATCTCGGCGGTCTCCTCGACGACGGGGTTCGAGACTAAGGACCCGCAGGACGCCTGGCGCGCTGACATCACCGCGGCTCTGAGACTGTCAGTCGGCGCCGCCGCCGCCGAAGGTGCCGTCGAAATGCCTGCGCTGAGAACGGCTGTCACCATCAGCGCCGATATGGCGTGGCGTCCGAGGCGCTGCACATACCTCGTCGGGCTGCTGTCGGCGAGTGGAATTTCGGCACGCGTCATCGTTGTCCTCCTACCCGCAGACATGTGAACGGTGAATGTCGCTGCCCCAACGCTTCGCCTTTTGAACCGACGGCCCAGTGAACCAGGCAGGTTGGTGAGCCTTTATCCCGTTGCTCACGTTGGAGAGCTGTTCCCAGAGCTTGTAGAAGGCTTCTCCTTCATAGATGGGGAAGAAAGTGTCACCAAAGGAATTTCGGGACTGCGTAAGTGCCTGCACACGTGGCCCGAGAAAAGCCAGTGACCTGTCCAGGTTGCCGGTGACGATATCGACCTGTTGTTGAATGTTGTCTCGGCTGTAGTCGAAATCTTTACCGTCGGGCCCGATTCGGTTGAACTGAAGCCTGTCGATCTGGTCTCTCAGCGTGGCGTATTGGGCGCTGTACCACTGGCACATCTCGCGCATGGCGGTGATGTCGGCGTCGGTTACCCGGTTGCGTGTCTGATCGTATGGGAATGGGTATTTCGGCGCCCAGTGCGACGGTGTCGGCGTGACGACGGGAAGAGGGCGTAGCAGGCTACTGTCTGAGGGCGGCAGAGGTGGCGAAGGCGGGTCGGGTGGCCGTGCATCGGACATCGGCCCGAGCACTACGGCCGCCGCGGACAGCATGATCACCACGCTCGCCGCGACGGCGCCCACCAGGACAAATCTGTTTCGGAACCGATCATTTCTTGACCGGTCGCCGTTAGCTCTACGCGTCACGTTGTCTCTTTCCCGAAGGTCAACACGCTCATCTCGGCCCTACGACCGAGCCGACCCCGCCGACATCGGTGATCTGCCAATTGTTTCCGCTGTCAATCGTGATGCTGTATGTCGCAGTGGACTGCAGAGCGTCGGGCGCCTGCACTGTCTTGGTTTGAACGCTGACGAAACAGTCGACCACAAAAGTCCCATCCGTATTTGATCGAACCTTGGCCACCAGCGGTTCGGCTGTCGAAGTCCATTGCAGAGGAACCACGATCTGCTCCATGGACTCCGCCGCGTCGCTCAATTTGCCATTGAGCTCCGGGCTGGTTCCCTCGACGAGCGCAACCTTCCACGAGTCGAGGTCGTTGAAATCCATCGTCGCGGCCTTGACGGCGTAATCGAGGGCCGTCTTCTCGGCGCGCGCGCTGTCGGCTGCCTCGAGGGCCTGCGCGTCGAGTTGGCGCTGCGCACCGATGTAGAGCCAGGCCATGACTGCCACCGCACCCGCCATCAGGACGATCACCGCCCCGAACACCAGGCCGCGAATGCCGATATGGATGGACCGGCGCCCGCGGGGTGATGGCGTGTCGTCAATCGCATCCTCGATCGGCGGGTGGGCCGACTCCGCAAGTTCGGGCTCGACCCGATCCGCGGCCCGTGGCTCGGACGGCTCCATCTCGGCCGCAGCTGATTTTGCCGTGCTGATGGTCTTATTCGTCATAGCCGTTCCTTTCCGATTGCGCTTCACCGGCGGCAGCTCCGCCGGCCAGCCTCTAGGGAGGGGTTACACGCAGCGTGATTGCCCCGTCGGGTGGTACCGCAGCTAGTAGGTTGTCCAGAATCTGGCCGGTGTCGAAGTTCATCAGTGCCGCGGAGATGGCGTTCAGTTTCGGCAGCATCGCCTCGCCCAACAGTTTGAGGTCGCCCCCGGAGGTGTCCAGGAACGCCTGGATTCGAGCGACAAGGTTGTTGAGGTTGTTGATGTTCTCCGGTTCACCGCGGTGCAGAAACGCCGGGATACCTTTGAACATGTCCTGAGACCACTTGAACGTCTCCACCAGTGAAGGCGTAAGCCCCTCGAGTACGGGGCCGACCCACTCGGCGCGCACGAGCACCGCTTGGAAGTTGTCGAGCAGCACGCGCCCCCGACCGCGCATGTCCGCTGCAGCATTCCTCACCAGCGTGCTGGTGCGCGACAGGTTGGGCAGAACCGCGACCGGGTCAGGCAGTGCCGAATCAAGCTCGCCGATAATGCGTTCCAATGCCCCGACGTCGAGCTGACCGAGCACCCTCACGACGCTTGTCGCCAGCTCCGACACCGACGGGGGCTGTGTGATCGTTTCCGTGGCGATGCGCTGCCCGTCTTGCAGCATCGGTCCACTCTCGCTACGGGGTATCAGCGCGATGTAGGACTCACCGAGCGCGGACAAGTTCTCGATTCGAACGTCACTGTCGACGGGAATTCGGTAGCGGCCGTCAACCCAGAAGTCGATAGTCGCGGCCTGGGCGGTCGTGCTGGTGTCACTGACCTTGCCGACCGGCGCCCCCCGCAGCAATACGTTTGACCCGACCACCACACTGTTGATGTCGGGTACGTCCATGGACAAATTGGTGCGTTCGGCGGGTGGACTGATTCGGAGTCCGAGAGTTCCGAAGTAACCGAGCACGGACACGATGATCAGAGCGAAGGCGCCGAACGACACGACATCACGCAACCTCACGGCATTGCTCCCAACATCCGGAGGACGTCTTGCACGTTGCCCGACAGCTCCCGCCCGTCGGGGCCCACGATTGAGGTGATGTTGATCGCGGGGTACTTGTCTTGCGGAATGAAGAAGTCCGTGAACAGCCGCCGGTACCGCGGAATCTCCTCTTCGAAATTGATTTTCGACTGCTGAACCGCTCCGACGGTGTCCGCCATCGAATTCAGGAAGGGGACCAGCCAGAACCCACCGGCTGCGACACTGCCCACTCCGGGAAGCAGTCTGCTGATCGTGTTCGCGGGGATGATGATGCGCTCGAGACTCAACTGTCCTCGTGGGGAGAACAAGAGGTCCACCTGCGGAATGCGGCTCTGCAAGACATCGCCCATGTGGGATACGCCATCGAGCAGCCGGTCGACCTGTTCGATGTTCTCTGACAGGTCTGAGAGGTCGTCGACGACGCGGGACGTGAGTCGGCGCACCTCGTCGCTTGGCGGTGTCTGCCGATTGATACGGATCACGGTGTTCTGTGCGCGCTGAATGGATCCACTGGCGACGAAGTTCGCGAGGCTCGCAATGGTGTCTTCCAGCTGAGGTGGAGACGTTGTCTGGGCTAACGGGATTCGCCCGTTCGGGTCCAACGGCGGTGCGGGTGGGCCGGCATGCATCGGGCTCTCGATGGCCACGTAGATGTCACCCAGCACGGTGGCCTGCTCCAAGACCACCTGGGCGTCGGAGGGCACCGCGACATCCGATCCGATGCGCGCGGTGACATCGACATGGCCACTCGTGGTGTTCACCCCCGAGACGACTCCAACCGTCACACCGTTCAACTCGACCTTTGCGCGGTCGGGAAGATTGAGGGCATTTTCGAACTCGAGGACGATGTCGTATCCGTCGCGATAGGAATTGCCGGGCTGCGGAAGCGAGTTGACGTCCAGCGATGCACACGACGGGAGGGCGACAACGCCGGTGATCATCATGGCGGAAAGGCCGATTCGGAGTCTCATCGGTTCGCTGCCTCCGTCAGTACGTACTGCAGCAAGGCGACATCGACTGCGTACGGCGTTCCGGCCACGTTCGCGCAACTGCCAGGCGTCGCCGCGTTCATGACCCCGCACTGCCACCAACCATCGGGGGTGCGGATGCGGTACAGAGGCGGGCGGTAACGGATGGTAAATGCCGCGGCACCCGAGTTCCCCCGGCTCTCAACAAAGTTGGCTGCGCCGTTGATCAATCGGGGCGCCACGTTCAGAAGGCTCGCATAGAACGGCGCGCGCGGGGTTATCTTGCGCACGACAACAGTCACCGCGTCGAGCGTCTGCTGAAACTCGCCACCGAGTTCCGTTTCGAGATCCGCGGCCATGGTGATCAGCGGAATTATCCCGTGGAACAGCTTGTCAGCGCCCAAAACGGTCGCCGTGATGTCTGGCCCGACTTGCTCCAAATCCTCCAGCGTGCGTTTGAGTGTCGGCTCGATCGCCCTGACTGTTGACGTCAATTGAGCGAGGTTCTTCGCGATGGAGCCGAGGTCGCCGACAGCTTGATCGGGAGAATCGAGCAGCGCCGACGTCTTGGTGAGCAACGCGTCGATGTCAGCGCCCTGGGCACTGAGTGCTTGGTCGACCCCGCTGACGACATCACCGATGTTGGTCGACCCTTCGGGGTTGATCGCATTGATGAAGTTCGTCGACGCCCCGATGACCTGAGACAAGCTCTTCGGGGTAAAGGATCTTTCGAGAGGGATGCAGCCGTCAGCCGGTAGTTGGGCTCCGCCGTCGTAGTTCCCGACGAGTTCCAGCGAACGGTCGGCGAGAAGTGAGTCCGACCTGATGACCGCCTTGACATCACCCGGAAGCAGTCGGGGCTCGTCCATGGTGAAACCCACACGGACATTGAGGCTTTCAGGCGTGATGCTGGTGACTTTGCCGATCTGCAGGCCCATCTGAGTGACCGGGTTGTCGACATACAGGCCCACCGTGTCGGGCATGACCGCGCAGTACTCGGCCTGCCGTGATTGGCTGCTGATGCTCGGGGTACACGCGGCGCATGGGCTGACCAAGGCCGCTGTGGCCAGTAGAACCGCCGCTGACCGAGGGGCCCGGTCCAACCGTGGCGCGCCCATCAGCACGGGCTCCCGGGCACCGGGATACACAGGTCGGTGGCCAGCAGTGCTGGCCGCGCGTTCTGCGCGTCGAGGATCCGGTCAAACAAGTTCTGCATCCGCTGCAAAACACGCACAGTGGCCCCGTTGCGCTCCACGAACAGCCGGACTTTGTGTTGATACTGCCGGACCTTCTCGACGAATTCGACCCGATGGGCTTCGTAGGCAGTAGCAACCGGTAAGAGCGACAGCAGTGCCTCGCCCAGCCCGTCGATTTGGGCCACCAGTCCCTTGCTGTAGAGCACCAGGGTCTGCGAAACGATCGAGATCTTGCGCACCAACTCCGCAATTTCCTCGCGATGATCGCTGAGCGCCCTGATGTACTCATCGGACACGTCTAGGACCGCGCTGATCTGACCGCGTTGCTTCTCGATTGTCGAGATGATCGAGTTGCCGGCATCGATGGTCGCGGAAAGCGTTTCGACGTTTGCGCCGGTGAGCCCCCGCTGTATGTCGTCGAGCGATTCATTGATCGGCTTGGGGTTGACGTTCTCGGTCACTTTCGTCGTATTGGTCAGGGCTTCCATGAGGTTGTAGGGCATCGTCACGCGCTCCAGCGGGATGGGCTCGGCTCCCAGCGGGACATCGCCGATAGACGTGACGTTCACGTAGTAGCCGCCGACCACAGTGAGCATGCGGACGTCGACTTGTGACTGGTCGCCCACGAACGCGTCGTCGCGAAGGCGGAGTTGTACCCGCACCCGGTCCGGCTCCAATGCAAGGTCTTGAACCGTGCCCACCTTGATACCCGCCATTCGCACTTCGTCTCCGACGTGGATCGATGCGGCATCGGTGGAGTAGAAGGTCACCATATTGCTGTGCCCCAAGGGGTTGTAATAGATGTAGGTCAGCACGAGCGCGGTGACGGCCGCGAACACGATCGCACCGACGCCGAATGTGAGCGGGTGCCGGAAGATCTTCATCGGTTGCACAGCACCACCCGTCGGCCATTGAGCAATACATCCATTTGCTCCGGCAGCTGAGCTGGGCCACGGGTGCACGGCTGGGGTGCGCCTTCGGCACTCGGCGGCGGAACGTTTTCATACATGACCGGCACCAGCTCGAATGCCTCGAAGAGATTGTCCAGATTGCTGAACGCGCGATCTAGAGCGCCGTCGATGCTGATCCCCGGCTTGAGGCCCGCGTTATGCAGCAGGCGTACCGTCGGATCGAAGAACCCCTCGCCGTAGAGCCATGCCTTGCGAAGCTCGTCGCGGACTTTGAGAATCGAGTCGACCGGTTGTTCCACCAGATCTATCAAGTGGATCAGCTGCCTGGATTTACCATCGATGGTGTCGGCCACGTCTTTGAGGTTGTGCATCAACGCCGCCAACACTTCCTGGCGGTTCGAAACGAACTCGGTGAGCTTTCGGAGGCTTTCCAGCAGCGGCGCCAGTCCGTTCCCATCGCCGGACAGGAATGACGCGGCGTTTGCGGTGAAGGTGTCTATCTCCTCGGGGCTCAGCGTCGCGAGCACGGGCTGCAGCCCATTGAAGAGTGCGGTGATGTCAAACGACGGTTGCGTCATGCTGGTTGGCACATCGGTCACCACATCGTGCACCGAATAGCCCTCGGCCGGGTTCAACACATCCAGGTACCGAACCCCGGTCAGGGCCTGGTATTTGATGGCGATCCTGGTACGTGGCACGACACCGTATCGCTTGTCGAGGGTCAGTTTGACCTCGGCGACGTTTTGTCCGTCGCGGCGCGAAAGCTCAATGGACTCCACCTTGCCCACACGAATTCCGCGAACACGCACGTCACCGTCGACATGTAGCCCGGACGCGTCGGTGAACTTCGCGGTGTAGGTGTGCGTGCGCGTCGCCACGGGATTGATGAGGATGTTCGCCAACATGATGAGGAGCACGAGCGCCACGCCGGTGCTGATCGCGAGTCGCCAGAGCGCGGACAGCGGTTTCATCATCATGATCCGGCGCCCTCCGGGACGCTAGGAGGTGCCGGCGCGGCGGGAATCCCCAAGGGTGCCGCCACGCCGGGGAGACTGTCCAAAAGAATCCGGACCTGAAGCGCACGCTGTTCGGAGTTCCCGGCGTACAGCGTCTCGAACCGAGACCGCATCTCCGCCAGAGTTTGTGCGAGATCGTCAGGCCGCAGCAGAGCGGGGACGGTGTCGGTCACCGATTTGAGTCCGTCGATCGTGGGTAACAAGTCGTCGACGTGGCTTGATTCGAGCTTGCCCACGGCGGCAAACAGCCCCTCCGACGCAAGATCGAGGTACTCCTTCATCACACCGTTGATGTAGTCCTCGGATTCGTCCGCATAATCCTTGATCGACGTCTCATCCATGAATGGTGGCGCGACCTTGGGGCCGGACGTTGCGGGGTTCGGCGTCGACGAGCGTTCGGGATAGTAATCAAAGTCGGCATGGCGCGCGGCGCCGTCGATGAGCGCCTGGGTGAGCGGCGGTAACGACGCGATTGACGATGCGGTGTTCGCAAGGAGGTGCGCCGTCGATGCTGTCTGCACATCGGCCAGCGCCGTCGTGGTGATCACCATGGTCTCGATCAAGGGGTTGAGGCCGTCTGTGTATTGCGTCGCCCGATCGACGACCTTGATCAGCTGTGGGGTCAACGCGGCCTCGGACACAGAGCCAAGTTGGGACAGCAACTCCGAAAGGGTGAAGTTCCCCTTCGGCACCACATGGATCTGGCTTCCGTCGCGCAACGGTTGACCATCCGGACTCGGGATGATGTTCACACCCGAGACACCGAAATAATTGATCGGCCGGAAATCGATCTGCATGGTATCGGTCAGGCCGGCGACCGGTTCTTTGTGCAGGGCGGCGACGAGTCGAACCTGGTCGTCAGACAAGGAGGTCACGTCCGTGATCTGACCTACTTCGACCCCGTGCAAGACCACTGCGGTGCCCTGCTCGACGCCCTGGCCCACATATGGAGTCTGGATCGACACGGCCATCCGGTCGGGTGCTCGACCCGCGAGGGGATTGAGCACCGCAAGGATTACGGCGAAGATGGCAAAGAGCACGACGGCGGCGCCGATCAGCTCCAAGGTCCGGCTTTGAGATTCTTCTGACCCTCTCAACATGGTGGCCCCATCACCCCTTGAACACGTACTCGGGTTGCAGCCCCCACAGCATCACGGTGGTGCTGAGGTCGAGGACCATGATCGTGACGAGGCTGGCGCGCACCGCGCGCCCGGATGCTTGCCCAACGCCAACCGGTCCACCAGAGGCGAAATAACCGTAGTAACAATGGATAAGCGTCGCTGCCATGCAATAGATCGCAGCCTTGAGGACGGAGTAGGTCAGATCAGTCGGTGTCAAGAACTGAACGAAGTAGTGGTCGTAGGTACCGCCAGGTTCGTTGTGGAACACGGTGACCACGGTGTCCAAGACGAAGAAAGTGGTCACCAGCGTCAGGAGATATCCTGGTATGACACAGAGCATCCCGCCGATCAGCCGGGTACCGACGACGAACGGAATCGGTCGCAGGCCCATCGCGTCGAGCGCATCGATCTCATCGGAGATGCGCATCGCGCCGATTTCGGCAGTCATTCTGGTGCCGGCCTGCGCTGTGAACGCGATCCCGGCCACCAACGGACCGATCACGCGCACGGCGGTGATGCCGCCCAGGAGCCCGGCCAATCCTTCGAAGCCGATGATGTTGAGGACGGCGAGCGCCTCGATGGCCACCGAAGCGCCGACAGCCATGCCGAGAATCAGGAGTACACTGACGGTGCCACCGTCGACGATGAGCGAGCCTCGGCCCCAGGCGAGATTGAACGTCGCCCGCAGTGTTTCCCGGCGGTATCGCCGGACCGTCAATGGCAGGTACCAGAACGTCTGGCAGATGAACAACACCCACTGCCCGATGCCGCGCAGTGGCGTGCGGACCACCCGCATCGACACCACGCGAGTGTGCAGGAGCGCGGAGGGAGCCATTACGCGATCGCCATCGGAAAGAACATCGACTGAATCTGGGTAACCGCGAGATTCGCGAAAACGATGCAGACGACATTGATTACGACAGCTGCGCTCACACCGTCGGCGACACCGCGCGGGCCGCCCTTCGCCTCCATGCCTCGTAGCGACGAAACGATCGCCACGATGGTGGCAAAGACGACGGTCTTTGATATGGCGAACCATACGTCCGTCATTTTTGCGAAGGTCCCGAATGACATCCAAAAGCTGCCGGGGGCCACATCATTGACCGCGATCGAGAGAATGAATGCGGCCGCGGTACCCGCAGCGATGATCAGGATGCACAAGATCGGGGCTATCAACACCAGTGCCACAAACCGCGGTACCACCAGGCGGCGGACCGGGTCTATGCCGAGCACACGCATCG
Source organism: Mycolicibacterium sp. XJ1819 (assembly GCF_053483675.1). NCBI lineage: Bacteria > Bacillati > Actinomycetota > Actinomycetes > Mycobacteriales > Mycobacteriaceae > Mycobacterium > Mycolicibacterium sp. XJ1819. The sequence continues at coordinate 39,320 of NZ_JBEFST010000022.1, read as the reverse complement.
CGTCGAGCTCCTCGCGTATTGCACGCGCGCCGAAGTCAGAAGCGATGGCAGACGCTGCCGCCCCACCCATCAGGAACCCGGCGGTGATGGGTGCGCCCTGCCGAATAACGCCGACTCCACTGGCCGCACCGAGAAGCGCCGTTGCCCCGACTTGAGCGACCAATCCGGAGGTCACGACGGTTATCATGGCGCCGAACGGAATAGCCATCAGCAGCGCCGGCGTTGCGGTCACCTTCAGTAGTACCCATGACTGCCAAAGGACCTCAGACATCGGCAGGCGCAACGACAGGGTGTCGGTGACCGTGTAGCGCAGCACATCGATGGCTAATCGGATGCCGCGACCGGTCGTGCCGACAGCTCGTACGGGGATCTCACTGGTTCGCAATCCCGCCCGACCTGCCGTGGCCAGGGCCGGGGTCAACACTCTGCGCGGGCCGACGTTATCGACGCGAGCGGACACCCGATGCCCCTGACTCGCTGTCGCGCGGGTGTACATCGCTCCATCGCAAGGAAATGGGCCGGCGCACCACGGCCTTGAGGTGGTTGGCTACATGCACGGTCGGAGAGTAGGACGCGGCGACTGCCGCGTGCCTCCGTACAAGTACTGAGCGCGATCCAACGCGGCTTCAGAAGAACCGCTGCATGGGCTTTCGGTGTCCGCCGAATCCGCTCAGAGTCGAAGCAGGCATCTCGACGAGCGGTGTGCCGTGGCGATGACGCACTCGGCCTGCCGCGGCGTCACACACTGATCTCGCAGTCACCGGCGGAGCGCGACCCCGGCCTGTCGAGCGCGACCCGAGAGGCCGTGCTGTCGGCGATCACATCCGCCCAATCTCGGTGATCTAACGATCTCGTCAATATTCGAGGTCGGCTCTGGCCCGCCGCTGCCGGTCGTGGTGTCGTGGACACGATGTCGACTCTGCGACGACATGTCGTGTGCTGGATGGCCGGGGCGGCGGCGATGTCCGTGCCGGCCGCGCTGCCGTCGGCCCACGCTGCGCCAGCGGTGGACGCTCACGGCTACGTCGACTCCACTGCGCGGTGCACCCCGCCAAGCCACGTGGTGGTCTTCGGCAGCACCGCGACCTCGCGCGTGGCGATCTGCGAGTCCTCGGACGGGCGATACGAGTACCGCGGCGTGCGGGTGCGCGACGGCGCCACGCTCATCGCGGCCGCCGCCGAGGACGACGACGGCGGCTTCGTCGTCGACAACAACGGAATCACCTACACCTTGACGCCGGCCGAACTGGTGATCAGCACGGGGACCCGGATCATCCGCGAGGAGCCGATGGTGGATTTCCATCGTTCACAGACTCCCGACCCCGACCCCGCCCCGTCGACGCCGCTGCCGCCACCGTTGCCCGCCGAGGTGGGGCACACCGACAACTAACCGGCCAGATACTCCTCGCGGCAAGCGCGGCGCGCGAGCTTGCCGCTTGTCGTGCGCGGGATCGAACCGGCTGGTACGAAACGGATGTCGGCCACCTCGAGGCCGTGGCGGTTGGACACCGCGGTGCGGATCGCGTCGACGGCGGACGCCGGATCGTCGCGCCGGGTGCCCGAGGCGCGCTCGGCGACAATCACCAGACGCTCACCCGTGTCGGCGGGCACCGAGAACGCCGCGGCATAACCACTGCGCACCATCGTTGATGCCTCCGCGGCCGTGGCCTCGATGTCGTGCGGATAATGCTGGCGGCCGTCGATCACGATGAGGTCCGCACGCCGCCCGGTGATGTACAGCTCACCGTCGAGGTACACACCGAGGTCTCCGGTCCGCAGCCAGGTCGCCTCGGCGGGTGCGCCCGCGGCGTGGCTGCCGGCCTCGAGGCGGGTTCGTAGGCCGGCGTCGAAGGTCTGGCGGGATTCGTCCGGTCGCCGCCAGTACTGACGGGCAATGTTGTTGCCGTGCAACCAGATCTCGCCGACTCGACCGTCGGGCAGTTCGGTGTGGCGGTCAGGGTCGACGATCACCGCCCACTGGCTGCGCGCCACCTGTCCGCACGAGACATGGGTGACTGCGTCGTCTGCGTGGGCGGCCACCCGCACGGCGTCCCCCGCGGCGAGCCGACGACGATCGAGATGGATCGCGGTGGGTTTCGCGTCGGGCGCGATCGTCGACACGAACAACGTCGCCTCGGCGATACCGTACGACGGTTTGATCGCCGTCGGCGGCAAACCGTAGGGCGCGAACGCCTCGTGGAAGCGGGTGATGGCCGCCATGCTGACCGGTTCCGAGCCGATGATCATCACGACGTTGCGCAGGTCGACATCCTCACCGGCGGCGGGTAATCCGCGCTGCGCGGTGTATTCGTAGGCGAAGTTGGGCGCCGCGGTGACCACGCGCCCGACCCGTGACCCCGCGGCCAGGGCGGCAATCCAGCGCTGGGGCCTGCGAATGAACGCCGTCGGGGCCATGAGCGTCGAATGGCCGCCGTACACCGCCGGGAAGCCGATCATCGACAAGCCCATGTCGTGATACAGCGGCAGCCAACTGACCCCGTGGGTGTTTCGGTCCAACAGGTCGATCGACAGGATCATCTGCAGCAGGTTGGTACCCACCGCCCGGTGGGTGATCTCCACGCCGACCGGCGGGCGGGTCGAACCCGAGGTGTACTGCAGATGGGAGACGTCGTCGACGTCGATGTCGACCGGCGCGAAAGCGTCTCCGGCAGCGTCGGGTATCTCGTCGATGGTGACGATGCGCGGGTCCGGTTTCAGCGTGCGGCCAGCCAGGAACGCGCGCACGGTGTCGGCCGCCGCAGATGTCGTGAGGATCACCGTCGGACGGGCGTCGCGCAGGGCGGTCTCGAGACGTTCGGCGTGGCCCTGAAGTTCGGGGACGAACAACGGCACCGCGATCATCCCGGCCTTGACCGCTCCGAAGTGCCCGGTGACGTAGTCGAGGCCCTGTGGCGCCAAAATCGCCGCCCGGTCGCCCGGCGACCCGATTCGCTGCACACTCGCGGCGACAGCCCTCATCTGGCGGCCGAGTTCGGTCCACGTGATCTCGTCGGCACGGCCGTCCGCCGAACCGGCGTAGTCCAGATAGCGGTATGCGACGTTGTCGCCGACATGGGCGATATTGCGGTCGATCAGTGACAACAGCGTCGTGCCCGGTGGCAGCACGATGCCGCCGTCCGCGTCGAGGCAGTCCTCGATCCGCAGCAGTCCCTCGGGGGCCGTCGTCTCACGCACATCCCCGAGTGTAGTTAGCGTGACGGTCAGTATCACTTACTTTGAGGAGGCTGTGACGCAACCGACAGCCGCCGGCGAACGGTGTTATACCCGGCTTCCACGGCAACTGGATCCCGACGGTCGAGACCGTCCGGCCTTAAGCCGGCAGCGCCAGTCGGGTCGGCACGTTGTGGCCGCGCAGCGTGACCTCATCCCCGAATCTCCAATGCGCACGCTCGGATTCGGTCGCGTTGTTGACGGTATCCGAGGACGCCAGCAGTCGCCCAGGTGTGGTCTTGGCCAGTTCGCACAGCCGGGCGGCTTCGTTGACCGGTTCGCCGATCACGGTGTACTCGAATCGCTCCCTGGCACCGACATTGCCCGCCACGACGTCACCGGAGGCCACGCCGATGCCGGCCTTGCATTCGGGTACCTCGACACCCAGATGTTCGGCGATGGCCCGGGCGGCCCGCAGAGCTTCGTCCTCCGGGTGATCCAGGCGGTTCGGGGCGCCGAACACCGCCAACGCTCCGTCGCCCTCGAACTTGTTCACATAGCCGTGGTGGCGGTCGACCTCCTCGACGACCACCGCGAAGAAGCGGTTCAGGAGGTTGACCACCTCGGTGGCCGGGCAGCTGGTGACCAATTTCGTCGACCCGATGATGTCGATGAAAAGCACGGCGGCGCGGCGTTCTTCGCCACCCAGCTCGACCCGTTGCGCCTCGGCCGCGGCCGCCACCTCGCGGCCGACGTGGCGGCCGAACAGATCGCGCAGCCGTTCGCGTTCCCGCAGCCCCTTGACCATCGAGTTGAAGCCCCGCTGCAACTCACCGAGTTCGGTCCCGTCGAACACCACCAGCTTGCAGTTGAAGTCGCCGGTCTCGACGCGCTGCAGTGCGGTGCGCACCATCCGCACCGGGGTGGCGGTCAACCACGACAAGATCCACATCAGCAGGAAGCCGAACACCAGGGCGATGATCGCGAGAATCGCCACGGCAAAGGCGAACTGCGTCAGGGTGAGGTTGCGTAGCGCCAGTTCCAGCACGGCGGCCAGCAGGATGCCGAACACCGGCACCCCCGAACCGAGCAGCCACACGGTCATCGTGCGGCCGACCACGCCGCCGGCCAGTCGCCGTGGCGGCCTGCCCGCCTCGAGCGCCTGCGCGGCGACCGGACGCAGCGCAAACTCGGTGACCAGATAGCAACACGTCGACACCACGATCCCGCTGAAGCTGATGCCCAGTGCGACCTTGGGGATGAACGCCGTGTCGACCACCCCGAAACAGGTGGTGATGAGCACGGTGCCCACGCCCCACAGCGCGAGCAGCACCCGGGTCATCCGCCACGGCGCGAAGAACGTGTTGCGCTGGTCCTGCTGGGTCGGGGCGCGCTCCTCGATCGCCCAGCGCACATTGCGGATCACCCGGCGGGTGGCCCACACGACGCCGACGACCAGCGCGGTGGCGATATACGCCGGCACCACGATCAGCGAGACCCAACGCACGTGGGGTGCGAAGACGCTCGGCACCGGGAACGCGACCGTGAGAATAAGCGCCGCCACCGCGATCCCGATGAGATTCACCCCCAGCACGAAGGTGGTCAGGATGACCTGAATGCGGACGCGTCGGCGCCTCTGGCTCTCGGACACGCGGCCCAGTAGCCATGACCCGTACTCAGGGGTATCGGGCAGTCGGCTGCTTTGTCGGGTCACCGTTTCCAGCACCCGGCCCAACCGTTGCGCGACGCTCTTGTCGGCGTTCATCGTGGCCTCAGCCTAGAACGCGGGCCACGGCCCTAAGGTTGGTCGGGTGCGTCTAGTGATCGCCCAATGCACCGTGGACTACATCGGGCGGCTGACCGCCCATCTGCCCTCGGCGCGGCGGCTGCTGCTGATCAAGGCCGACGGATCGGTCAGCGTGCATGCCGACGACCGCGCCTACAAACCACTGAACTGGATGAGCCCACCGTGCCATCTGACCGAAAATCTCGACGGCCCGACGCCGGTGTGGGTGGTGGAGAACAAGGCCGGTGAGCAACTGCGGATCACCGTCGAGCACATCGAGCACGACTCCAGCCACGACCTTGGTGTCGACCCGGGGCTGGTCAAGGACGGCGTGGAGGCCCACCTGCAGGCGCTTCTGGCCGAACACGTGGAACTGCTCGGCGAGGGTTACACCCTGGTGCGGCGCGAGTACATGACCGCCATCGGCCCGGTGGATCTGCTGTGCCGCGACGAGAACGGCCGCTCGGTGGCCGTGGAGATCAAGCGCCGCGGGGAGATCGACGGGGTGGAGCAGTTGACCCGCTACCTCGAACTGCTCAACCGTGACACGCTGCTCGCACCTGTCGCCGGGATCTTCGCCGCCCAGCAGATCAAACCCCAGGCGCGCACCCTGGCCACCGACCGCGGGATCCGTTGTGTGACGTTGGACTACGACCGGATGCGCGGGATGGACAGCGACGAGTACCGGCTTTTCTGATGGCTCGGTCGCCGCGGCGCGGGAAGGGGACGCGGCGTCGACCGCCGGCGCTGCCCGCACCGCGCAGGATCGAACCGGGGCCGGACGGCTACGAGTACGAAGTCCGAGCGATCGCCGCGGCGCGCGCCGTCAAGATCTACCGCTGTCCGGGGTGCGACCATGAGATCCGTTTGGGCACAGCCCACTTGGTGGTATGGCGGGCCGATGGTGGCGAACATGCCGTCGACGACCGGCGTCACTGGCACACACCGTGCTGGGCGCATCGCCAGACCAGGGGCCCGACGCGGAAGTGGTCGTGAAGATTCAGTGAGCGGTGTCGTCGGCCGGCTCGACGAGCTCGACCAGCACACCGCCGGCGTCCTTGGGATGGATGAAGTTGATGCGAGAGTTCGCGGTGCCGCGGCGCGGCGCGTCGTACAACAACCGCGCGCCCTGCTCGCGCAGCCGCTCGGAGAGCGTGTCGAGGTCGCTGGTGCGGTAGGCGAGCTGCTGCAGACCGGGGCCGCGCTTGTCGATGAACTTGGCGATTGTCGAGGTCTCGTCGAGTGGAGCCATCAGCTGGATCTGCGCGCTGCCGACCGGTGCGCCGCGCACCGACAGCATGGCCTCACGCACGCCCTGGTCCTCGTTGACCTCTTCGTGCAGCACGATCATGCCGAGGTGGTCGTGATACCACTTGATGGCCGCGTCGAGATCGGGGACCGCGATGCCGACATGGTCGATTGCTGTCACCAACGCGCTTGCAAGGACAGGACGGGCGTCAACCTGATCGGCGGTCATAACGTAACGGTAACCTGACGACAAACATCGCGCTTCGCCGATCCCCAAGATCGGCGATCACCCAGCCCCCCGGAGGTAGGAATGACGACATCGGTGATCGTTGCTGGAGCCCGGACGCCGATCGGCAAACTGATGGGCTCGCTGAAGGACTTCTCCGGCAGTGACCTGGGCGCGATCGCCATCGCCGGCGCCCTGGAGAAGGCCAAGGTGCCGGCCTCGGCCGTCGAGTACGTGATCATGGGCCAGGTCCTCACCGCCGGTGCCGGGCAGATGCCCGCGCGGCAGGCCGCGGTCGCCGCGGGCATCGGCTGGGATGTGCCGTCGCTGACCATCAACAAAATGTGTCTGTCCGGCATCGACGCGATCGCCCTGGCCGATCAGCTGATCCGCGCGGGCGAGTTCGACGTCGTCGTCGCGGGGGGCCAGGAGTCGATGACCAAGGCGCCGCACCTGCTGATGGACAGCCGCGGGGGCTACAAGTACGGCGACGTCACGGTGCTCGACCACCTCGCCTACGACGGCCTGCACGACGTGTTCACCGACCAGCCGATGGGTGCGCTCACCGAGCAGCGCAACGAGGCCGACAAGTTCACCCGCACCGAGCAGGACGAGTTTGCTGCGCGGTCACATCAAAAGGCCGCCGCAGCATGGAAAGACGGCGTCTTCGCCGACGAGGTCGTGCCGGTGAAGATCCCGCAACGCAAGGGTGACCCGGTGGAGTTCAACGAGGACGAGGGCATCCGCGCCAACACCACCGTCGAGTCGCTGGCCGGCCTCAAACCGGCGTTCCGCAAGGACGGCACCATCACCGCGGGGTCCGCGTCGCAGATCTCCGACGGCGCCGCCGCGGTGGTGGTGATGAACAAGGAAAAGGCCCAGCAGCTGGGGCTGAGTTGGCTGTGCGAGATCGGTGCGCACGGCGTGGTGGCAGGCCCGGACTCCACCCTGCAGTCACAGCCCGCCAACGCCATCAAGAAAGCCATTGCCCGGGAAGGTATTTCGGTCGAGCAACTCGACGTCGTCGAGATCAACGAGGCGTTCTCCGCGGTGGCACTGGCCTCGACGAGGGAATTGGGCGTCGACCCGGAGAAGGTCAACGTCAACGGCGGAGCGATCGCCGTCGGACATCCGATCGGGATGTCGGGCGCGCGCATCACCCTGCACGCCGCGCTTGAACTGGCACGACGCGGTTCGGGCTACGCGGTGGCCGCACTGTGCGGCGCCGGCGGGCAGGGCGACGCCCTGGTGTTGCGCGCCGGATAACGCGTCTACGACGCCGTGTAGTAATCGGCGCGGCGTTCGGGCACAATGGCCGCCATGACAAGCGCTGTGGATCTGCGGTCGGTCACTGGGTGGTTCCGCCTGGTCGCCCTCTTGGAGGCGGTGAGCTGGGTTGGTCTGCTTGCCGGGATGTATTTCAAGTACCTGGCCGGCTCGAAAACCGAGGTCGGCGTCAAGATCTTCGGCATGGCTCACGGGCTGGTCTTCGTGGCGTTCGTGGGGCTCGGACTGCTGGCGGGGATGGCGCTCAGATGGGGCACCGGCACATGGTTGCTGGCGTTGCTGGGCAGCATCGTGCCGCTGGGTAGTGTGATTTTCCTCATATGGGCCGACCGAACCGGTCGGATGGGGGTTTCCGGTGCCGCTGCCGTGGTGGCGCGACCGGGGCGGCGGGCAGCCGACACGACGTGCCAAACTTGAAAGCGTGACTCGTCCACGTCCTGTCGCAGCGTCCATGGCTGGCGCGGTTGATCTGTCGGCGCTCAAGCAACGGCCCTCCACCGGCGACGGCGGCGGGCAGGGCCCGTCCGGCGGTGTGGAGATCACCGAGGCCAATCTCGAGGCCGAGGTTCTCGTCCGGTCCAGCCAGGTTCCCGTCGTCGTGCTGTTGTGGTCGCCGCGCAGCGACGCCAGCGTCCAGTTGGGCGACGCGCTGGGTGCCCTCGCGGCCCAGGACGGCGGTAAATGGGCGCTGGGCACGGTGAACGTCGACGTCACACCGCGGGTCGCGCAGATGTTCGGCGTGCAGGCGATCCCTACCGTGGTGGCGCTCGCCGGCGGTCAGCCCATTTCGAGTTTCCAGGGCATGCAGCCGCCCGAGCAGCTACGCCAGTGGATCGACTCGTTGCTCAACGCGACCGCGGGCAAGCTCAGCGGCGGCGGCGAGGAGGGTGAGGACGCCCAGCAGGTGGATCCCGAGGTGGCGCAGGCACGCGCGCACCTCGACGCGGGTGACTTCGCGGCCGCCCGGTCGGCGTATCAGGCGATCCTGGACGCGCGGCCCAACCATCCCGAGGCCACCGGCGCCATCCGCCAGATCGACTTCCTGCAGCGCGCCACGGCCCACCGGCCCGATGCGGTGGCGGTCGCCGACGCCGCACCCGGCGATATCGACGCCGCATTCGCCGCGGCCGACGTGGAGATCCTGCAGCAGAACATCGCGGCGGCCTTCGATCGGCTCATCGCGTTGGTCAAGACCACCTCCGGCGATGACCGCACCACGGTCCGCACCCGGCTGATCGAGTTGTTCGACCTGTTCGATCCCGCCGACCCCGAGGTGATCGCCGGCCGGCGCAAGCTGGCCAACGCCCTGTACTGAGTTCCGCGAGCAGACGCAAAAGGCGCCGACACGCCGGGGAGATGGCGGACCTTACGTCTGCTCGCGCTGGAATTCGAACCACAGCGCCGCCAGCGGCGGCAGCACCATCACCGCCGATGCCGGACGTCCGTGCCAGGGCTCGTCGGTCGCCTCGACGGCCCCGAAGTTGCCGATGCCCGAGCCGTTGTAGATGTCGGCGTCGGTGTTGAGCACCTCGCGCCAGGTACCCGCATGCGGCAGTCCCAGGCGATAGCGAGTGTGCTCGGCGCCGGAGAAGTTGAACACGCACGCCAGCACCGAACCGTCGTCGCCGAACCGCAGGAAACTCAACACGTTGTTGGCCGAGTCGTTGGCGTCGATCCAGGAATACCCCTCGGGGCGGGTGTCCTGTGACCACAGCGCGCGCCGGCTGAGATAGATGTCGTTGATGTCGCGCATCATCCGCTGGATGCCCGTCGAGTAGCTGTTCTCGTCGAGTTGGTACCAGTCGACGCCGCGCTCCTCGGACCACTCGGCGCGCTGACCGAACTCCTGGCCCATGAACAGCAGTTGTTTACCCGGGTGGGCCCACTGATAGGCCAGCAGGCCGCGTAACCCCGCGGCCTTGACGTGGTCATTGCCGGGCATCCTGCTCCACAGCGTGCCCTTACCGTGCACCACCTCGTCGTGGCTGATCGGCAGCACGTAGTTCTCGCTGAACGCGTAGAGCATCGAGAACGTGATCTCGTGATGGTGGTAGCTGCGGTGGATGGGGTCGCGTTTGACGAACTCCAGCGTGTCGTTCATCCAGCCCATGTTCCACTTCATCGAGAAGCCCAGGCCGCCAAGGTTTGTCGGGCGGGTCACGCCCGGCCACGAGGTGGACTCCTCGGCGATGGTCACGATGCCCGGTGCCAGTTTGTGCACCGTGGCGTTCATCTCCTGCAGGAACTGCACGGCTTCCAGGTTCTCCCGGCCCCCGTAGATGTTCGGTGTCCAGCCGCCCTCCGGGCGCGAGTAGTCCAGGTAGAGCATCGAGGCCACCGCGTCCACGCGCAACCCGTCGATGTGGAATTCCTGGAGCCAGTACAGCGCGTTGGCGACCAGGAAGTTACGCACCTCGGCCCGGCCGAAGTCGAATACGTAGGTGCCCCAGTCGAGTTGCTCGCCGCGGCGGGGGTCGGAGTGCTCGTAGAGAGCGGTCCCGTCGAACCGGCCCAACGCCCAGGCGTCCTTCGGGAAGTGGGCGGGCACCCAGTCCATGATCACGCCGATGCCGGCTTGATGAAGGGTGTCCACCAGATACCGGAACTCGTCGGGGGTGCCCAACCGTGACGTCGGCGCGTAGTACGACGTCACCTGGTAGCCCCAGGATCCGCCGAAGGGGTGTTCGGCCACCGGCATCAGCTCGACGTGGGTGAAGCCCTGAGCCACCACATACTCGGTGAGCTGTTCGGCCAGTTCGCGGTAGCTCAGCCCGGGCCGCCACGACATCAGGTGCACCTCGTAGGTGCTCATCGGTTCGAACACCGGGTTCTGCTCGGCGCGTCGGGCCATCCAGTCCTGGTCGCGCCAGCGGTAGTCGCTCTTGGTGACCTTGGACGCCGTCTGCGGGGGCACCTCGGTGGCGAACGCCATCGGGTCGGCACGGTCGCTGACCGAACCGTCGGCACCGTGCACCCGGAACTTGTACAGACCGCCGATCTCGAAACCCGGCCAGAACAGCTCCCACACGCCGGTCGACCCGAGCGCGCGCAGTTGGGCCTCGGTGCCGTCCCAGTGGTTGAAGTCACCGATCAGGCTGACGCCCTTGGCGTTGGGCGCCCACACCGCGAACGACACCCCGTCGACGACGCCGTCGGGTGTGGTGAAGCGGCGCGGGTGCGCACCGAGGATCTCCCACAGCCGCTCGTGGCGACCCTCGGCGAACAGATGCAGGTCGATCTCGCCGAGCGTCGGCAAAAACCGGTAGGCGTCGGCGACGGTGTGCACGACCGGCGCGTCCGCGCCGGGGTAGTGGATCTCGAGCCGGTAGTCCAGCAGATCGGTGAACGGCAGCGCGACCGCGAACAGGCCGGCCTCGACGTGCTCGAAGGCATACCGTTCGCCGCCGACCAGCGCCACCACCTCCAATGCGTGCGGCCGATAGGCCCGCAACACAGTGTGGTCGTCGTACTCGTGAGCACCGAGGATCGCGTGCGGATCGTGGTGCTCGCCGGCCAGCAGCCGGTTGAGGTCGGCGGTATGCGGCCGCAGATGCGGACTGGTGCGGTGGTTGATCTGCGTCATCTCGTCACTCCCTGCGTAGCAGGATCGGTCGTTGGTCGGCAGGCACCTGAGGCATGTTCAGCACATGAGCCACCGCGTTGGCGGGATCAAGCCGAACGTAATTTGCTGCACCCCATTGGTATTCGTCTCCGGTGATCTCGTCGCGCACCCAGAAGCGGTCGTAGGGTTCCATGCCCAGTGCGGCCATGTCGAGCCACAGCGTGGCCTCCTCGGGGCCGAACGGGTTGAGCGTGACCACCACCAGCACCTGGTCACCGGTGGCCGGGTCGAACTTGCTGTAGGCCAGCAGCGCGTCGTTGTCGGGGTGGTGGAACTTGATGGTGCGCAGTTGGTGCAGGGCGGGATGCACGCGGCGGATCTCGTTGAGCCGGGTCAGCAGCGGCTCGAGGGATTCCCCGTCGGTCAACGCGGCCTCGAAATCGCGCGGCCGCAACTCATACTTCTCGGAATTGAGGTATTCCTCGCTGCCCTCTCGCACCGCGCGGTGCTCGAAGAGTTCATAGCCCGAGTACACGCCCCACGCCGAACTCATCGTGGCCGCCAGCACGGCGCGGATCGCGAACATGCCCGGGCCGCCGTGTTGCAGGCTCTCGTGCAGGATGTCGGGGGTGTTGACGAACAGATTCGGGCGCGCGTAGTCGGCGTGCTCGGCGATCTCTTTGCCGAACTCGGTGAGCTCCCACTTCGACGTGCGCCACGTGAAATACGTGTAGGACTGGGTGAATCCGAGTTTGGCCAGGCCGTACAGGCGAGCAGGCCGGGTGAACGCCTCCGAGAGGAACAGCACATCGGGGTCTTCGTTCTTGACCTCGCCGATCAACCACGCCCAGAAATCCGGTGGTTTGGTGTGCGGGTTGTCGACCCGGAAAATCTTGACGCCGTGGGAGATCCAGTACCGCACCACCCGAAGCACCTCTTGGTACAGACCCGCGGGGTCATTGTCGAAATTGAGCGGATAGATGTCCTGGTATTTCTTGGGCGGGTTCTCGGCGTAGGCGATCGTGCCGTCGGGCAGCACGGTGAACCACTCCGGATGTTCGCGTGCCCACGGGTGGTCGGGTGCGCACTGCAGAGCGAGATCGAGCGCCACCTCCATGCCGTGGTCGCTGGTGGCGGCGACGAAGTCGTCGAAGTCGTCGATGGTGCCCAGTTGCGGATGCACCGCGTCGTGGCCGCCCTCGTCGCTGCCGATGGCCCACGGCGAGCCCACGTCGCCGGGTGCGGCGGTCACCGAGTTGTTGCGGCCCTTGCGGTGCACCTTGCCGATCGGGTGGATGGGCGGCAGGTACACCACGTCGAAACCCATCTCGGCGATGCGCGCGAGCGCCTTGGTGGCGGTGGCGAACGTGCCGTGCACCGGATTGCCTGACTTGTCCCAGCCGCCGGTCGACCTCGGGAACATCTCGTACCACGCGCCGAACCGGGCCAGCGGCCGATCCACCCACACGCCGTACTGCTCGCCGCGGGTGACCAGCTCACGCAGCGGATACTCGGCGAGCAGGTCGGACACCTCCGGTGAGAGCGCCAGGCCCGCGCGGCCGAACGGATCGCCGGGCTCGCGCAACCGCGCCGCCGCCTCGATCAGCGGGGCGCGCCGCTGCCGGGGCACGCCGGTGGCCGCCCGCTCCAGCAGCCCGGCGCCGACCAACAGGTCGTTGGACAATTCGACCTCACCCTGTCCGGCGTCGAGTTTGGTGGTCACCGCATGGCGCCAGGTGGCGATGGGGTCGCCCCAGCCGTCCACGCGAAACGTCCACAGCCCCACGCTGTCGGGACTGAACTGGCCGTGGAACACATCGGGAGCCGTGCCCGGGGCCATCGGCAGCAGCTGGGGTTTGATGCGCCCGGACGTGGCGACCACCTGCTGGATGGGGACCGGTCGCGGCGCGGCGGTCGACAGCTCGGGCGGCCCCTCTGCCAGCCGCGGATAGGTCGACCCGTGATACCGCACCACCAGGGTGGCGGCGACGCCGTCGTGACCCTCGCGCCACACCGTGGCCCGCACCGGGACGATCTCGCCGACCACGGCCTTGGCCGGGAACCGCCCTCCGGACACCGCGGGTGCGACGTCATCGATGACGATCCGACCGACCACCCCACTGCTCCTCACACCTCGGCGCGGCCGCTCGGGCCGCTGTGCCTGAATTTCTGCCTCGTCGCGCCCTATACCCACCGTAGTGCGCGGCCAAATCAGGCGGAGGTCAAGCGGTGCGCTCAGGGTGCGGGGGTACCAGCGAAGTCAGTAAGGTTGACTCGCGTGAAGGCCCTATGAAAGCTCTGAGACGGTTCACCGTCCGTACCCACCTGCCGGAGCGGATGGCCGCGCTGGAACGACTGTCGGTCAACCTGCGCTGGTCGTGGGACAAGCCCACCCAGGAGCTGTTCGAGGCGGTCGAGCCCGAGCTGTGGAAGAAGGTCGGCTGCGACCCGGTGGCGCTGCTGGGGCAGGTCTCGCCGGCGCGGTTGAACGAGCTGGCCAGCGACGAAGGTTTCCTCGCCCGCCTCGACGAACGCGCCGCCGACCTGGACCACTACCTGACCCAGCCGCTGTGGTACCAACAGCAGGCCGACGAGGGCGCCGAACTGCCCAATGGCATCGCGTACTTCTCCATGGAGTTCGGGGTCGCCGAGGTGCTGCCGAACTATTCCGGCGGGCTCGGCATCCTGGCCGGTGACCACCTCAAATCGGCGTCGGATCTCGGTCTGCCGCTGATCGCGGTCGGGCTGCTGTACCGCTCCGGGTACTTCCGGCAGTCGCTGACCGCCGACGGCTGGCAGCACGAGACCTATCCGGCTCTCGACCCGCAGGGCCTTCCGCTTCGGCTGCTCACCGACGAGCAGCACACCCCGGTGCGAGTCGAGCTGGCGATGCCCGAGGGCGCCACGCTGCGGGCCCGGGTCTGGATCGCCCAGGTGGGCCGAATCCCGTTGCTGCTGTTGGATTCCGACATCCGCGACAACGACCACGATCTGCGCAGTGTGACCGACCGGCTCTACGGCGGGGATCAGGAGCACCGGATCAAGCAGGAGATCCTGGCCGGCATCGGTGGTGTGCGCGCGATCCGGGCGTTCTGCGACCGGGAGGGGTTGGCCGCCCCCGAGGTGTTCCACATGAACGAGGGGCACGCCGGTTTCCTCGGCGTCGAGCGAATCCGCGAGTTGATCGACGCGGGACTGGATTTCGACACCGCGTTGACCGTGGTGCGGTCGTCGACCGTGTTCACCACCCACACCCCGGTTCCGGCGGGCATCGACCGGTTTCCGGTGGAGATGGTCAGGCGATACTTCGGCGACGGTTCGCCGGACGGTTCGCCGGACACCGATTCCCGGCTGCTGCCGGGTGTTCCCGTCGACCGCATCATCGCCTTCGGGGCCGAGGAGGACCCGTCGAAGTTCAACATGGCCCACATGGGGCTGCGTCTCGCGCAGCGGTCGAACGGTGTCTCGCTGCTGCACGGCAAGGTCAGCAGGCACATGTTCAACGATCTGTGGCCGGGTTTCGACCCCGACGAGGTGCCGATCGGTTCGATCACCAACGGTGTGCACGGACCGAGTTGGGCAGCGCCGCAATGGATTCAGTTGGGCCGCGATCTGCTCGGCAACGACGACCTCGGCGCGTTGCGGGAACCCGACACCTGGCAGCGGCTGCAGAAGGCCGATCCGGGCCAGATGTGGGCGATCCGCTCTCAGTTGCGCGAACAACTGGTCGACGACGTGCGCGCGCGGTTGCGGCGCTCCTGGCTGGAGCGAGGTGCGTCGGAGGCCGAACTGGGTTGGATCGCAACCGCATTCGACCCCGCTGTGCTGACGATCGGGTTCGCCCGTCGGGTACCGACGTACAAACGGCTGACGTTGATGCTGCGCGACCCCGAGCGTCTGGAGCGGCTCCTGCTCGACGAGCAACGGCCGATCCAGTTGATCGTCGCGGGCAAGTCGCACCCGGCCGACGACGGGGGCAAGGCGCTGATCCAGCAGGTGGTGAGGTTCGCCGACCGCCCAGAGGTGCGCCACCGCATCGCGTTCCTGCCCGACTACGACATGTCGATGGCGCGCCAACTTTATTGGGGTTGCGACGTCTGGCTGAACAACCCGCTGCGCCCGCTGGAGGCCTGCGGCACGTCGGGAATGAAGAGCGCGCTCAACGGCGGGCTGAACCTGTCCATCCGCGACGGATGGTGGGACGAATGGTTCGACGGTGAAAACGGTTGGGAGATACCGACCGCCGACGGCCTGGCCGACGAGGCTCGACGCGACGATCTGGAAGCGGCCGCGCTCTACGACATCGTCGAGCAGTCGGTGGCGCCGAAGTTCTACGACCGCGACCAGTACGGGATCCCGGTGCGGTGGATGGAGATGGTGCGCCACACGCTGATGGCGCTGGGGCCCAAGGTGCTGGCGTCGCGGATGGTGTGCGACTACACCGAGAAGTACTACGCGCCCGCGGCCAAGTCGCTGCGCAAGACCGTCGAACCCGGCGCCGACGGGCAACCCTTCGGGGCGGCCCGCGACCTGGCGGACTACCGGCGCCGGGCCGCCGAGGCCTGGCCGAAGATCCAGATCACCGATGTCGACGGCTACGGGCTGCCCGACACCCCGCTGCTGGGCTCGGAACTGACGCTGACCGCGAAGGTGCACCTGGCCGGCCTGGGCCCGGACGAGGTGACGGTGCAGGCGGTGCTGGGGCGCGTCGACGAGAGCGACGGTCTGGTGGACCCGGTGACCGTGCCGATGCGGCACACCGGCGTCGGCGACGGCGGTAACGAGATCTTCTCGACGACGACACCGCTGCCGGTCGCGGGCTCGGTGGGCTACACCGTTCGCGTGCTCCCGCATCACCCGCTGCTGGCCGGCGATGACGAGCTGGGGCTCGTCACGCTGGCGTGACCCCGGCCCTCAAGGTCGCCGTCGCCGGCGGCCCGTACGCGCTGACCGCAGGCGCCGACGGCGCAATGTGGGTGACGTTGGTGCACCAGGGCGCGGTCGCGCGCGTCACCGGCACCGGAGATGTCACCGTGTATCCGGTCGCCCCGCACTGCCGGCCCTCGATCATCACCGCGGGCCCCGACGGCGCACTGTGGTTCACCCGCAACGGCGACGACCGCATCGGCCGGATCACCACCGCCGGCGAGCTCACCGCGTTCGAGCTGCCACCCGACAGCGGGCCGTACGGCATCACCACCGGTCCCGACGGCGCGCTGTGGTACACCGCGATGACCTCGGGGGAGGTCGCGGCGATCACGGTCGACGGCGAGATCGCCTCCGGACATCGGGTCGGCGGGGCGCCGTCGATGCTCGTCACCGGGCCGGACAATGCGCTGTGGTTCACCCTCAACCAGGCCAACGCGATCGGTCGGCTGTCGCCGGCCGACGGACTTTCGGTGCGGGAGTTGTCGACGCCCGCATCGGGTCCGGTCGGCATCGCGGCCACTCACGACGACGCAGTCTGGTTCACCGCGATCCGCGCCGAGCGGCTGGGCCGCATCCCGATGGACGAGGCGATCCAGGAGATCGAGTTGCCCGGTAAGCCGCACGCGGTGGTCGCCGACCCCGACGACGGGGTGTGGGTGAGCCTGTGGGGCTCGAGCCAGTTGGCCCGGGTCAGTGGCGACGGTGAGATCGTCACCATCGACCTGCCACCGGGAAGTGAGCCGCACGGCCTGGCCATCGACCCGCACGGCGCGCTGTGGGTGGCGCTGGAGACCGGATTCATCCTGCGCATGCCCTCATAGTCGGGCGTGACAGCGGGCGGGGTAGGTTCCGTCAGAGTCGAAAATCCGCATCGCGTTGGGGAGGCACGGCAGTGAGGGTTGGGATTGTGCTGCGGCGTGGCACCACGGCGCTCGCCGTCGGTGCGCTGTTGTTGTGTCTGCCCGCCGGACACGTCTCGGCTCAGCCCGAGCCCGAGCCCGCCCCCGCTGCTGAGCCCGCGCCCCCGCCGGAAGGACCCGAGGGAGTCGCGCCGGCGCCGCCACCCGACGAAGGCCGTGTCGAGTCGACACCCCCGGCGGTCACCGAGACCCCCGACGGCTGGACGTTGACCCTGTCCGCCGAGGACGAGACCCAGGCGCCGGTACCGCCGCTGACCACGGCGCTGTCCTCGCGGGAGTATGTCGTCGGCGGTACCTACATCGGCTCGCTGACCGGGCCCGACGACGGCACGCCGCCCGGCGGCACGCTCGAGGTGGGCTACGAGATCGGCTGCGGCATCGACATGAGCACGTCCAACGGTGTCTCGTTGACCGGCACCGCCGGGATCAACCCGTCGATCGGCTTGATCGGCACCGACTTCATCTCGCCGTTCCCCGACGGTCTGGTGCCCGGGATCGGCGGCAACATCGGCGGCGGTATCACGATCGGTCTCAAGCCCGGTCTGGTCAACGTGGTGCCGGTGGCCAAGAAGGAGTTCACCGGCGCGGACCCGTGGGTGATGGTCAGCAACTTCCGGGTCAAGATCGACGGCTGTGTCGGGGAGTCGTTCATCCGTTCGTATGCGTTCCTGACCCGGTCGACGGCGATGTCCGATGCCGTACTGGCCTGGTACGGCGTCACCAAGAACGTGTAGCCCGGGACCGCCGAGCGCACTCGACGTCATTCGAAGCGTTTGAAGCAGCGCTGCTGATCGCCGAGCACACCGACGCGGAACGCGTCGATGCGGGAGAACCCCGACGGCACCGACTCGCCGTTGACATCGCTGGCGACCAGACCGTTGGTGAGGATGCCCGAAACCGCCTCGTCGATGTCGCCCGCGGTCAGCATGATCGAGTTCCCGTCGGGGGTGCGCACTTCCTTCGACAGTTTGGTGGTGGCCACGCCGGTCAGGCATGCGGTGCGCAGTGCGGCCTCGGCGTTGTTGAGGGCGACGCCGCCGTGCGCCTGCTGGACCGCCTGCATGTACCGCGACATCAGCACCGAGTAGGCGCTGTTGTCGCCCATCGCCAGGCCGCCGACCTCCCCGTCGTCCGAGCGCGTGCCCATCGCTTTGAGCCCGGGCAGGTCCACGGAGATCGTGTTGGTGGCCGGGCAGTAGGACACCGGCGGGCTGGGCCGAGCGTCCGGACAGCGATCGGCCGCGAAGCTCAGCCGCGGCGGGGCAGCGGGGGCGAAGACGGTGTCGAGTGCCGCGACGATGTCGCGCACCGACTGCTCGGTGACGGGTAACTCGCCGGTCTGGTCCTCGGGCAGCAGCACGGGCAGATCCCCGCGACGCTGGCCGATCTCACGCATGTCGATCGACGCGCAGGCCGAGACGCCGTCGGTGAACCCGAACTGGAACGCCGAGACCCGTTCGAACGCCGAGCCGTGTTCGTCCACGCCGACGTCGGGATGGTCCTCGGTCATCAGCGGGTCGCGGAATGCGACCACGGCGGCCAGCACGCTGTTGAGTCCGTCGCCGGTGGACAGCGTGAAGCGCGGTGAGTTGTCCTCGGCCACCCACCGCATGTAGGCCCCGGCCAGGCAGTCGGCCCGCTGCTCGGAGACCAGCGTCGGGACGTTGTCGGAGGCCAACCCGGCCTGCCGCTGGATCGCGTGGCCGTACTCGTGGGCCAGCACCATCGTCACACCCATCTCGCCGTAGGACTGTTGCAGGTCGGGCAGCAACTCGCCGCGGTCCCAGCCGATGGTGCGGTCATCGTGACAGAAGCCGGCGTTGACCAGGCCGTAGGTAGACCCGCCGCAGAACTCGATTTCGTCGAATCCGTTTGCGTCCCAGGAGATCAGCGCCTTCACAGGTTTGAAGCGGCCGTCGAACGCGTCGCGGTAGGCACCGTTCCAGAACAGTTCGACGTCGCTGATCGCCTGGCGGGCCAACTCGTCGGCGTCGCTGCCGTCGGTGCCCTCCACGTCACGGGTGGGTGCCGCGGGATCCGAACGCAGGCCGGTCGGCCCGTCGGTGGCGGGCATTCCGGCCACGCGGAACGGGTCGTCGAACACCGAGACGGCGCGGCCCTGCAGCGTCGTCGTGCACGACGTGGCCAGCAGCGCCGCGCCGACGACGGTCGCGGCCCACAGATGGCGTCGGCTCATGTGGATACACCTAATACGCCCAAACCGACATTTGGGCGGAAAAGTGCGAGTGAATTTCACCTTTACGTCGATTTCGGCAGAGAAGCCGGACGAAATCAGCCGCGCAAACGTGCCAGCGCTGCGCGCACCCGGGTGGTGTCGGTGGTCGCCCAGAACGGCGGCAGCGATGCGCGCAGGTAGCCGCCGTAGCGGGCGGTGGCCATCCGAGAGTCGAGCACTGCGACGACGCCGCGGTCGTCGATGCTGCGCAACAGTCGCCCCGCCCCCTGCGCGAGCAACAGCGCGGCGTGGCTGGCGGCCACGGCCATGAAACCGTTGCCGCCGCGGGCCGCGACCGCGCGCTGTCGGGCGGTGAGCAACGGGTCGTCGGGCCGGGGGAACGGAATCCGGTCGATGAGCACCAGCGACAGCGACGCACCGGGCACGTCGACCCCCTGCCACAGCGACAGCGTGCCGAACAGCGAGGTCTCGAAGTCCTCGGCGAACCGTCGGACCAGCGCCGAGGTGGTGTCCTCGCCCTGGCACAACACCGGGGTGTCCAGCCGTTCGCGCATGATCTCGGCGGCCGCCTGCGCGGCGCGCATCGACGAGAACAGGCCGAGCGTGCGGCCGCCGGCGGCGGTGATCAGCCCCTCGATCTCGTCGAGTTGTTCGGCCGAACCCGTGCCGTCGCGTCCCGGTGGCGGAAGGTGCGCGGCGACGTAGAGGATGCCGGACTTGGCGTGTTCGAACGGCGAGCCGACGTCGAGGCCCCGCCACCGGATGTCGTCCTCGCCGGCCAGTCCCCACGCGGACGCCATCGCGTCGAAGGTGCCGCCCACGGTCAGCGTCGCCGAGGTGAGCACGGCGGTGGCACGCTCGAACAACCTGCCGCGCAACAGCCCTGACACCGACAGCGGCGCCACCCGCAGCACCGCGCGCGTGCTGCCGCCCCGAGTTTCCTGACCGAGCCACACCACGTCGCTGCGGTCGGGGATGGGCGGGACGAACGAGTCCAGGATGCGTGACGCGGTGTCGCTGACGTCGGTCAACGCGGTGACGGCCTCGGCGCGCGCCGACGCCGCCTTCGGGTCGCTGGGACTGGTGTCGATCGCCGAGCGGACCCGGTTGGCGGCGTCGCGCAGAGCGGTCAGATACGTCGTCATCTCCTCGTCGAGGGTGTCGATGCGGCCCGGCGCGGCGTCGTGGATGGCCGACGACAGCGTCGCGACGGCCCCGTCCAGACGTTGGGCGAGTTCGGGATCGACGAGGCGGGCGGCGCGCCGGTGGGCCACGCCCATCGACGTCGCCGACAGTTCGCCGGTGGCCACCGCGGTCACCCGGTCGACCAGTTCGTGGGCCTCGTCGACGACGAGGCGTTCGTGCTCGGGCAGCACCGCGGCATCCGAGATCGCGTCGATGGCCAGCAGCGCGTGGTTGGTGACGACGACATCGGCGTGCCCGGCCTTGTCGCGGGCCCGTTCGGCGAAGCAGTCGGTGCCGAACGGGCAGCGCGCCACGCCGATGCATTCCCGCGCAGACACGCTGACCTGTGACCACGACCGGTCCGGCACCCCGGGGGTGACGTCGTCACGGTCGCCGGTCTCGGTGGTCGACGACCATTCGACGAGACGCTGCACGTCGCGGCCGATGGCGCTGGTGGCCAGCGGTTGGAAAAGCTCATCCTGGGGCGCATCGGTCGGTTCACCAGGACCGGAATCGCTGCCGTTGTGAATCTTGTTGAGGCACAGGTAGTTCCCGCGGCCCTTCAGTAGCGCGAACCGTGGGCTGCGCGGCAGTGCGTCGGCAAGCGACTCGGCCAGACGCGGCAGGTCGCGGTCGACGAGTTGGCGCTGCAGCGCGATCGTCGCGGTGGAGACCACCACGGGTTCGCCGCTGTCGACTGCCCGCACGATCGCGGGCACCAGATAGGCCAGCGATTTGCCGGTCCCCGTGCCAGCCTGCACGGCCAGGTGATCCCCGGTTTCGAACGCGTGCGCAACCGCCTCGGCCATCTCGATCTGGCCGCGGCGTTCGGTACCGCCCAATGCGGCGACCGCCTTGGCCAGTAGATCGGTGACTTTCTCCACCTCGCCCGTGACGCCTCCTAAGCGCCGTCGCGCGGGGGGATCAACCGGGTCGGCACCGCCGGTTCGCCGCGGGACAGCTTGAGACCGTCCCACGGCAAACTGCGCAGGCCGGCCCGCACGCGTTCGCGCGCGGCGTCCAGGTGCAGTTCGGCGACCGGGTCTCCACCGCGCACCAGATCGATGGTCAACGGCCGGGCGGTGAGCCCCGGAGGCGGCTCGGGCGCCTGCCCGTGCGGGTGGATGACCTCCTCGACGATGGTGCCGGTGCTCTTGGTCATCCGCAGCGCCTGCTTGCGCCCGCCGTGGGACTGTTTGTGGCTGCTGCGCTTTTCCACCGGCATGCCGTCCACCTCCACCAGCTTGTACACCATGCCCGCCGTCGGCGCGCCCGACCCGGTGACCACCGAGGTGCCGACCCCGTAGACGTCGACGGGTTCGGCGCGCAGCGCGGCGATCGCGAACTCGTCGAGGTCGCCGGACACCACGATGCGGGTCCGGTGCGCGCCCAGCCTGTCGAGTTGTTCGCGGACCTGGCGGGCCATCACCCCGAGATCGCCGGAGTCGATGCGCACGGCCCCGAGTTCGGGCCCGGCCGCCTCGACGGCGTTGGCGACCCCGGCGGCGATGTCGTAGGTGTCGACCAACAGCGTCGTGCCCACCCCGAGCGCGTCGACCTGTGCCCGGAACGCGGCGACCTCGTCGGGACCGTTGCCGGTGGTGTGCAACAGCGTGAACGCGTGCGCGCTGGTGCCCAGTGCGGGCACCCCGTACGTGCGTTCGGCCTCCAGGTTCGACGAGCCGCTGAACCCGGCGATGTAGGCCGCCCGTGCGGCGGCGACGGCGGCCCGTTCGTGTGTGCGCCGAGAGCCCATCTCGATCAGCGGCCGGTCCTCGGCGGCGCCGACCATGCGCGCCGCGGCCGAGGCGATCGCGCTGTCGTGGTTGAGGATCGACAGCGCCAGCGTCTCGAGCACCACGCATTCGCCGAAGTCGCCGTGCACGGACAATACCGGAGAGCCGGGAAAGTACAGCTCGCCCTCGGCGTAGCCGTCGACGTCGCCGCGAAACCGGTAGTCGCCCAGATAGCTCAGGGTTGCCGGGTCCAGGAAACCTTCCAGCGTCGCCAAGGCCGCGTCGTCGAATTCGAACTGCGCCAACGATTCCACGAACCGGCCGGTGCCGGCGACGATGCCGTAACGACGACCCTCCGGGAGCCGACGCGCGAACACCTCGAACGTCGTCCGGCGGTGTGCGGTCCCGTCGCGTAGCGCGGCCGCAAGCATCGTGAGCTCGTATTTGTCGGTGAGCAAAGCCGGAGACGACGCCGGTGACATCGGGGTCACACCGCAACCGTAGTGGTTCGAAGCCGCGGTGATGGCCGGGCTATCCTGAAGCACATGGTTACGCCGGCGAAGACCCGACCGGGGACTCGCGAGGAACGGGACGTCGCCACGGTCGACGCGACGGACACCCCCTGGGTGACCCTGGTCTGGGACGACCCGGTCAATCTGATGACCTATGTGACCTACGTGTTCCAGAAGCTGTTCGGATACAGCGAGCCGCACGCGACCAAACTGATGCTGCAGGTGCACAACGAGGGTAAGGCCGTGGTGTCCGCGGGTAGCCGCGAAGCCATGGAGGTCGACGTGTCCAAACTCCATGCCGCAGGCCTGTGGGCGACGATGCAGCAGGACCGCTGACCGAGCAGTGCGCAAATGGAAACGGGTCGAAACGGCTGACGGCCCGCGCTTTCGTTCGGCGCTCGAGCCCCATGAGGCGGCGCTGCTGCAGAACCTCGCGACGTCCATGGTGGGCATGCTCGAGGAGCGCGAAAGCTCAGCTCCCGCTGATGAACTCGAACAGATCACCGGTATGCGCACTGGCCATTCCTCGCCGCCGGAGGACGAGACGTTGAAGCGGTTGCTGCCGGACTTCTTCCGGCCGCAAACCGATCATCCCGCGGGCTCGGGCACCGCGGCGAGTCTCAACAGCGGGCTGCGCAGCCTGCACGAACCCGAGATCATCGAGGCCAAACGTCAAGCGGCGCAACGGGTGCTGGCGACGGTGCCGGAGACCGGTGGCAAGTTCGAGCTCACCGAGGACGACGCGCATGCCTGGGCGGCGGCGGTCAACGACATGCGGCTGGCGTTGGGCACGATGCTGGGCGTGACCGCAGAGGGGCCACAGGAATTGCCGCCCGACCACCCGATGGCGGGACACTGGGATGTGTACCAATGGCTGACCGTGCTGCAGGAGTATCTGGTGCTGGGGATGATGGGGAAATCGGGGTGGTGAACGCGATCACCGACGTGAGCGGTATTCACGTCGGCCAGCACCAGCGGATCGACGCGAACGCCGCGCTGGGTTCGGGGTGGGCCAGCGGCACGACCGTGGTGCTCACCCCGCCGGGCACCGTCGGCGCGGTCGACGGCCGCGGCGGGGCGCCCGGCACCCGGGAGACCGACCTGCTCGACCCGGCCAATTCGGTGCGCCACGTCGACGCGGTGGTACTCAGCGGTGGCAGCGCGTTCGGACTGGCCGCCGCCGACGGCGTGATGACCTGGCTGGAGGAGCAGGGCAGGGGAGTGGCGCTGGACGACGGTGTGGTGCCGATCGTGCCCGCGGCGGTCGTCTACGACCTTCCGGTCGGCGGCTGGAAATGCCGCCCGACCGCCGAGTTCGGCTACACCGCCGCCGCCGGCGCGGGCCCGGTGGTGGCATCGGGCACCGTCGGCGCGGGTACCGGCGCGCGCGTCGGGGTGCTCAAGGGCGGGGTCGGCACCGCGTCGACGGTCCTGGACTCCGGGGTGACGGTCGGGGCGCTGGTGATCGTCAACGCCGCGGGCGACGTCGTCGACCCCGGCACCGGGCTGCCGTGGTCGGCCGACCAGATCGAGGAGTTCGCCTTGACGCCGCCGCCACCCGAGCAGGTCGCGGCCTACGCCGCCCGGCACACCGAACTGAGCCCGCTGAGCAGCGGAGACCGCCCGCTGAACACCACGATCGCGGTGGTGGCCACCGACGCGGTGCTGAGCAAGGCCGCATGCAAGCGCGTCGCGGTCGCCGCCCACGACGGCCTGGCCCGCACCATCCGGCCGTGCCATACGCCGCTGGATGGCGATACGGTGTTCGCGTTGGCCACCGGCGCCGTTGAGGTGCCGCTGGACCCCGACACCCCGGCCTCGATGTCGCCGGAGGTTCCGCTGGTCACCGCCGTCGGGGCGGCGGCTGCGGACTGTCTGGCCCGCGCGGTGCTGGCCGGTGTGCTGGCCGCCGACTCGGTGGCAGGAATACCGGCATACCGGGACATGTTGCCCGGAGTGTTCGTGTGACGATCGTCGAAACTGCATTCCAGCAGGCCCGCACCCGGCATTTCGCTGCTGGAATACAGTTTCGCGGCAGAAAGGGAACGACGTGCTGGTGATCCGAGCCGACCTGGTCGACGCCATGGTGGCCCACGCCCGCACCGACCACCCGGATGAGGCGTGCGGCATCATCGCCGGCCCGGAGGGCACTGATCGGCCCGAGCGGTTCATCGCGATGGTCAACGCCGAACGGTCGCCGACGTTCTACCGCTTCGACTCGATGGAACAGCTCAAGGTGTGGCGGGCGATGGAAGAGGCCGACGAGGTGCCCGTCGTCATCTACCACTCGCACACCGCGACCGAGGCCTACCCCAGCCGCACCGACATCTCCTTGGCGTTCGAGCCCGAAGCGCACTATGTGCTGGTGTCCACCCGCGACCCCGACGAGCACGAGTTGCGCAGTTACCGCATCGTCGACGGCGTCGTCACCGAGGAACCCGTCAAAATCGTTGAGCAGTACTGAGTTTGCAGGAGAACAATCAATGGCAGTCACCGTCTCGATCCCGACCATCATGCGCAGCCACACCGGCGGTGAGAAGCGCGTCACCGCGACCGGCAAGACCCTCGCGGAGGTCATCAGCGACCTGGACGCGAACTACTCGGGCTTCTCCGAGCGCCTGATGGACAAGGCCAACCCCGGCAAGCTGAACCGCTTCGTCAACATCTACGTCAACGACGAAGACGTCCGGTTCTCCGGCGGGTTGGACACCGCGATCTCCGACGGCGACTCGGTGACCATCCTGCCCGCCGTGGCAGGCGGCTGACCTTGGCCCGCTACGGCTCGCTGCTCGAAGCGCTGGGCAACACCCCGTTGGTGGGCTTGCCCCGGCTTTCGCCGCGCTGGGAGGACCGCGACGGCGAGCCGCATGTGCGGCTGTGGGCCAAGCTTGAGGACCGTAACCCGACCGGATCCATCAAGGACCGGCCCGCGTTGCGGATGATCGAGGACGCCGAACGTCGCGGTCTGCTGCACCCCGGCGCGACGATCCTGGAGCCGACGAGCGGCAATACCGGGATCTCGCTGGCGATGGCGGCGCTGCTCAAGGGCTACCAGATGATCTGCGTGATGCCCGAGAACACCTCGACCGAACGCCGCCAGCTGCTCGAACTCTACGGCGCGAAGATCATCGGCTCACCCGCGGAGGGCGGTTCGAACACCGCGGTGGCGCACGCCAAAGAGCTTGCGGCGCAGAACCCGTCATGGGTGATGCTCTACCAGTATGGCAACGAGTCCAACAGCCTGGCGCACTACGAGGGCACCGGCCCCGAACTGTTCGCGGACCTGCCCGAGATCACCCATTTCGTCGCGGGCCTGGGCACCACCGGCACGTTGATGGGCACCGGACGCTATCTGCGCGAGCAGAAGCCCGACGTGCAGATCGTCGCCGCCGAACCCCGCTACGGCGAGGGGGTTTACGCACTGCGCAACATCGACGAGGGCTTCATCCCCGAGTTGTACGACCCCGACGTGCTGACCACCCGCTACTCGGTGGGCTCCTACGACGCGGTCAAACGCACCCGCGAACTGGTGCAGACCGAGGGCATCTTCGCGGGCATCTCCACCGGTGCGGTGTTGCACGCCGCGCTGGCGATGGCCGCCAAGGCCGTCAAGGCCGGTGAGCAGGCCGACATCGCGTTCGTGGTCGCCGACGCCGGCTGGAAGTATCTGTCCACCGGTGCCTACGCCGGTAGCCTCGATGACGCCGAGGACGCGCTGGAAGGGCAGCTATGGGCTTGATCGGGCCGACGGGTTCGCCCGCCGCACCACCGCCACAGCCGAAGAAGCGGCCGGCGTGGATGGTCGGCGGCGCCACGATCGTCAGCTTCGTCGTGCTGCTGTGGTTCATCGAGTTGTGGGACTCGTTGACCGGCCACCGGTTGGACAACAACGGCATCCGTCCGCTGGAGACCGACGGGCTGTGGGGGATCGTCTTCGCCCCGTTGCTGCACTCGAACTGGGAACACCTGATCGCCAACACGGTGCCGGCCCTGGTGCTCGGTTTCCTGATGACGCTGGCCGGGCTGTCGCGGTTCATCTTCGCCACGGCGATCGTCTGGATCCTCGGCGGCTTCGGCACCTGGCTGATCGGCAACGCCGGCGCGCCGCCGGGGGTGGAGACCAACCACATCGGCGCGTCCGGGCTGATCTTCGGTTGGCTGACGTTTCTGATCGCGTTCGGCTTCTTCACCCGCAAGGCGTGGGAGATCGTCGTCGGCGTCGTCGTGCTGTTCGTCTACGGCGGCATCCTGCTCGGCGTGCTGCCCGGCACCTTCGGGGTGTCGTGGCAGGGGCATCTGTGCGGCGCGATCGCCGGCGTGGTCGCCGCCTACGTGTTGTCGGGGCCCGAACGCAAGGCGCGGGCGTTGCGGCGGCCGGTCCAGCCACCGCGACTCGATCGATGACCGCCGACGCCCACGCGCCCGTCGGCATCTTCGATTCCGGTGTCGGTGGACTGACTGTGGCCCGCGCGATCATCGACCAACTGCCCGACGAGGACATCGTCTATGTCGGCGACACCGCCAACGGTCCGTACGGCCCACTGACCATCCCGCAGATCCGCGCGCATGCGCTGGCCATCGGCGACGACTTGGTGTCGCGCGGCGTCAAGGCGCTCGTCATCGCCTGCAACACCGCGTCGTCGGCCTGCCTGCGTGACGCGCGTGAGCGCTACGCCCCCGTCCCGGTGATCGAGGTGATCCTGCCCGCGGTGCGCCGGGCGGTGGCCGCCACCCGCAACGGGCGCATCGGCGTGATCGGCACCCAGGCGACCATCGACTCCCGCGCGTATCAGGACGCGTTTGCCGCCGCGCGCGACACCGAGGTGATCGGGGTGGCCTGCCCGCGGTTCGTCGACTTCGTCGAGCGGGGTATCACCAGCGGACGACAGGTGCTCGGGTTGGCCGAGGGATATCTGGAGCCGCTGCAGCGCGCCGAGGTGGACACGCTGGTGCTGGGCTGCACGCACTATCCGATGCTGTCGGGACTGATCCAGCTGGCGATGGGCGACCACGTGACGTTGGTGTCCAGCGCCGAGGAGACCGCCAAGGACCTGCTGCGCGTGCTCACCGAGGCGGATTTGCTGCGGCCGCACCCGACCGATCCGGGCGCCGTGGCGCGCCGGCAGTTCGAGGCGACCGGCGATCCCGAGGCGTTCACGACGCTCGCGGCGCGATTTCTCGGACCGACCCTCGACGGTGTGCGCCGCGTGCGAAGTCACGTCGGCAGCGAGAAATGATCTGCGTCGCGCAAACCGGGGATGTTTTCGTCAGACGCTCGGCGGCATGGCAAGCTAGGGAGTGTGCGAATCACCGTCCTCGGTTGCTCCGGCAGTGTTGTCGGGGCGGATTCGCCAGCGTCCGGGTATCTGGTCACCGCGCCCGATACGCCGCCGCTAGTCCTTGATTTCGGCGGCGGAGTGCTCGGTGCGCTGCAGCGTCACGCCGACCCGAACTCCGTCTCTGTGCTGTTGTCGCATCTGCACGCCGACCACTGTCTGGATCTGCCCGGGCTGTTCGTGTGGCGGCGCTATCACCCGTCGCCCGCCCAGGAACGCGGGCTGCTCTACGGACCGGCCAACACCTGGGCGCGGCTGGGCGCGGCGTCCTCTCCCGAGGGCGGCGAGATCGACGACTTCACCGATGTGTTCGAGGTCCGCCACTGGGTCGACCGGAAGGCCGAACAGATCGGGGCGCTCAGCGTGGAACCGCGCATTGTTTGCCACCCGACCGAGTCGTACGGCATGCGGCTGACCGACCCGTCGGGCGCCACGCTGGTCTACAGCGGCGACACCGGGTACTGCGACGCGCTGATCGACCTCGCGCGGGACGCCGATGTGTTTCTGTGCGAGGCGTCCTGGACGCATTCGCCCGACCGGCCGCCGAACCTGCACCTGTCGGGCACCGAGGCCGGGCGGGCGGCCAAGGAGGCGGGCGTCGCCGAATTGCTGCTCACCCACATTCCGCCGTGGACATCGCGCGAGGACGTCATCAGCGAGGCCAAGGCCGAGTTCGACGGTCCCGTGCACGCGGTGGTGGCCGGCGAGACGTTCGACGTCCCCCGCAACTGAGCGCGGCGCGGCTCCTCCTCTGACGCCCAAACGGACATTCGGGTGCCAAAGTGCGAGAAGAACGCGACAAAACGCCGATCTCGGCGGTGACGGACCCACCGGTTAGGGTTGGGCGCGTGTCCACACGAGAAGACGGCCGGCTCGACAACGAGTTGCGACCGGTCCGCATCACCCGCGGTTTCACCAGCCACCCGGCCGGCTCGGTCCTGGTCGAGTTCGGCCAGACCCGGGTGATGTGCACGGCCAGCGTGACCGAGGGAGTGCCGCGCTGGCGCAAGGGCTCCGGCCAGGGCTGGTTGACCGCCGAGTACGCGATGCTGCCCGCCGCCACTCACGAGCGCTCGGACCGCGAGTCGGTCAGGGGCCGCGTCGGCGGCCGCACCCAGGAGATCAGCCGGTTGGTCGGCCGGTCACTGCGGGCCTGCATCGATCTGGGCGCGCTGGGCGAGAACACCATCGCCATCGACTGCGATGTGCTGCAGGCCGACGGCGGCACCCGCACCGCGGCGATCACCGGCGCGTACGTGGCGCTGGCCGACGCGGTGACGTGGCTGGCCGCGGCAGGCCGACTGTCCGATCCGCGGCCGTTGTCGTGTGCGATCGCGGCGGTCAGCGTCGGCGTGGTCGACGGCCGCATCCGCGTCGATCTGCCCTACACCGAGGACTCCCGCGCCGAGGTGGACATGAACGTCGTCGCCACCGACACCGGCACCCTGGTGGAAATCCAGGGCACCGGGGAAGGTGCGACGTTCCCGCGCTCGACGCTGGACAAGATGCTCGACGCCGCGATGGAGGCCTGCGAGCAGATCTTCACGATTCAGCGCGACGCGTTGGAGTTGCCGTATCCGGGGACGCTGCCCGAATCGCCGGAGCCGCAGAAGAAGGCGTTCGGAAGCTGACCGAACTGCTGGTGGTCAGCCGCAATCGCAAGAAGCTGGCCGAACTTCACCGGGTGCTCGACGCCGCGGGCGTGTCGGGTCTGACGCTGTTGACGCTCGACGACGTCCCGCCGTTCGACGAAACTCCGGAAACGGGCGCCACTTTCGAGGAGAACGCGATCGTCAAGGCACGCGACGCGTTTCGTGCCACCGGATTGGCTTGTGTGGCAGACGATTCCGGTCTGGAGGTCGAGGCGCTGAACGGTATGCCGGGCGTGTTGTCGGCGCGGTGGTCGGGGCGTCACGGTGACGACGCCGCCAATACGGCGCTGCTGCTGGCGCAGCTGTCGGATGTGCCCGATGACCGGCGCGCGGCGGCGTTCGTGTCGGCGTGTGCGCTGGTGTCCGCCGCGGGTGAGGTGGTGGTGCGGGGGGTCTGGCCGGGCAGCATCACGCGCGAACCACGGGGTGGCGGCGGATTCGGGTACGACCCGGTGTTCCTGCCGTCGGGGTCGACCCGTACCGCGGCCGAACTCAGCCCCGCCGAGAAGGACACGGTGTCGCATCGCGGGCGGGCGTTGACGGCATTGGTGCCCGCGCTGCGCGACGTCGCGCGCTGACCGCGACGACTCAGATCTCGTACTTCTGCTTGATCTCTCTGGTCTGGATCTGCTCGACGACGATGCCGACCAGCGGGATGGTGCCTGCCAGGAGCACGCCGACGGTCTTGGCGATCGGCCAGCGCACCTTGACCGCGAGGTTGGCGGTGAAGAGCAGATAGACGAAGTACACCCAGCCGTGCACGACGGCGATCCAGTTCAGCCCCTCCACCCCGAAGCCGTACTTCATCACCATCTCGTAGCACAGCGCGATCAGCCAGATACCGGTTGCCCAGGCCATCACGCGGTAGCCGAGAAGTGCTTTGCGGATGGGTTCGACGGGGGTGCTGGTGGCCTCGGTCATGATGTCGGTTGTTCCTTGTCTTTCTTGGCGAGGTCGTCTCTTCGAGCCAGGTCGGCGAGGTATGCGTTGTATTCGCGAAGTGTGGGGTCGTCGTCCGCCCCGGCCGTCGCCTTCGGCCGTTCGGGCAGCAGACCGGCGGGGATCTCGGTGACGGCGTCGGGATCCTTCGGTTCGGGCGGGGCCTCTTCGTAGCGCACGAACTTGTAGTAGGCGTAGACGAGGAATCCGGCGAAGAACGGCCACTGCAGGGCGTAGCCGAGGTTCTGGAAGTCACCCGAGGTGGATTCGAAGCGGGTCCACTGCCACCAGGCCAAAGCCAGGCAGCCCGCAGCGCCGACGATCACCAACGCGATGAGCGCCGGTCTCCTACGCCGCGTAGTGGACACGTTCCAACGGTACCGTGACTGCCTTGCGCTCGACGAACTCCTCGGTGGGCGCGGTACGATCGGCGACGCCGCGGGCGTGGCGAAATTGGCGATACGCGCGGGCTTTAGGTGCCCGTGTTCGAAAGAACGTGTGGGTTCGAGTCCCACCGCCCGCACTACGGAAACATCGACGGCAGAGAACCGTCAGTTGACGCCGAGTTGCGTGTGCTCACGTTCGGTGGCCTGGGCGCGAAAGCAGATGATGCTGGCCGAGAAGCTGAACACCGCGATCACCCCCGCCACGGTGCCCAGGTATGCATCCGACAGTCCCCACCCGGCCGCGCAGATGGCGCTGGCGATGATCGCGGTGAACGTCAGAAAAAGCCCCACCGTGGCGATGGCGTCGCCCACCCCGTCGTTGTTCATGGGCCAATGTTTGCCCGAATTCGCCGGCTCGAAACCTCATCCGGTGCCTCGGTGTCGAAACTCACTGCCCGGTGCGAGGCCAGCGGTCAGGACGCGGTCGACCGCCGGGCCGGATAGCCGTTGAGTTCGGCCAGCGACCGCAGTTGCTTGAGCGCGAACCGGCGAGCCCGACCGGCCTCGGGGATCAGGATGCCCGCCCACACCCCTTCGGCCCCGGGCGTCATGCACGCTTCCTGCGCGCACCGCCAGCGCAGGGGGCAGGAGCGACAAAGCTCGATCGCCCCGTGATCGGCCGTCGTCGTCCACCGGTCCGGATCGCGGGTGCAGGCGGGCCGCCATGCCTCGTTGATCACGATCGGGCTGACGGACCCCCGGGAGTCACACGGCCCAGCGGCCGCCGTCGGTTGTCTGTGGTCGCGCACTGGGGTGCCTTCCGTATTCATCAGGGACGTCAACAATACGCTTGTATCGTAGACACGATACGGCCGTATTGTATAACCTAGGCGGGTGACCACCGAAAAAGCTGAACGATGACACTGCTGTCGGAGCCGGAGCGCGTCCGTGGCGACGAACTGTCGACCATCGAGCGCATCCGCCGCGCGGCGCTGCGAAGCATCGCCACGCGAGGTGCCGCCGCGACGACGCTGCGTGCCGTCGCGGCCGACGCGGGTGTCTCCCTCGGCTTGGTCCAGCACCACTTCGCCACCAAGGCCGGGCTCGTCAAGGCCGTCGACGAGCATGTGATGAGTGTGGTGATCGAGTTCTTCGCACGGCCGGTGCCCGCCCCGCCCGAGGACTCGCTGGCCGAGATGGGCAACAGGATCAACCGGCTCATCGTCGAGCACCCCGACATCGTCGACTACTTCGGCAGAGCGCTGATCGACGGAAGTCCGCTCGGCGAGACGATCTTCGACACGCTGACGGCCTTCGGCACCACCCGGTGGAATCAACGCAAAGAAAACGGTGAGCTGCGCTCCGACGTCGACCTGACCTGGGCGACGCTGAACGCGCTGATCCTCGCGGTCGGCACCTTGATGATGCGCAGTCACGTCGACCGGCAGCTGCCCGACACCCTGACCTCGCCCGAGCAGCTCGCCCGCTGGCAGGACAGTGTCAACAAACTGTTGCGCCACGGGCTGTTTCGCCATCCCGGCGACGAGTGGTAGCTCAAACCCCCTGGGACCCAATGCGTTTGCGGTAGGTGCTGGGAGTCTCGCCACAGAACTGGGCGAACGCGCGACTGAACGAACTCAAACTGTCGAAGCCGACGGCGGTCGCGGTCTCCTGCACCGTCTGGCCCGGCGCCGCCAGAAGCGCCATTGCGCGCAGCATGCGGGCGTGCAGCAGGTAGGTCCGCCAGGACAAGCCCAGCTCGTCGGCGAACAGGCGGCGCAGGGTGCGCTCGGAGACCGACACCGCGCGGCTGACCTCTTCGGCCGTCGCCGAGTCCAGATGCCGCTTGGTGTAGTCCATCGCGGCGGCCACGATCGGGTGCTCACACGCCGGCAGGCTCAGCGGCGCCTCATGATCGAGCGCCTCGGACACCAAATCGGCCAGGGTGCGGAAGAACGCGTCGGAGACCCTCTCCTCGTCGGCGGAGCCGGACGCGCGGTCGATGGGCCAGCGCAGCGCGTAGATCATCATCTCCCGGATAAGCGGCGACACCGCGAGGATGCGGGCACGGTCGCCGGGAGCGTCGACCAGCGCCGGGTCGAACATCACCGCGACGGTCCGCACGTCCGGGTTCATCGCCGCCTGATGCTCGAGACCGGCGGGAAGCCAGGCGGCCTGCTGCGGTGGA
Organism: Mycolicibacterium sp. XJ1819; assembly: GCF_053483675.1. Classification (NCBI taxonomy): domain Bacteria; kingdom Bacillati; phylum Actinomycetota; class Actinomycetes; order Mycobacteriales; family Mycobacteriaceae; genus Mycobacterium; species Mycolicibacterium sp. XJ1819. The sequence goes on along the minus strand of NZ_JBEFST010000022.1, from coordinate 6,060 downwards.
AGCAGATAGTGCGCGGTGGCCGTGTGCACCTCGACCACGCCGCCGATCGCGTACTCGATCTGGTGCACGTCGTGCGAATGCCAGCCCGTGATCAGGGCGTCGCCGTGGTAGAGGTAGCTGCCGCCCTGGGCCTGTCCGCCCCGGCGCAGGTCGATGACCCGGCCGGCCCCGGTGGCCGATTGGGCTAAACCTCTGTCCGATACCGCAGAGACGGTCATGCCGTCACACGGTACTACTGGGGTTATGAATGTCGACGACCTGATACTGGTGAGCATCGATGACCATGTCGTGGAACCCCCCGACATGTTCCTCAACCACGTCCCCGCCAAGTACCGCGACGAGGCGCCGGTGGTGGTCACCGACGACAACGGCGTCGACCAGTGGATGTACCAGGGCAGGCCGCAGGGCGTCAGCGGACTCAACGCGGTGGTGTCCTGGCCCGCCGAGGAGTGGGGCCGCGATCCCGCGGGTTTCGCCGAGATGCGCCCGGGGGTGTACGACGTTCACGAACGCGTACGCGACATGAACCGCAACGGCATCCTCGCCTCGATGTGCTTCCCGACGTTCACCGGGTTCTCCGCCCGCCACCTCAACATGCACCGCGAAGAGGTCACGCTGGTGATGGTGTCGGCCTACAACGACTGGCACATCGACGAGTGGGCCGGTTCCTATCCGGACCGCTTCATCCCGATCGCGGTGCTGCCGACCTGGAATCCCGAGGCGATGTGCGCTGAGATCCGCCGGGTGGCCGCCAAGGGATGCCGCGCGGTCACCATGCCCGAGTTGCCTCATCTGGAAGGCCTTCCGAGCTACCACGACGACGAGTACTGGGGGCCGGTGTTCCAGACGTTGTCCGAGGAGAACGTGGTGATGTGCCTGCACATCGGCACCGGCTTCGGCGCGATCAGCATGGCGCCCAACGCGCCGATCGACAACATGATCATCCTGGCCACCCAGGTGTCGGCGATGTGCGCCCAGGACCTGCTGTGGGGCCCGGCGATGCGCAAGTATCCGGACCTGAAGTTCGCGTTCTCCGAGGGCGGGATCGGTTGGATACCGTTCTATCTGGACCGCAGCGACCGCCACTACACCAACCAGAAATGGCTGCGCCGCGACTTCGGCGACAAACTGCCCAGCGATGTCTTCCGTGAGCACTCGCTGGCCTGCTACGTCACCGACAAGACGTCGCTGAAACTGCGTCACGAGATCGGCATCGACATCATCGCGTGGGAATGCGACTACCCGCACTCGGACTGCTTCTGGCCCGATGCGCCCGAGCAGGTGCTGGCCGAACTGAACGCCGCGGGTGCCGACGACACCGACATCAACAAGATCACCTGGCAGAACGCGTGCAACTTTTTCAGCTGGGACCCGTTCGCCAGGACGCCGAAGGAGCAGGCGACGGTGAAGGCGTTGCGCGCCAAGGCCACCGACGTCGACGTGTCGATTCGTCCCCGCAAGGAGTGGGCGCGCCTCTACGCCGAGAAGCGGCTCGCCTGACGCCGCCGCTCAAGCGGGCACCCCTTCACGGTGTCTGCTCGCGTCTCGATGGTAGGAAGCAGGCCGCCACCGCCGAAACCGCCGACACCGCAACCAGATAGACCACGATCGAATCACTGCTCTGGGTCGCGGCGTAGAGTGCGGCCGCGATCGTCGGCGCGAACGCGGAACCCAGCACCTGCGACAGCGTGTAGCCGATCGACACACCGCTGTAGCGGACGTCGGCGTCGAATGCCATGGCGAACAACGACCCCGTCACCCCGGCCGCCGGCGCCATCGCGAAACCGAACACGAGCAGAAGCGCCGCCAAGAAGAGCGCGGGGTTGCCGGTGTTGATCATCGCGAACGCAGGTGTGATCGACAGACCCATCAGCACCACACCCGAGACGAACACCCGCCTGCGTCCGTAGCGGTCGGACAACGCGCCGAACAACGGATATGTCATGACTGCGACCACGGCGGCGACGAACACGCCTAAAAGGGCCTGTGTGCGGTCGATCCCGGCGACCGTAGTGCCGTATGACACCAGATACGCGACGCAGATGTAGGCGAACACCCCCTGCGACAGGTACGCGCCGGCCACCAGCACGATCTGCTTCCAGTGCTTGCGGAACGCATCCGCGATCGGCAGTCGCGCGACCCGCGCCCGTTGCCGCAGCGCATCGAAGTCCGGGCTTTCGGTGAGCGACAGGCGAATCACCACGCCGATGACGATCAGCACGGCGCTTGCCAAAAAGGGTATGCGCCAACCCCAAGCCAGGAACTGCTCGTCGGGCAGCAGGGACACCAGGTAGAACGCCAGGGTCGCCGTCGCGGTGCCTGCGGGTGCGCCCATCTGCGGGAAGGCCCCGTACAGTCCCTTGCGTTCGGCCGAGGCGTGCTCGACGGCCATCAGCGTGGCGCCACCCCATTCCCCGCCGACAGCGAAGCCCTGCACAAGCCGCAGCACGGTCAACAGGATCGGGGCGGCCAGTCCGATCTGGGTGTAGGTGGGCAGCAGGCCCATGAGCACCGTTGCACCGCCCATCAGCAGCAGCGAGTAGACGAGCATCCGCTTGCGCCCGACGCGGTCGCCGAAGTGGCCGAACACCACTCCGCCCAGCGGTCGGGCGACGAATCCGACGCCGAATGTGGCGAACGACAGCAGCAGCCCGGACGCGGGGGAGACGTTGGGGAAGAACAGCTTCGGGAACACCAGGGCGGCCGCGGTGCCGTAGATCAGGAAGTCGTAGAACTCGACCGTCGTGCCGATGAAGCTGCCCATCGCCACCCGCAGCGGCGAGGTGCGCGGTCTGGAAGCTGTTATCGACACGGTCTGCTTTACTGTCGCGGCCGGTTCAGGGTGTTGTCGGCGGTATAGATGTACTCGATCCACCACGCACATAATCCGAACTTCATCGTGGGCAGCATATTGAGAACCGGATTCTCATGTGAGACGTATGCAATTATCGTCCGATCGGCGCGGAGATCTCGGTCGGCTGGAGACGGCCGCGTAACGTCTCGGACCCCTGAACCGTCCAGTGCGGTCGCTCGGCGACGCCCGCACGCTCGACCGCCGCCTTCGAACACAACACCCGGCCCTCGAACTCCTTGGCGCGGTCGGCGAGCCTGGCCGCCTCGTTGACCGCGTCGCCGACCACGGTGTACTCGTAGCGGTTCTCGGCGCCGATATTGCCCGCAAACACTGGGCCAGCGGATACCCCGATTCCGAAATCGACTTGTAGACGACGCAGTTCGGTGGCCAACGTGCGCGCGGTGGCCAGGGCCGCGGTGGCCGGATCGGGCGTGCGTAGCGGCGCGCCGAACACCGCCAGCGCCGCGTCGCCCTGGAACTTGTTGATCAGCCCGTCGCGGCGGTCCACCTGGTCGACCACGATCCGGAAGAACTCGTTGAGCACCTCGGCGATCTCGTGCGGTTCGCGGGTCGCCGCCAACTGTGTGGAGGCCGCCAAATCCACGAACAGCACCGCGACGTCACGCTCGTCGCCGGACAGCGACTCTTCGTCGGCGACCGCGCGCCGCACGACTTCCTCACCCACGTGCCGCCCGAACAGGTCACGTAACCGCTCGCGCTCCCGCAGCCCGGCGACCATCCGATTGAAACCGGCTTGTAGTCGCCCGAGTTCAGACCATTCGTACACCTCGAGTGTGGTGTCGATGCGGCCCCGGGCGACGTTGGCCATTGCGCCGATGACCTCACCGACCGGGTCGGAGATCGAGATCGACACCAGGATCATGGCCCGCAAACCGAGCACGACAGCGACCAGTGCGAGCACGAGCAGCGCGAGTTCGATCCGCGCGCTCTGCTCGATGACCCACCCGCGCGACCGCATGACCAGCAGCGACGCGATCGCCAACCCGGGCAGCGCGGTACAGACCATCCACATCAGCAGCAGCCGCGCCCGCACCCCCGGTGCGGTGATCGGTGTGATTCGGCTGAAGTCCCTCGTCAAACCCGCCAGCACGGGACGCAGGGTGCGCAGGGTGAACAGAAACCCGGTGCACACCGTGGCGATGGTGCCGAACAGGATCGCCGCGGCCATCACCACCTGCACCTCGGTTCTGGCGGCGAGGTTCAGCGGAATCAGGACGGCCGCGGCAAGTACCCACGGCGCGACGGTGATCGCGGACTGCCGGCGCAGGATCTTCAGCCCGCTGAGCCGTTCGACTTCGGTGGGTTCGCGGGTGCCGAGCCAGCGCAGGGCGGGTGCCACGATGCGCACCGCGCCGACCGCGACGATCACGGTGCCGACGACGACCAACGCCACTGTGGCGGCGATCATCGCCGGGGTGAGCACACTGCGGCCGGTCAGTGACACCGCGATCGCGACGACTTCGGCGGCGGTCAACAGATAGGCGAAGACCAGCCCGGCTGCATACCGGACGAGCAGCCGGCGGGGCTTCACATGCCGAAACTATCAGCCGCCGGCGGGCGGGACCGCTAATCCCATTCCAGCAACAACGATTCGATGCCGTGCATCCCCCCGGTTTCGGTGATCTCGAAACCGTCTGGGATGCGGTAGTCGGGAATCCGCTGATGCCATTGCTCCAAGGCGATATTCAGTTCCCGGCGAGCCAGCGCCGCACCGACACATCGGTGCGGTCCCAGCCCGAACGCCGCGTGCGGGTTGGGTTGACGATCGATGACCGCGCGCATCGGGTCGGGGAACAGGCGGTCGTCGTGGCAGGGCCCGTGCATCGGTACGTGCACCATGTCGCCGGCCTTCATCTGAACGCCGTGGAAGTCGATGTCTTTCATGACTTTCCGGGCGGGCGGCACGAACGTGTAGACCCTCAGTAGTTCTTCGACCGCGGTACGCAGCACGCCAGGATCCTCGACGATGCGGCGGCGGTCCTCGGGATGGGTGGCCAGGTGGTACATCGAGTAGGTCAGCTGGATCGTCACGGTGTCCAACCCGGCCATGAACATCAGCAGGCAGAACGACAGCAGCTGTTCGGTCGGAATCGGCTTGTTGTCGATACGCCACGTCAGGCTGTGCGAGACGATGTCTTCGCGGGGTTGCTTGCGACGCTGTTCGATGAGGTCGCTGAAGTAACCCATCACCGCCATCATCGCGCCGATCTGGCGGGTGTGGTCGGGATCGTCCTCGGGGTTCAGGTGCAGGATGTCGTTCTCCCACACCAGGAACTGCGGCAGATCTTCGATTGGGGCGCCGAACATGTCCAGGAAGATCGAGGTCGGGTAGCGGTCGGCGAATGCCTGGCGGTACTCGCAACTGTTGTCTTGGACCACCTCGTCGAGCAGCGCGCTGCACCGCGTGCGCACCGAGTCCTCGAGCCGCTTGAGATTGCCGGGGGAGAAGTAGGGGGCCAGCAGGTGGCGCCATTCGGTGTGCTCGGGCGGATCGAGCATCTGCGGGATCCACAGATACGGCGGGTCGGGCATGTTCGCGACCGTCGAGGAACTGGAGAAGGTCTGCGGGTCCGAATACACCTCGCGCACCAGCTCACCATCGGTGAGCACCCAGAACCCCTGTTCGGCGGTGTTCCACAGAATCGGACCGATCTCCCTCAGCTCGGCCATCAGTTTCGCGTTGCCCATCACCGGCTGCGGCGCGCCGGGCAAAAACTCCACGACGGGCACGCCCGGGTCGGTGCGGCTGTCATTTGAGGTTTCTAGGTTGGTCATGTCTCGAGGGTCTCCTCGCGCCGAAGAGGTAAGCGGTGACGGCGGATTCGTGCGACCTCCCGAAACGTCACCCGGACATCGTGATGTCCCCCGCAGAGGGTCGAACGATCCCGACGCCTTTGAAGCTACCTGCCGGGACGGCGGAAATCCCCGGATTCAGTCGAGCCGACCGATCGGCCTATTCGACGACGGCGATCGCGCGCTCGGGGCACGCCCCCGCGCCGAGTTTGGCCTGCGCCTCGAGACCGTCGGGAACGGGGCCGTCCATCGGCACCGCGTAACCGAGATCGTCGAGTTCGTACACCTCCGGCGCATTGGCGGCGCACTGTCCGTGGCCGGTGCACTTGGCCGGGTCGATGCGGACCCTCACGCGTCCTCCCGTCATCGCGTCGACAACGTCGACGCCAGAC